>JBAPUA010000232.1:0-5107 GCA_049282435.1 Cyanobium sp. | reverse complement strand
CAGGGATCCAGTCGTCGTCAGCGCTTGATCAGGCGGCATTGCGTCGTTCAGTCGCCAGTGCGGGCCAAGATGTCGACTTTGAGGCAGCCCTGCCCAGGGTGCCCGCCTGCTCGGCCTGATTGCCAAGCCGCACCTCGATCGCCAGGGATTGGTTGTATGCTTCCTCCGCCGCCTCCGGCTGACTCGCTTCCTGATGAACCCTGCCGATCTGATGCCAAGCGACGGCGACGGTGCCTGGTTCACTAAGACGTGAGAAGGTGTCGCGGGCTTGCTGGTACGCCTCCAGGGCCTCGTCATAGCGCTGTTGCTTGAGACGGATGGTGCCGAGTTGGAATTTATTCACGGCCACTTCGCGTAGATCCCCCCGTTGTTCAGCTCTGCGGATCGCTTCCTCGTAGGCAGCAGCCGCAGCGTCGTAACGGCCCAGGTTGAGCAGACAATTGCCTTGTTCGGTGAGGCAGGTGGATGCCATCCTTTCCGCCCCCACACCAGGCCGCTTGTGGGCGAAGGCCTCAAAGCGCTGGCCGGCCTCCTGCAGCAGCGGCAGGGCCTGCTGCGCTCTGCCCCCTGTTTTCAACACCCGACCCAGCAAGCAGAAGGCCATCGCCAGGTCGTAGTCCGCATCGGCATAGGCCGCTTCCCCCGCCGCCTGGGCCTGCTGCAGCAACTGCTGCGCCCCTGCCAGCGCCTCCCGCAGCTGCCCAGTCTCAAGCTGCTGCTCGATACGGGTGCGGCTGGCCTCAAAGCGTGCGTGCGAGGGGCCCTCACCCAGGGCGGCGGCGGCGGCCTCGCGCACCCGAGCCACCCGCTCCAGCAGCCGCGGTTTGCCCAGCCATTGCAGCAGGCCATACAGGGAGGTGGCCCTATCGATCGTGGTTTCAGGATCGGCGACGGCCTGGGAGCGATCGAGCAGGGCAAAGAGATTGGGCAGCTCCAGCAGCGTCAGCGTCGCCGCCACTTCCGCGTTCTGACTCCGCTGTTGAACGAGAAAGCCGAGATAGGTGGCCATCGCCTCCAGCCAGCCTGCCGTGAGCCCCTGTAGCTCCTCCTCGCTGAGGCTGGCCTTCAGGTAAGGGCAGAGGGCGGGATTGAGCGAGAGGTGGTTGTAAGGATTCGCCGTGGCCAGGCCGGTGCCCACCAGCTCCAGCGCCAGCCCCTCCACCTCCGCTGGCTCCCAGCCCGTCATCGCCCGCAACACATCCAGATCCACACCGCCGTGGAACACCCCCAGCAGCCGCGCCCGCTCCCGGTTGGCCGCCGAAAGGCGCCGCAGCGAGAGCTCCACGCTGGCGAACAGCGATTGCTCACGGCGGCGCGGGTCATCCGCCGGCAGCTGGGCCACCTGCTGCTGCATTTGCTGCATCAGCTCCACCAGGGCCACCTGGGTGGCCGCCACGCCGCGGCGGCGCAGCTCCGGGGCCAGCAGCGCCAGGGTGCGGGCGTGGCCTTGCACGGCAGCCACCAGCGCTTCGATGTCCTCCCGCCGGGCCTCCAGGGCAGCTGTCCCCGCCCCAGCACCCGCGGCGTTGCTCTCGCCTGCGGCGAGGGAGCGCTCGATCAATGCCACCGCATCGCCTTTCTCCAGCTGGTGCAGCTCCCAGCGCTGAGGCTGCGCGTCAAACGGTGCCGGCAGGGCCTCGCGGCTGGTGAACACAAGCCGCGTTTTGCCCGAGCGCAACAGCCGCTCCGCCAACGCCAAAATCTCCTGCAGCTCCAGCGCCGCCTCCTCGCCCAGCAGCTCCGGCGTTTCGAGATAGGGGGGCAGCAGCACGCTCTCCATGTTGTCGATCACCAGCAATGTGGGCTGCTCCCGCAACGCCCGCTCGATCGGCAGCAACGCCTGCTCGGGGCTCTCGTATTTGGCGGCGGAGTAGTCGGCGCCCACCAGCTGGCGGCCGAGGGCATCGAGCACGGCCTGGCCCTGGCTGCAGAGCTCCACGCTCACGAACGCCGCCCGCCGCAGTTGCTGGGAGCGCACCAGCCAGCGGGCCAATTCCGCCGCCAACGCCGTCTTGCCCTCGCCCCCCTGGCCGCGCACAACGGCCCAGCGCTCCTGGCGCAGCAGCCGCTCCAGCGCCAGCAGATCGCGGCTGCGGCCCACAAAGCCCGTCTCCGCCGGTTCCGGCGGCACTTCCCCCAGCCTTGCCCGCAGGCGGGAGCGCAGGTCTTCTCGGGTCTGGGGCGCGGCGGTGGCCGTAAACAGCTGGGGGTCGTCCTTTTCCTGGTAGAGCACCGGCACAAACCAGTCGGCCAGGGTCAGTTCGCCGATGCCATAGCGCTGGCCCCGGCTGGGGTCGCTGTGCAGGGCGCGCTGGCCGGCGAGCATCGCCTGGCCCACCCGCTGGCCACGGGCCAGCTCGGCGTAGAAGGCGGCCACAAACCGCCGCGCCGTTTCCACCAGCACGCTGTGGCTCATCGCCACCACCGAGGCCACACCCCGCTGCAGCAAGTCGCTGGCCACCGATTCGGCGCCCGCTTCTGCCTGGGCGCTCTGGCAGGCCTCCAGCAGCACCAGCGGGATGCGGTAATCCTTCAGCAGCGGCCCCAGCTGGTTGGTGTACACCGTCTGGTGGCGGCGCCCTGTGAGCTTGTGGCTGTCGCTGGGATCCTCAAAGCAGAGGCCCCCCAGGCCCACGCGGCGGTCGTAGACGCCGTGGCCATCGAAATGCACCACGTGATACGGCTCTCCGGCCTGCTGGGCCCGGGCCAACTCCGCCTCCAGGGCGGGGTAGGTGGCGGGGTGCAGCAGGCTGAGCCGCAGCACCTCCCCCAGCTCCTCGGTGGCGGCCACCAGGGGCAGGGCGCTGGCGCGATGGTCGAGGTAGCCGCAGGCGTCGTCTTCCGGGCGGGCGGTGATCAGCAGCACCCGGATCGGTGGCGCCACCACCGGCACCGCAAGAGACCGCTTGTTCGGCAGCCGGCGGCGCACGCGGGTGGGCTGGCCGCCCTGAAACAGAAAGCCAGCGCCGTTGTGCAGCAGCTCCCAGGGCAGGGCGAGCAGGGCGGTGGCGGCCTCCTGGGCGGTGGCGTTTTCCGCCTCACTGGAGCCGAGCAGCAGGGAATCGTCCACGGAAACAGAAAAGCGACGGCTCGCCCCCGCCGCCACCCCCGCCCAGGCCTGCAGCACGTTCGCCGTGGGCTGCAGCGGCAGGGCGGCGGCGTGGAGGGCCTTCCCCCAGGCGATCAGGTTCGCCTCCACCCGCTTGGCGCGATCGGCCACCAGCGGGTTGGGCCACACCGGCCAGCGCTCCAGATACCAGCCCAGCTCCTCCGCCTCGATCGGCCCGAGCGGTGCGATCAGCCGCCAGCTCTGCTCACTCACCACCTCCGGCTGGCCGGCGCTGGCGGGCTCGTAGACCAGGCGGGCGCGGGCGGCGGGGCGGCGCACGCCGTCCTGCTCCTGGAAGCCGAGGTCGCTGAGTTCCAGCACCAGCTCCGCCACCGGCTCCGGCCGCGGCTGGAGCACAGGCGGCCGGTCGGTGGGGAGGCGGAGGCCGAGGGCGACGAGGATGTGGTGGAGGGCGGCCGTGGCGCCGCCAGGGGCGCTGCTCACCGAGATGTAGGTGGGCTCCTCTGCGAAGAAGTCCTCCAGCACCACGAGCCGGGTGCCGTTGAGGGAGAGAGGGATCACGGGGAAGGCGGCCCGGCCCCGCTCGGCCTGCAGCTTCAGCCCATGGCGCAGCTCCTTGCCCACCCAGCGCGATTGCAGCGACTCAGGGCTCACCAGCACGGCCAGGCCCGCCGCAGCCTCAATCGCTGCCGTGATTTCACTCCATAGCGGATCGCCACCCTTGAGCTGGCGTGAATCGATCCACACCTCCTGGCCCAGATCAGCCAGTGCCTGCCGCAGCTCCCGCACGAAGCCATCGTCGGCGCTGCTGTGGGAAAGAAAGAGGCCGGCCATCGGCGGATTATGCCGAGTTGGAGCCAAGGTAACCGGGGCAGGCTACGAAAAGAGAGCCACAGCACGGAGCTGGCCTATGGAGAGATCCGTCTAGCTTTCTTTGGTGCGGCTAACGCCAAGATCAGAAGCGGGCAGATCCCTCTGCGTAGAAGACACCCCTCGCCCCCGTCTTCTGCATCTTGATGTTAGGCCCTCCTCGCATTGCCAGTGGAGTGAGCTTCGACATATTCCTTACGCACAGCATTCATACGAGCTTGCCAATCAGCACCTGAGGCCCTGAAATAGTAATTAACATCAGGACAATACCGGACAGAAACCAGCTGCTTTTCAATCGCCACCTTTCGACGACCGCTCAGCACCCGCATGGGGATGATGAGCAGTCATCTGCTCGTCTGCAAGAGGAAGTGCGTCAGGATCTGGTTTCACTGCCGCCGTAGTTAACTGATTTTCTTCAAGTGCCTGCTTCTTCAGGCTGATCTTATTGAATGGTCTTGGCACAGTTCTTTACCTCTCAGCGCTGAGATCTGGGTAGGCAAATAATTTCGGAGCGCTGCTCTCAAAGTGCGGCTTAAACTTCAGCCCACGAATCATAGTGATGCACCCAACACTCATCGACGAATTTCTCCATGCCAGGAGGGATCACAGCATGATTCCAATGCTCACCGGCGAAGGCTTTGAGTGCATCCACATTTTCCCAATGAGAAATCATTGCGTACTCATTCGGAGCCCACTTTGTAGCTTTAAAAATAGAAACCGCTAGAAACCCTGGGGCCTCGGCCACGGCACGAACGGAAACAGAGGAAAACTTCTCCTCGAACTCTAGTTTCAATTCGGGATGAATTCGAACTCGGAATACTCTCGTGATGGACATTGCTCTGTGAGTTTTCTGGGCTTGGGCCTAACGCTCAGATCAGAAGCGGGCATGAATCTCGGTACAGAAGTCAGCCATTGCTCCCGTCTTCTGGATTTGGATGTTAGAAGGTGTCATCTTTCAGGCAAGCAGACAGTATTTCAATAAGTTGGCAAATGACTTCTGAAAGCTTGGAATGAGTCAGATGTCCAGCAACTCCAAGAATGAGAGCCTCATTGGCAGTGAAGAGCTTGGCGCCACGGATGAAACTGTCTCGTTTGATGCCACCGGAGAGGAAGTCCGACTCTTTGAGGGACAAGGCATGTAAATCACCATATTTCTTGCTGGTGATC
>JBAPUA010000231.1:0-1865 GCA_049282435.1 Cyanobium sp. | reverse complement strand
GGCGATGCCCCAGCTGCAGATCAGGGTGGCGACGGTGATGATCACCCCCGAGAGCATGCCGACCCGCCAGTAGCTGGCCGCATCGGAGTGGTCGCGCAGCAGCAGACCGCCGAGCAGGGCCCCGACCAGGGTGGCAATGATCGAGCCGGTGAAGCGGGCCGTGTTCAGCCGGGTGCGCAGGGAGACGTCGGTGGTGAGTTCAGCCGCCAGGGCGGCATAGGGCAGGTTGACTGCCGTGTAGAGGCTGTTGGCCACGATCGAGATCACCACGAAGATCGCGAACTTCAGCCAGAGTCCTCCGGGGGGCACCCACCACATCAGGGCCATGGCAAAGCCCAGGGGCAGCGCACCGCCGACGATCCAGGGCAGGCGGGGGCCCCAGGGGGTCCGGGTCTTGTCGCTCAGCCAGCCGACCACCGGATCGTTGATGGCATCCCAGAGGCGGGCCAGCATCAGCACCAGGCCGGCCATCCAGGGCGGCATGCCCACGGCCGAGGTGTAGAAGATGAACAGGTAGAAACCGATCAGCGAGGCGGCCATGCCGGTGCCCGCATCCCCCATGCCGTAGGCCCAGAGCATGCGCCGTCGCGGGCCCGGCCCCAGATCGACCGGATCGATGTAGGCCTTGCTGCCGCTGCGATCATCCATCGCGGGTGCCTGAGAAGAAGAGGGGGGCAAGGCTGGCGAGTACCGGCGGAGGTCATAATGCAGCAACCTCGACCTTCGGGCGGGACTTCGGACGTCGAGTCCGAAACCAGCTCCAAACCGGGGCAACCACCAGCACAATGGCCAGCCCTGCGGGGCGAACATTTGTATCGGTGCGGGCGTAGTTTAGTGGTAAAACCTCAGCCTTCCAAGCTGATGATGCGGGTTCGATTCCCGCCGCCCGCTTCCTGTTCTCAATCAGGGTTCTCGGCTCAAGGCCCCTGTGAATACTTGCTGCCGGCTTGCCAGCGGCCGCCAGCGCCTCATTTCCAGTGTCAGGCCGTGAGGCGAAACATCTCACCAAACCTCTCATCTGCCGGCGGCCCGTGACTGGGAGGAGGGAGGATAGGATCAGGGCGGTGGCTACATCTGGGCCACGATTTGATGCATAGACTTTTATGAAAAGAGCTGCGGCGCGGGTACGAGGCCAAAGGCCAGAAGCTTGTGCTCTACTTCTTTCGTCACGGCTATGCTCACTCTGCTCACGTCATCGACGATCTGGCGCCGAAGGTCGTGGCCGCGGCGATGGGCCACAGCGTGCAGCCCCACCTGGCGGCCTGAGAAACCCATCAGGCAGGTCTGCATGGCCAGCCCCTCTGAGACCTCGCCAAGACCTTTTCAGCGTATTGATGTGAGCGTTCAAGCCGGTCTGCGCCGCAGACGGCGCACCGCGTCCCGACCCAGACCGCCGTGAGCATCTCGGAACTCAGGAAGAACCCCATGGCCACCGTGGTGGCAGGGGAAGGCGTGCCTATGGCGGTGCTCAACCGCAACGAGCCAGTGCTCTACTGCGTGCCGGCCAAGGCCTACGAGCAGGAGCTGATGGATTCGGTGGAAGACCTGGAGCTGGGCCGCATCGCCGATGCCCGCCTGGCGGATGGCCAGGAGAGCCGGTGAGGCGCAGCCTCGATGCCCTCTGAGCTGGCCTGTCATCCCGCCGCTCTGTGGAGATCCTCTGTGGTACCTGGAGTCTCAGTACTCGTCCCACCCCCCGGTACGACTGGTGGAAGCCGCCACTGGCCTGCCAGGGCCCGTGGCGGCCCCTCAAACCCCTGTTTGCCCTGGCGGGCTGAGTCGGCAGCCGCTTCACTTCGTACCCCCCCCTTAAGGGGGGGGGGAATTCATGCGGATTGCTCCCTGCTCGGTTGGCTACCGAGCAG
>JBAPUA010000230.1:0-2750 GCA_049282435.1 Cyanobium sp. | reverse complement strand
CCCTGTCTCTGGCGGAGCGCCTGCCGCCGCCAGGGACAGGGCCGCTCCAGGGGGCTGGACCCCAGCTCCCTGCCGCTGCGGGCGTCCTGCGGCTGGAGATCGTCAGTTCGGCGGAGTAGGCGGATGTCTTGCGGTCTGACCGGCGCTGGTTGGTGCAGGTGGCCGAGCGCTGCAACCGGCGCCAGGAACGCCGCGCCAGCGGCCGCCGGATCGAGGTGATGATCCGCACCATTCCCTCTTCCCCGAGGCCCTGGTGCTCCAGTGCGCGGCCGAGTGAAGCCGTCCAGATGATCAGCGGGGAAACTCCCGCATCAGCCGCCGCACCTCGCCGGCGTGGTAGCTGCTGCGGGTGAGCGGGCTGCTCACCGTCTGTAGAAAGCCCAATCTCTCTTCCCCCTGGCGCCGGAAGTCCTCAAATTGCTCGGGCCTCACGAAGCGATCCACCGGCAGGTGCTTCGGCCCTGGCGAGAGGTACTGGCCGATGGTGACGATGTCGACGCCATGGCGGCGCAGGTCGGCCATCACAGCCAGCACCTCGTCGTCGCTCTCCCCCAGGCCGACCATCAGCCCCGACTTGGTGTAGGTGCGGGGCCAGTCCTGGTGGACCCGTTGCAGCAGCTCCAGGGAGCGCCTGTAGTTCCCCTGGGGTCGGGTCTTGCGGTAGAGACGGGGCACCGTCTCGATGTTGTGATTGAGCACCTCTGGGGCCGCGGCCATCACGGTGTCCAGGGCGTCCCCGTTGCCGCAGAAGTCGGGGATCAGCAACTCGATCGAGGTGAGCGGGGAGCGCTGGCGGACCTGGTCGATGCAGGCCACGAACTGGCTGGCGCCGCCATCGGCCAGGTCGTCGCGGTTCACCGAGGTGATCACCACATGGCTGAGTCCCAGCCGGGCGACCGCCTCGCCCAGCCGTTCGGGCTCGCTGGCATCGAGTGCCCGCACGCTCTTGTCGAAGTCGATGTCGCAGTAGGGGCAGGCCCGGGTACAGCCCGGCCCCATGATCAGAAAGGTGGCGGTACCGCCGGCGAAGCACTCGCCGATGTTGGGGCAGCTGGCCTCCTGGCAGACGGTGTTCAGGTTCAGGTCGAGCAGCAGATCGGCCACGGCGCCGATGCGCTGCCGCTGGGGGGCCTTGACCCGCAGCCAGGGGGGTTTGCCCTCCCTCAGCCCGTCCCCGGGGGGAATCGACGCGTGGACGTCGCTGACCGTCCCAGGATTCGTCATGGCGCGCCGTGGCGGGTCGTGACCCTGGACTTTAGGCAGGGGCACGCGGGCCGGTGATCCAGGCCAGGCTGCTCGTGCCGGCCCTGCTGCGGCCGTTGCCAGCCTGGCCGGTGGGAGCGCCGTGCCCCCAGGAGGGCCATCCCCTAAAGTCCAGCCATCGGGATGTGGCGCAGCTTGGTAGCGCACTTCGTTCGGGACGAAGGGGCCGCAGGTTCGAATCCTGTCATCCCGATTCTTTCTGTTGCCAGGCAGTCTCCGCTCGGCCCTCAGGCCAGGTCGGCCCCGGGATAGCCCCGGGGCGTCACCATGCGGCCCGCCTCCACCCGGCTGCTGCTGTTGCCGATCAGCACCAGGGTGAGCATGTCGACCTGCTCGATCGGCAGTTCCCCCAGGGTGTGCAGGCTCACCTGCTCCTCGGGGCGACCGAGCTGGCGGGCCAGCACCACCGGCGTGCTCACCGGCCGGCCGGCCAGCAGCAGCTCCCGGGCGCGGCCCAGCTGCCAGTCCCGTCCGCGGGAGCGGGGGTTGTACAGGGCCACCACGAAGTCCCCTTCGGCGGCTGCGCGCAGGCGCCGTTCAATCACCTCCCAGGGGGTGAGCCGATCGCTGAGGCTGATCGTGCAGAAGTCGTGCATCAGCGGCGCGCCGGCCCGGGCGGCCGCCAGCTGCAGGGCCGACAGTCCTGGATGCACCTCGAAGCCAGGGCGATCCTGGTCGGCCAGCTGCAGCCAGAGCTCCAGGGCCAGTCCGGCCATGCCGTAGATGCCGCTGTCACCGGAGGAGATCAGGGCCACATTCAGCCCCTGCTGCGCCAGCGCGAGGGCTTCGCTGCAGCGGGCTCGCTCCTCGGTGAGCTGGCCGTCGCGGCGCAGCTGGTCGGGCCGGCGCAGGGGTTCCAGCAGGTCGAGATAGGGGCCATAGCCCACCCAGACCGTGGCGGCGGCGAGGCTGCGGCGGGCATCGCCACTGAGCAGATCGAGCCGACCTGGACCGCTGCCCACCAGATGCAGTGCGCCGCGCTGCGGTGCCCATTGCCGTGGGGACAGAGCCACCGCCAGGGTGGCTGCCCCCTGTTCGCCCGGACCGGCCGGCTCGATTGTCTTGGTGACCAGGTACCGGGCCTGTGAACCCTCACCGGCAGCTGGGGCCGCGGCGTTCGCCGCCAGCCAGGCCGCCGCCTCGGCCACGCTGGCCGTGCCCATTTCCCTGGCCACCGCCACGGAAGGATTCGGCACCGTGATCGGGGCCAGCTGGTCGGCGCCGAACAGCTTCAACGGCCAGTCCCGCGCCGCCGCCAGGGCCAGCAAAGCCGGCTCGTCGCCCTTGCGATCGATGCTGGCGAGGCCTGCCACCGCTGCTACGGCCAGGCCCGACTGGCTGAGCACCTTCTGCAGCAGCCGCTCCAGTACCGCCAGGCTGGTGTTGCGCTCACAGCCGATTCCGAGCCAGAGGCTGGGCGGATGCCAGCGGCAGCCGTCCCCCAGCCAGGGTCCGATCACCAGCGAGGGAACGGGCGTGGTGTCGGC
>JBAPUA010000229.1:0-47177 GCA_049282435.1 Cyanobium sp. | reverse complement strand
GGCCTGGCCCAGCTCAACCACAACCATGCCGCCGCGGGCATGCTGCTGCGGCGCCTGGGAGCCACCTTCCGCCTCAATGATTCCGGCAGCCAGGGGGTGGAGCGCATCCTGCCCTTCGATCCGCTGCCTCGACTGATCGGAGCCGGCGAATGGCAGCGGCTGGAGCGGGGCCTGATCCAGCGGCTCGAAGCGATCGACCAGTTCCTGGCCGATGTCTACGGCCAGGGGCGGATCATGGCTGATGGGGTCGTGCCGCGGGAAGACGTGGAGAGTTCCCAGGGCTGGCGACCCCAGATGCAGGGGGTGATTCCACCCCTGGGACGCTGGTGCCACATCTCCGGGCTGGATCTGGTGCGCGATGGCGAGGGAACCTGGCGGGTGCTGGAGGACAACCTGCGTTGCCCCTCAGGGGTGGCTTACTTCCTGGAAAACCGCCGGGTGATGAAGCGCATCTTCCCCAGCCTGTTCGCCGGCCGCACCGTACAGCCGATCGACAATTACGCCTCCCAACTGTTGCAGACCCTGCGCGAACTCGCCCCCTGGACCGACACCCCCAAAGTGGTGCTGCTGACGCCGGGGGTGTTCAACAGCGCCTATTTCGAGCACAGCTATCTGGCCCAGCAGATGGGCATTCAGCTGGTCGAGGGCCGCGACCTGGTCTGCGAGGGGGACCGGGTGTGGATGCGCAGCACCAGCGGACTGGAACCGGTGGATGTGATCTACCGCCGCATCGACGATGACTTCCTGGATCCAGATGTGTTCCGCTCCGATTCATTGCTGGGAGTGAAGGGCTTGATCTCCTGCTTCAGAGCCGGCCGGGTGGCAATCGCCAATGCGCCCGGCACCGGTGTCGCCGACGACAAGCTGATCTACGCCTATGTGCCGGAGATGATCCGCTACTACCTGGGCGAGGAACCGATCATCGAGAACGTGCCCACCTATCTCTGCTCCAGGCCGGCAGAGCGGGCCTATGTGCTCGCCAACCTGCCGAAGCTGGTGGTCAAGGCGGTGGCCGAAGCCGGCGGTTACGGCATGCTGATCGGCCCCCATGCCAGCGCCGAGCAGATCAGCGAGTTTGCCGCCAAGATCGAGTCCGATCCTCGCAACTACATCGCCCAGCCCACCCTGGAACTCTCCACCGTCCCCTCCCTCAGCGAGGGCGAGCTCTACCCCTGCCACGTCGATCTGCGGCCCTATGTGCTGCGCGGCAAGGGGGCTTGGGTGACCCCGGGTGGCCTCACCCGGGTGGCCCTGCGGCGGGGCTCGCTGGTGGTCAACTCCTCCCAGGGGGGCGGCTGCAAGGACACCTGGATCGTCGATGACAGCGGCGGGCTGCCCGATCAGAGTCAGAGTCAGAGTCAGAGCCAGAGCCAGACCACCGAGGTGGCCCCATGCTGAGCCGCGTCGCCGACTCCCTCTACTGGATCAACCGCTATGTCGAGCGGGCCGAGAACATCTCTCGCTTTGTCGAAGTCAGCGAGGCGATGGCCCTGGACTGCCCCCCTGGCAGCGCCGAACCCTGGCTGCCCCTGATCGATGCCAGCGGCGATCGTGAACTGTTCGACAAGCTGTATCCCTCCGGCACGCCCCACGACGTGATCCAGTTCCTGGTGCGCGACGCGGACAATCCCGGCAGCGTGCTCAACTGCGTGGACTTCGCCCGCGAAAACGCTCGCCAGATCCGCGATGTGATCACCACCGAGATGTGGGAGCAGATCAACGACGTCTACTGGAACCTGCAGGAGCCCAGCTTCTGGAACCAGCCGCCCCCGGAGCAGTTGCGCGACATCCGGCGGGCCTGCCAGTTGTTCTATGGCATCACCGACGCCACCCTCAGCCGCGATCTCTCCTGGCAGTTCAGCCGCCTCGGCAGGCTGCTGGAGCGGGCCGACAAGACGACCCGCATCCTCGACGTCAAATATTTCCTGCTGCTGCCCAGCAACGAGGAAGTGGGCGGCGTGCTTGATGAACTGCAGTGGATCGCCCTGCTGCGCACGGCCGGGGCCTACCAGATGTTCCGCCAGTCCCGGCAACAGGCGATCGCACCGGAGGCCGTGGCCTCGTTCCTGCTGCTGGATCCGATCTTCCCGCGCTCGGTGCGCTACTGCCTCGAGCGCATCAGCGACACCCTGCGCATCATCCGCAGCAGCGCCGTTCCCGCTCCCCCCGATGATCTGGAATGCCTGATTGGCCTGGTGCTGGCCCGCTGGAGCTTCACCCGCATCGACGAACTGATCGCCAACGGCTTGCATGAGGCAATCGACCATCTGCAACAGGATCTCAATCAACTTCACGATCTGATCGAAGCGCGCTATTTCATCTCCGCCAACAGCACCTCCTCCGGTTCTGAACCCGCATGCGCGCCCGCGTAACCCATAACCTCGACTACCGCTACAGCGCTCCGGTGCTGCTGGGGCCCCATCGCTTCTGCCTCAAACCCCGCGGTCACGGCTTCCAGCGGCTGCTGCACTTTCAGTTCACGATCACGCCCGAGCCGGCCTGGCTCTATCCGCTGGTGGCCGCCAGCGGCGACGAGATCCTGCGGGCCCGCTTCGATGGCAGCACCGACCACTTCCAGGTGTGTTCGATCAGTGAGGTGGAAACCCAGCTGCCGCCGCCACTGGCGATCTGCCTGGAGGAGAACGAACCCCAGCTCCCCTATCCGATCGGCCATCTCAACTCCGATCTCAGCGGAGCGATTGCCGGCTGGCTGCCCAACGGCCAGCACGATCCGGCGGCGGTGGATCTTGCCCAGGAGGCCTTGATGGGCAGCGATCAGCGGGCGCTGATGTTCCTGAGCCAGCTGGTGGAGATCATCCAGGACCGGGTCAAGTACACCCAGCGCCACGTCGGCCCGGCCTGGCCGGCCGGTCGCACGCTCAAGGAGCGGGTGGGCTCCTGCCGCGATCTGGCGATGCTGATGATCGAATCCTGCCGCTGCGTCGGCTTGCCGGCCCGGTTCGTCAGCGGCTATCACCTGGTGGAACCCAGACCCAAGAAGTACGACCTGCACGCCTGGGCCGAGGTCTACCTGCCCGGAGCCGGCTGGCGCGGCTTCGACCCCAGCGGCATGGGGGCGATCGACGATCGCTACATCACGCTGGCCACCTCCTCCAAGCCCCTGCTCACCGCCGCCATCAACGGCAGCTTCTCCGGTGACGAGCCGGTGCAGAGCGACATGACCTGGAGCATTGAGGCCGAGATCCTCGAAAACCGCCATCTCGCCGCCGAGGCGATGGAGTCGCTGCAGCTCTGAAAACCCCGTCAGGGCCAGCCGCATCCCAGCAGCTGCTGAACCAAAGCCGGCCTTAAGGAATCGGCCCCGGTAGCGATGGGGACAACAAAGGGACCGGCGCCGGGCGATGACTGGTCCCATGTTCGCCCTGGCCCTCCCCATGGCCGCCACGCTCAGCGACGTCGTCCCGGTGCCGACCAGCTCCCTGGCCCAGTCAATGCGACGCCACCTGTTCTCGAGCCAGGCCAAATCGCCCTCGTTGGCCACCAGCCACGACCACTACCTCTGCCTGGCCCTGGCGGTCCGCGACCGGCTGCTGACCAGCTGGGTGGACACGGCCGAGACCTACACGCGCCAGCACGTGCGCACCGCCATCTACCTGTCGGCGGAATACCTGCTCGGGCCCCACCTGGAGAACAACCTGGGCAGCCTGGGGCTGCGGCAGGAGGCCGAGGCCGCCTGCCAGGAGCTGGGGCTCTCGCTCGAAGAGCTGCTGGCCCAGGAACCCGAACCGGGCCTGGGCAACGGCGGCCTCGGCCGACTGGCCGCCTGCTTCCAGGAATCAATGGCCACCCTGGAACTGCCGGCGATCGGCTATGGCATCCGCTACGAGTTCGGCATCTTCCGCCAGCAGATCGGGCCCGGCGGCCAGCTGGAGAGCACCGATCCCTGGCTGAGTGGGGGGAACCCGTGGGAGGTGATCCGACCGGAATGGAGCTACCCGGTCCAGATCGGCGGCCAGACCGTGATCGGCGTCGCCCATGACACGCCGATCCTGGGCTACGGGGTGCACACCGCCAACACCCTGAGGCTCTGGTCGGCCCAGGCTCCCGACTCCTTTGACTTCGCCTCCTTCAACGCCGGCGACTACACCCGGGCGGTGCTGCAGAAAGTGCAGTCGGAAACGCTCTCGAAGGTGCTGTATCCCAATGACGAGCTAGAGCAGGGCAAGCGCCTGCGCCTCAGTCAGCAGATCTTCTTCGTCTCCTGCTCCCTGCAGGACATGTTCCGCATCCTGCAGGGCCAGGGGCTGCCGGTGACGGAGTTCCACCGCAAGTTCGCCGTTCAGCTCAACGACACCCATCCCGCCATCGCCGTGGCGGAACTGATGCGTCTGCTGATCGATGAGCACGGCATCGACTGGGATACGGCCTGGAGCATCACCACCGCCAGCATCAGCTACACCAACCACACCCTGCTGCCGGAGGCGCTGGAGTGCTGGAGCCTGGGGCTGTTCCAGCAACTCCTGCCCCGCCAGCTGCAGATCATCTATGAGATCAACGCCCGCTTCCTGCGCATGATGCGCCTGAAGTATCCGGGTCAGCCGGAGCTGCTGGGCAAGCTCTCCCTGATCCAGGAGGGACCGGAGCGCAAGGTGCGCATGGCCCATCTGGCGGTGGTCGGCAGCCACCAGGTCAATGGCGTCGCCGAGCTCCACAGCGAGCTGCTGGTGAAGCACCTCTTCCACGACTTCGCCGCGATCTGGCCGGAGCGGTTCAGCAATGTCACCAACGGCGTCACACCCCGCCGCTGGCTGTCGGTGGCCAACCTGCCCCTGGCCGAACTGCTCGATCAGACGATCGGCAGCGGCTGGCGCCGCGATCTCGACCAGCTCAGCCAGCTGGAGTCCCACGCCGGTGACAGCGGCTTCCTCGAGCGCTGGCAAGGGGTGCGCGAGCAGGCCAAGCAGCGACTCGCGACCACGATTCACGCCCAGGCCGGAGTGCTGGTCGACCCGGCCTCCCTGTTCGACGTGCAGGTGAAGCGCATCCACGAATACAAGCGCCAGCACCTGGCAGCCCTGCAGATCGTCGAGCGCTATCTGCGCATCCGCGCTGGCGAGGATCTGCCGCCCCGCACGGTGATCTTCGGCGGCAAGGCGGCCCCCGGCTATGCCATGGCCAAGCTGATCATCCGCCTGATCGTCGGCATCGCCGAGATCGTCAACATCGATCCGGCCATGGACGGCCGGCTGCGGGTGGTGTTCCTGCCCAACTTCAGCGTCAAGCTGGGGCAACGCATCTATCCGGCGGTGGATCTCTCCGAGCAGATCTCCACCGCCGGCATGGAGGCCTCCGGCACCGGCAACATGAAGATGAGTCTCAATGGCGCCCTGACCATCGGCACCCTCGATGGCGCCAACATCGAGATCCGGGACCGGGTGGGCCACGACAACTTCTTCCTGTTCGGCCACACCGCCGAGCAGTTGGCGGAGATCAACCGCCACGGCTACCACCCCATGCCCTGGCTGGAAAACGACCCGATGACCCGGGAGGTGATCGAGCTGATCGGCTCGGGACACTTCAGTGAAGGTGACCGGGACCTGTTCCATCCGCTGCTGGCCAACCTCTGCAGCAGCGACCCCTTCCGGGTGATGGCCGACATCGGCGATTATCGCCGCGCCCAGAACGACGTGGACGATGTCTGGCGGGATCAGCTGCGCTGGCGCACGATGTCCGTGCTGAACACGGCCCGCTGCGGCTTCTTCAGCAGTGACCGCTCGATCCGGGAGTACGCCGAGCGGATCTGGAAGGTCGAGCCCGTTCCCGTGCAAGCGTGCAGTGTGGTTCCCAGTGCGTGACCCCTGGACGATGACCTGGATGGAACCCGCGGCCCGTGCCGCCGAAGCCCGGCTGATCCAGGCCGGCATTCAGCTGACCCTGGGCGGAGAGCCCACCGTGGTGCCGCTCGAACCGGTGGGGGCGGAGTGGAGCGTCACGGCCGATGGCCCCAGCAAGCTGCCGATCGCCCGCCGGCTGGGCCAGGAGCTGCAGCTGCGGGCCTGGCCCGGCAGCACGCTGCTCTACTGCCCCGGCAAGCGCTACGACGGCGAGGTCAATCCCCGCTGGGCCCTGCGCCTGATCACCGGCCTGCAGGGTCGCCCGCCGGTGCGCTGGCCCAGCCCCTGCCAGCCGGGCCTGGGCGGCCGCCCGCTGGTCGGGGCTGATGGCGAGGCCTGGCTGGCCAGCCTGGGCCGGCGGCTGGGCATCCAGCTCGAACCCCTACCCCTGCGTGATCCCCTCGATGGGGAGCGGCGGATCTGGGCCGTGCCCCTGAGCTGCGATCCCGACCAGGCCAGCGATCCAGACAACGACGGCGATCCGGCCAGCCGTTCGATCCCCTGGCGGCCCGCCGCCTGGCCCCTGGAGGAGGCCCTGCGGCAGCTCAGCGGCGCGCCGGGACCCGCCGGCCTGCGCCTGCCCCTGGAGCACATGCCCGCGGACCTGCCGCGCCAGGTGCTCACCCTGGAGATCGGCAGCGACGGCTGGGAGCTGTTCCTGCCGCCCCTCACCCGCCGTCCCCTGGAAACCCTGCTGCAGGCCGTGGCCGA
Source organism: Cyanobium sp. (assembly GCA_049282435.1). GTDB lineage: Bacteria > Cyanobacteriota > Cyanobacteriia > PCC-6307 > Cyanobiaceae > Cyanobium. Next base: position 40,611 of record JBAPUA010000229.1, on the reverse strand, counting down.
CAGCCTGGACGACCTGGCGGCTCCCCGGCTCAGCGGCGTGCTGCCCGTGGATGCCGACGGGCACTGGCAGGTGCTGGGGATCACCGCCGATCCGGGCGTGCTGGAGATCAACCTGCCGATCTGCCACGGCTGGGCCGACTATCACGGCTGGATGACCCAGCTGGAGCGGACCTGCGCCACGGTCGGCCTGCGCAGCTGGAAGGCGGCGGCCGGCGGCCGCCAGGAGAGCACCGGCGGCGGCAATCACCTGCTCTGGGGCGGACCGGATCTGGCCCACCATCCCTTCTTCAGCCGGCCGGCCTGGCTGGTGGGGATCCTGCGCTACTGGCAGCACCATCCGGCCCTCGGCTACCTGTTCAGCGGCCCCTGCGTCGGTCCGTCCTCCCAGGCACCCAGGCCCGACGAGGCGGCCGGTTCGATCTTTGACCTGGAGCTGGCCTACCGAGCCCTGGAGCAGGCCGACGACGGCCGCGGCCCGGACGATCCCCGCGGCGACCATCGCAGCCTGATCGGCGAGACCCTGCGCCATCTGCATGCCGACCGCAGCGGCAACAACCATCGCTGCGAGATCAGCTTCGACAAGTTCTGGAATCCCGGCGCCCCAGCCGGCTGCCTGGGGCTGGTGGAGTTCCGGGCGATGGAGAGCCTGCCCCAGGTGGGCTGGAGCAGCGCCATCGCCCTGCTCTGGAGCAGCCTCGCCGCCCACCTGCTGGAACCGGCCCATCGGCCCCGGGCCCTGCGCGACTGGGGCCCGGAGTTGCACGACCGCATGCTGCTGCCGAGCCTGCTGTGGGCGGATCTCGAGGCGATCCTGGCCGAGCTGGCCGCCGATGGCCTGGGGCTCGATCCCACCCCCTACCGGCAGATCTGGGAGTGGCGCTTCCCGCCTTTGCTGAGCTGGCAACAGGACGACGACACGGTGGAGCTGCGGCCGGCGCTCGAACCCTGGCCCCTGATCTGCGACACGCCGGTGCAGGGGGGCTTCACCAGTCGCTTCATCGATGGCTCCCTGCGACGCCTTGAACTGAAAGTCAGCGAGAGCTTCCGCCAGCACGGCAGCCTGCGGCTCAATGGGCGCCCCCTGCCGCTGCAGGAGCCGACCCTGGCGGTGCGCTACCGGCATCAGCGCCTCTATCCCTGCCTGCATCCCGCCATCGCCCCCCAGCTGCCACTGGAGCTGGAGATCCTCTCCCCCACGGGCAGGCATTGCTTCCAGCTGGCGGAGCACGACCTGACCTTCAGGCCCCTGGATTGCGGCTCCCAGTCGGGACCTCCCCCGGGGTCAGCCCCCTGGAGCGGCCGCCAGCGCCCCGGCGATGTGACCCTCGATCTGCGACTGGACTGAGCCTCGGCCCCTCAGCCGCAACTGACCGGGCCGGGATCTTGATCGGCGGCAGTCGCCCGATCGTGATCTCGCGCCGCCAGCGCCATCCCTCGCCGTGGCTCCCCTCGGCCAGCGGCTGGACCAGGGATCAGAACCCCTGCCGACCCGGTTCGACAGCAGGCAACCCTTCCTGGCAAACCGGGATTCCAGAGCAAGCGATGCCCAGACAAGGGATGCACAGACAACGGCACAACTCGGGATCCCGCTTCCAGGTCCTGAGGCCGGCGCCACGATCGGAACCTGAGCGTCGGCCCCAGGCAATGGCTGCCTGGGGGATCCGTCAGAGCCAGGCCGTCACCAGCTGACGCCGTGCAGCTTCGGCAGGGGGGCGGAGCGGAAGGTGGTGGCGAACAGGCGCGGGATCAGGCGGCTGTTGTAGACGCGGAACTCGCGCACCACGCTGGCGCCCTCCTCGCGCACGGCCTGGTTGAGCACCACGGAACCGTCGGGATCGGAGACGGAACGATGGAAGGTGCCGGGAGGAATCCGCAGGATGTCGCCGCCGGTTTCAAGGCGAACAATGTGATAGGGGTAATTCCAGCCCAGATTGACCAGATAAAAGGTGCGGCCGCCGTGCAGGGCCAGCAGGTTGTCTTCCTGGTGGGGATGCAGATAAAACTGCCAGGCACCGGTCTTCTCCTCATCGGGAGGGCTGACGGCGGGGCCACTGTGAATCACCAGGTCACGCGCATTCGATTCGGCGACGGTGATATCAAAGAAACGGACAGCCGGGGTATCGCGGAACTTTTCGTAGGGGACCAGCTCGAACATCGGCGCCTGGCGGGGCGCCTTCTGGGGGCTGTCGTGCAGACGTTCGCTGCTGGGGCGGCTGGTGGTCATGGCGAAGGCTGCGGATGGGCAACCATGAGCTGGGTTTCCACCAGTGAACCGAACTCTCCCGCCGGCAACCGTTGAGCCGGCTACCGAATTGCCCTTCAGGTGGTCCACTTTGGCGAGTGGTGAGACCCGGGGTGAGGGCGCCAGACCGTCGCAAACCGAGCGATCACCCGGCCTGGGGTTGCTTGAATGGAGGTTGTGAGATCTCGGGATCTGGATGCTGAAGCAACCCATCAAGGCCCGTCTCACCAGCCTGCTGCTGCTGAGCGGACTGTTGACGCCCCTGCCGGCAGTCCTCGCCCAGCCCAGGCGCCCCGTTGGCGTTCCTTACAGGCCCACGGTCTCAGTGCCCGATTTCAAGAACACCGTCACCCAGCCCGCCTGGTGGTGGCAGGGGCCCGTGGCGACGGATCTGGCGGCGGCCCTGGCCAATGAACTCCAGGCCACCGGCAGCCTGCAGGTGGTGGAACGCAGCAACGTCGGCGCCGTGCTGAGCGAGCAGGAACTGACTGAGCTGGGCATTGTGCGCCGGAGCCCCAACGCCGCCCGCAAGGGTCAGATGACGGGCGCCCGCTACATCGTGCTGGGCACGGTGACCTCCTACGACTCCAATGTCGAAGAAAAGGCCAGCGGCAGCAACTTCGGCCTGATGGGCTTCGGCACCAACCAGCAGCAACTCGAAACCAAGGACTACGTGGCAATCGACATCCGGGTGGTGGACAGCAGCACCGGCGAGGTGGTGGGCGTCCGCACCGTCGAGGGCCGCGCCAGCAGTGTGGCCGAGGCCCGCCAACAGGGGGTGAGCCTGCTGCCCCTGGCCGGTGCCGCCCTGCTGCTGGCTCCCAACATGGGCCGCACTGGCCAGGTGCTGACCGGCGCCGCCGGCACCCTCAACTTCGGCAACAACAACTCCCAGGCCCAGCGCACCCCGGCCGCCAAGGCGATCCGGGCCGCCCTCGGCGAGGCCGCCGCGTACGTCAGCTGCGTGCTCGTGCCCCAGGGGGACTGCCTGGCCCGCTTCGCCGCCAAGGACCAGCTGCGCCGGGAGCGCAACCAGGGCGTGCTGAAGCTGGACTGAAGCGCGTCGACAGGCGAGCGGAGACATCGCCGCCGCCCACCCCCAGCGACGCTCGATGGCCCCGTCCGGGCTTAAAAGGGAATCGGCATCGTCACGTCGGCGGGCTCGGGCGCACAGAGCGGCACCCGCTGATTCACCACCTCGCCGATCACCACGATCGAGGGGGAGGCGAAGCCCTCGGCCTCCACCCGCTGCGCCAGCTCCGCCAGGGTCGCCACCAGGGCCCGCTGGCCCCGCACCGTGCCCTGCTGGATCACGGCGGCCGGCGTGGTGGCGGCCAGGCCGCCGGCGATCAGCTCCGCCACGATGCGGGCCAGGTTGTGCAGACCCATGTAGATCACCAGGCCGTCGCTGCTGCGGGCCAGGCCGCGCCAGTCCACACCGGCACGCCCCTTATCGATCTCCTCATGGCCGGTGACGAAGGTGACGCTGGAGCCGGCCTTGCGATGGGTGACGGGAATGCCGGCATAGGCCGGCGCGGCGATGCCGGCGGTCACCCCCGGCACCACCTGCACCGGAATGCCCCGCGCCGCCAGATGGGCCGCCTCCTCAGCGCCCCGGCCGAACAGAAACGGATCGCCGCCCTTGAGCCGCACGATCGTGCCGTGACGGCCGGCCAGCTCCACCAGCACGGCGTTGGTGCTCGGCTGCGGCACCGAATGGTGGCCGCGCCGCTTGCCGACGAAATGGCGCTCACAGGACTGGGGCACCAGATCGAGCAGCGCCTGCGGCACCAGGGAGTCGTAGACGAGGGCGTCGCAATGGCGCAGCAGCCGGTGGGCCTTGAGGGTCAGCAGCTCAGGATCGCCGGGCCCCGCACCCACCAGGTAGACGGTGCCCTGGGGCTGGAGATCGGGCGGCGAAGCGGAGACCCCGGGAGCAGCGGCGTCAGGAATGGCGAGGGGCGAGTTGTCCCGGGTCATGGCAGCGCCGCAAGGTGCTCGATCAGCAGCTGGCGCAGCCGGGGACGCTCCAGCAGGGGCCTCGCCCGGCGGCGGCCCAGCAGGGGCTCCAGCCTCTCGGTGAGCCGGTTGGCGGCCAGGGCCAGGGGGAGTACGGGGCCGTCGATGGCCAGGGCGAGCTGCTCGGAATCCTGCGAACTGTATGGAGTCGCCTGGCAGCGGCAGCCGACACTGCGCTGCAGATGGGCCAGGTAGCGCAGCGCGAGGCTGCCCTCGAGCGGGTGATGCAGCAGCAGCGGCGGACCCGCCGCAGGCCGTTCACCGCTGGCGAGGGGATCCGCCAGCGCCGCCAGCTCGGCGGCCAGGGCCCGCTGCCAGGCCGGCCAGGCGCCCAGGAAGGGCAACATCCGCAACCCGGTGCGGGACCGCAGCTCCCGGCGCAGGCGCGGCAGATCGTGGCGCACATGCTCGCCGGGCAACAACAGCAGCGGCACGAGCCAGAGGGGTTGCCGCAGAGGCGGCAGGAGCAGCGGCCGCGATTCACTGAGGGCCCTCAGCAGCACCGGTGCCCCGCGCCGCTGCTGCAGGTCGGCGGCCAGGGCCTGCAGGTCCTCGGGGATCAGACCCTGGGTACGTCCATGCACCAGCAGCAGCAGGGGACAGGCCTGCAGGCCGCGCAGACGTCGATCCAGCCGGGCGGCGACGCCGTCATCCAGGGCCCTGGAGCGCAGCTTCCACAGGCTGGTGCGGCCTTCGGGCAGGCGGGCCAGAGCATCCACGGCGGCGGCGGCCAAGCCGGGATCCAGATCGCCGGCCAGCTCCATCATGGTTTGACGCAATTCGTCCAGGGGCCAGGCGCTCAGCCCCAGGCAGAGGCCCTCAAGGGCAGCGCGGCGCACGACGACGGGCGCAGGCTCCAGGGCGCAGCGACGCAGCAGCGGGAAATCGAGGCCACAGCGCTGATGACCCAGCAAAGGCAACAGCACCGCCCGCCCAGCCGGATCCAGCTGAGCAGCCAGGCAGCGGCGCAGCGCCGCGGCCACGGCATCATCGCGAAGCCGACCAATCCGCTGCGGCAGGGCAAGCTCGCCCGGAGTCCAGGGCAAGCCGCCCTGGAGCTGGGCCCGCCACCAGTTCAGCAGCCGCACGACGGCGTCGGCGTCGAGCTGGTCGGCCAGCACCTCCAGCAGGTCAGGCTCCGGCGCCAGGCGTCCGGCCTCGATCGCCGCGATCCAGGGCTCCAGCTCCTGGTCGCCGTCGCGCAGTCGCTGCAGCCAGGACCAGCGCTCCGCGCTGGCCGGAGAGGGCAGAGCGGCAGGATCGAGAGGGGTTTCCACGGCGGCGGGGCCCGCCGCGACACAGGCCAGCCGGGGCGCCTTCACGATGGCACCACCGCCGGACCCACCGCCGGACCCGCCGCCGTCGGACCCACCGTCGGCCCACGACGGCGGGCACCGAAGTGTTCGATCAGCAACGCCTCCAGCACCTCGGGCAGCTCCTCGAGGGGCACCCCCTTGTGGTGCAGCTCCGCCAGCCGGGCGTCGGCCCGCATCGAACCGCCCAGAAAAATCCGGGCTGCCTCCACCATCTGTCCATCCTTGCGGGCCTTGGCCCCCATCAACCCGATCTGTCCCATGTAGGGCTGGCCACAGGCATTGGGACAGCCTGTCCAGTGGGTGCGCACGGCCTCGGGGAACTCCAGACGGCGCTCCAGCTCCTCCACCACCGCCAGGGCCGTGGATTTGGTGGGAATCAGGGCGAGACCGCAGTAGCGATTGCCGGTGCAGCTCACCGCCTCGGCCAGCAGGGGTCCGGGAACGGCGGGGAAGCGACGCAGCAGCGGCTCCGCCAGCAGGGCCGCGGTCCGATCGGCGGGCACATCGGCGATCACCACGTTCTGGCTCTCGCTGAAGCGCAGATCACCGCTGCCATAGGACGCGGCCAGACGAGCCAGCTCCGCCATCGAGTCGGCCTCCAGGCGGCCCAGCGGCACATTCAGCCCCACCCAGCACAGGCCCTCCTGCTTCTGGGAATGCACACCGCAGAGATTGCGAGGGGCCCGGCTCACGAGATGGGAGCCGTCGTGATCCAGCAGGTCGGGCTCGGCCCCGCCCAGGTGCCGATGGGTGGCCCGCAGGGCGGCTCGATAGGCGTCGAGGCCAAGAGCCTCGACCAGGTACATCAGCCGGCTGCGGTTGCGGGCCGAGCGGTTGCCATGGGCGCTGTAGTGATGCAGCACCGCCAGGGTGAAGGCGGGCACCTGAGCGGGCCGGAGCCAGAGGCCGAGCGGCACGGCCAGTTCGTTGCGCTGGGAGGAGAAAAAGCCGCCGACCAGCACCGTGAAGCCAAGCTCGCCGTCCCGCAGGGCGGGCAGAAAGGCGAGGTCGTTGTGGAGCAGGAAACTGTCGGGGGCACCGCCGACCGCCACATTGAACTTGCGGGGCAGGTTGCGGGGTCCGCCGGGGCCCAGCAGGGCGCTCTGGATGGCCTGCACGATCGGCCGCGTATCGACCCATTCCTCGGGATCCAGCCCCGCCAGAGGGTTGCCGGTGATGTTGCGGGGGTTGTCGTGACCCGACTGCCGGCTGGTCAGCCCAAGCCGCTCCAGAGCCGCCATCAGGGGGGCCATGTCCTCCAGGAGCAGACCCCGGAGCTGGAGGTTCTGGCGGGTGGTGATGTCGGCGCTGCCGTGCTCGCCGCAACGATCGACCAGCTCAGCCAGCACCGCCAGCTGATTGGCCTGGATGGCGCCATTGGGCAGGCGCAGGCGCACCATGAAGCGTCCCGGCGTGACGGGGCGAAAAAAGATACCCAGCCACTTCAGGTGCACCGTGAGGGTGACTTCATCGAGGGCCTCCCAGCCGTCGCGCCCCAACTGCTCCAATCGGGGCTCGAGATCCAGGCCGCTGAAGCTGGCCTTGGCCTGCTCCAGACGTGTGAGCGGAGCGGCCGGGGAAGGGGTGGAGGGAGCGGACATGGCCGGATCGGGGACGAGTGGATAACGCCAGGGGCCTGAACGTGGGGCGTCTGCGCTGGCTGGGCTCCCCAAAAAGGGTGCCGAAATGGAGCGACAGACCCGATCAGCTCCGGAGGAAGAGACATCCGTGCGGAGAAAAGATTCAGGACGGGAAGACCGGAATGCCAGAACAATGCCGACCGGCAGCTCGCAGCAATCGACTGCCATCGAGGCACTGATGGCTAGGACGATTCAGCAACGTTCAGGCGACACCCAGACCTGAAGCGAGCCATCGATCAGATCCGTTGAGATCTGTTCGATGGGATCAGGGAATGGGGTCGTACCGGTACTGGCCGTCAAGCTCTCAGGGACAATGGCATCACGTCGGCCCACTCGAGACCTGTTGCAATCGCTACCAAATCCTGAGATGGCTCCGCTGCCGGCGGCCGGGGAGGAGCGCCGGGCCGCCCAGCTTCGGGCCCTCGGTCCGGAGCGGGCCCTGTTCCGCGAGCTGATCGGCAAGGTGGGCAGCGGTGAACACACCAGCACCGGCCTCAGCCGCGAAGAAGCCCGGGCCGCCATCGACCTGATGCTCACAGGTCAGGTCGACGAGGCCCAGATCGGGGCTTTTCTGATCGCCCACCGCATCCGCCGTCCCGCCCCCCTGGAGCTCACCGGCATGCTGGAGGGCTATCGAGACCATGGGCCCAGTCTCACCAGCAGCGGGCCAGCGCCCCTCTGCTTCGGCGTGCCCTACGACGGCCGCAGCCGCACCGCCCCCCTGCTCCCCCTGCTGGCTCTCTGCCTGGCCGCCTCCGGGCTGCCGGTGGTGCTGCACGGTGGCGCTCCGATGCCGGTGAAATACGGGGTGACCCTGGCGGAGCTGTTCCGCAGCCTGGGCATCGAATGGTGCGGCCTGCCCCTGACCGCCGTGCAGGCACGCCTCGATCGGCATGGCCTGGCCCTCACCCACCAACCCGATCACTTTCCGGGCGCTGAGCGGCTGGTTGCGATTCGAGACGCGATCGGCAAACGGCCACCGGTGGCCAGCCTGGAACTGCTCTGGACTCCGCATCGCGGCGAGCATCTCCTGGTCAGCGGCTTCGTGCATCCCCCCACGGAAACCCGCGCCTGGGAAGCCCTGACGGCAGCCGGTGAAACCGATCTGCTGACGGTGAAGGGCCTGGAGGGCTCCACCGATCTGCCCACCACCCGGGCGGGGATCACGGCCCGGCTGCGTCACGGGACGATGGAGCGGATCCTGCTGCACCCCCGCGATCACGGCATCAGTGCCCCCGAACAGGGCTGGTCGGACCTGGAGAGCTGGCGGCGCGACGGCCTCGAAGCCCTGCGGGGAGAGGGGCCGTTGGCGGAGGCCCTGCTCTGGAATCTGGGGGCCTACCTCTGGCTGGCGCGGCGCTTCAGCAGCCTGCCGGCGGCCCTGGATCAGGCCCGGGCCCTGCTGCAGGCCCGCTGCGGGGAGCGGCTGCGTCAGGAGCTGGCGCCATGACGGGCGACCGACACCGCCGCATCTTCGCGTTCGAGGCCGACTTCAGTGGCGATCTGCGCTGCATCCCGATGGCGGTGCGTCGCAAGCTCGATCTGGCGGGGGTGAAGCTGAAGCTGGCGCACTGGCATGGCCTGAGCGAGGCGGAACGGCGCGACCTGCTGGCCTGGCCCGACAGCACGGACGATCTGGAGGCGCTGCGCCGCTGGCTGCTGGCCCGCAGCGCCGACCTGCCCCAGGGGCCGGCCCGCCCGATCGATCCCGTCCGCACCGCGCCCTGGCTGCGGGGCGGAGCCATCCCCGAGGTCCTGCTGGAGTCGTGCCGGCAGTTGGGGGTCACCATCCGCGCTGAGCGCTGGAGCCAACTCGATGAACTGGAACGTTTCGCGCTGGTGAAGCTCTGCCATCCCGGCCACGAGCACCGCAACCTGCCCAGCGCCCTGGAGGAATTCGGCCTGAAGGGCTGACCGTGGGGACGTTTCGGTAACGGAAGCCACCGACACGGGCTGGGGCCGCATGGTTCTGTAGTTCTGTCGGCAAGCATGAGCGCCGATCTCACCATTCACTTCGGGCTCTTTGTTGTGAAGCCCGGAGTTGCTGGCCGGTCGCTCTCCCTCCACCAGCTGCCCACAAGCACTGCCCCCACCGGTTTTTTGCTGGCTTGGCAACAGTGTCTTCCCCCGAAGATGCTGAAGCTCGGTGACGCGAAAAGCCGGGCCATTCAGGTCCGGAGTGATCAGGTCCCCACCGGCCCTGATGACCCCCATTCGGTCCGACTCCCGCCGGCTGTGGTCGGGATTCGGTCTCCGATCGACAACGCATGGCCTGCGGGTGCGGGGTTGTGATTCCCATCGGGAATCCCATCGCTGGGTCCCTGGGTCTGCTGCCCCGGCCTGGAGACAGCTCGGCGCCGACGGGGGCCACCGCACCCTCCAGCCAGCTCCGCCGACCGGCAGCGACTCGGTCCACCTCTCAGTTTCCGTCCCGGCGGCCGACCGTCGCCCTGCTCCGCTATCCAGAACTTCCCATGACCCCTTTCACTCGCCGCCAGGCCCTGCGCACCGGCCTGGCCGCCGCCACCGGTGCGGTGGTTCAGTTCGGCGGTGTCGCCAGCCTGCTGGGCGCCGGCCCCGCCCAGGCTGCACCCGGCAAGCCGGAAACCACGAGCGTGGAGCTGGGCTTCATCGCCCTCACCGATGCTGCCCCCCTGATCATCGCCAAGGAGAAGGGCTTCTTCCTCAAGCAGGGCATGACCGGCGTGGAGCTCAAGAAGCAGACCTCCTGGGCCGTGACCCGCGACAACCTGGAGCTGGGCGGTGCCCGCGGCGGCATCGATGGTGCCCACATCCTGTCACCGATGCCCTATCTGCTGACCACCGGGGCGATCACCAAGAGCAGGCAGCCGGTTCCAATGTTCCTCCTGGCGCGATTGAACACCAATGGTCAGGCCATCTCAGCCTCCAACGAATTTCTGAAGGACAAGTTCAGTGTCTCCGCGCCGGGCCTCGCCAAGGCGGTCGCCCGCAAGAACGCAACCGGAGACAAGTTCAAGGCTGCCGTGACCTTCCCGGGCGGCACCCACGACCTGTGGATGCGCTACTGGCTGGCGGCCAATGGCGTCGACCCCAACAAGCAGGCTGACCTGGTGGTGATCCCGCCGCCGCAGATGGTGGCCAACATGAAGTCGGGCACCATGGATATCTTCTGCGTGGGCGAGCCCTGGAACGAGCGCCTGGTGAATAAGAAGCTGGGTTATACGGCCCTGATCACCGGTCAGCTCTGGAAGAATCACCCCGAGAAGGCCTTCGCCATGCGCGCCGACTGGGTGAAGAAGAACCCCAACGCCACCCTGCGCCTGCTGATGGCCGTGCAACAGGCCCAGAAGTGGGCCGAAAACCCCGCCAATACCAATGAACTGGCCAAGATCCTCTCGGAAGACAAGTACGTCAAGGCCAGTGTGGATGATCTCCTGCCCCGGCTTCAGGGCAAGATCGATTTTGGCACGGGCAAGGTTGCCAATCTCCCTGCCTTGAAGATGAAATTCTGGGCCGACAATGCCTCCTTCCCCTACAAGAGCCATGACACCTGGTTTGTGACCGAAGACATCCGCTGGGGCTATCTGCCCAAGGGGACCAACATCAAGTCCCTGGTGAATCAGGTGAATCGCAGCGACCTCTGGCGGGCCGCCGCCAAAGCCAATGGCTACGGCAATGGTCCCGCCGGCGATTCCCGGGGTGTGGAGGTGTTCTTCGATGGCACCAAGTTTGACGCCAACAATCCCCAGGCCTATCTCAACAGCCTCAAGATCAAGGCTCTGAAATGATCTGAGCGCCGCGGGCCGGCTGCGGCGGGTGCCCATGGCCCCAAGCCAGGCTCCCTTCACCCCGGTCGACCGGGGTGAAGGGCTGCCGGTTCCTCTGCCGCAGCGGTCCGAACTGCCTGCCACTCCTCCGTCTCCCCGCCTGCTGAAGGATGTGGGGCTGCCGGAGCCCCTCCCCCTTGCCCACCGTCGGCGCCCCCGATCGATGACCACTCTGTCCGCTTCCCCCCAGAGCAAGCGCCGCCCGGCAAAGGGCTGGCTGCACTCTCCGCTCGCCCTTCAGATCAAGGCCCCGGTGGTGTGCATCGGCCTGACTCTGCTGCTCTGGCAGCTGCTGACGCAGATCAACCGCAACGGCTTTCCCGGTCCGATTGATGTGATCGTCCAGACCTGGGATCCCTACATCAAGCATCCTTTTTTTGATGACGGCGGCACCGCCAAAGGCCTGGGTCTGCAGCTGCTGATTTCCCTGCAGCGCGTGGCCTTGGGCTATAGCCTCGCGGCGATCGTCGGCATCGGAGCCGGCCTCGCCATCGGCCTCAACCGCTTCCTGAGGCGTGGCTTCGATCCGTTGATTCAGGTGTTGCGCACCGTGCCTCCCCTGGCCTGGCTGCCGATCTCGCTGCTGCTGTTCGAGCAGGCCGACAGCGCCGCCATCTTCGTGATCTTCATCACCGCCATCTGGCCGATCATCATCAACACGGCGGTCGGCATCAATGAAATCCCGCAGGACTACACCAACGTCGCCCGCGTGCTGCGCCTGAGCAAGCGCACCTACCTGGTTGACATCCTGATGCCGGCCACGGCTCCCTATGTGTTCACCGGGCTGCGCATCGCCATCGGCCTGGCCTGGCTGGCGATCGTGGCGGCGGAAATGCTCAAGGCCGATGGCGGCATCGGCTTTTTCATCTGGGATGCCTACAACGCCGGCGGCGACACCAGCACCAGCCAGATCATCCTGGCCATCGTCGTGATCGGCCTGGTGGGTCTGGCCCTCGATCGGCTCGTCGCCTGGCTCGGCAGCCGCGTCGCCCGTGGAGCCCGCTGAGATGGCCGCATTCCTCACGGTTGACGATGTCAGCCAGGACTTTCCACTCGATAACGGCGACCGCTACGTCGCCCTGAAGGACATCGACCTGGAGATCCACAAGGGCGAGTTCATCGCGCTGATCGGCCACTCGGGCTGCGGCAAGAGCACCCTGCTCAACCTGATGGCCGGCCTCGCCCAGGCCAGCAGCGGCGGCATCCTGATGGATGGCCGCCAGGTGACCGAACCGGGCCCGGACCGGATGGTGGTGTTCCAGAACTACTCCCTGTTGCCCTGGCAGACGGCACGCCAGAACGTGGCCCTGGCGGTCAACCGGGTGCTGGCGGGCAGCAGTGTCAGCGAACGCCGGCTCACGGTGGAGCGGAGCCTGGCGCTGGTGGGCCTGAGCCAGGCCGCCGACAAGCTCCCGGCCGAACTGTCCGGCGGCATGAAGCAGCGGGTGGCGATCGCCCGGGCCCTGTCGATCCAGCCGAGATTGCTGCTGCTCGATGAACCCTTCGGGGCCCTCGACGCGCTCACCCGCGGCAACCTGCAGCAGCAGCTGATGCAGATCTGCCAGGAGGCCGGCGTCACCACCGTGATGGTGACCCACGATGTCGATGAAGCCCTGCTGCTGGCCGACCGGGTCGTGATGATGACCAACGGTCCGGAGGCCCGCATCGGCCAGATCCTGCGCGTGCCCTTCGAGCGGCCGCGCCAGCGGCTGGAGGTGATGGAGCACCCGGCCTACTACCCCCTGCGCAGTGAGCTGATCAGCTTCCTGCAGCAACAGCGGCGCCTGCGCCAGCGACGGGCGATCACCGGCGCCAGCGCAGCCGCGGCGACAGGGACCGGCGCGGCCCGCCCGGCGCCCCGGTCCAGCGCCACGCCCTGCACGCTGCGCCTGGGCTATCTGCCCGGGCTGGACATCGCCCCGCTGGCGGTGGCGATCGAGCAGAACCTGGTGGATCAGGCCTCCATCCAGCTGGTGCCGGTCCCCTTCGCCACCTGGGAGCGGCTGGAGAACGCCCTGGTGGCTGGGGACCTGCAGGCGGCCATCACCGCCGCCACCACCCCGCTCGCCCTCAACCTCGGCCTCAGCGGCCGGGAGCCCTGGGCGGCGATCACGTCGATGACGGTGAGCCGCAACGGCAATGCCCTCTGCCTGGCGCGGCCGTTGCTGGAGCAGGGGATCCGGGATCGCGGCAGCCTGCGCCGCTGGCTGGAACCACGCCACGCACCGCTGCGCCTGGCCGTCCCTCAGCGCCACGGCATCGCCGAGCTGCTGGTGCGCCACTGGCTGGCCGGGGGCGGCATCGATCCGGAGCGGCAGGTGCGCTTTGAGGCGATTTCACCGATGGCGATGCCGGGCGCCCTGCGCACCGAGCAGCTGGATGGCTTCGTGGCCGGTCGCTACCGCGTGGCCGCGGCCGTGGAAGACCGGCAGGCCTATGTGCTCGCCACCGACCTCGACATCTGGAGTGGCCATCCCGAAAAGGTGCTCACCTGCTCGGAGTCCTTTGCCGCCGCCGAGCCGGAGGCCCTGGCGGCCCTGGGGGCGGCCCTGATGCGAGCGGGCGAGCGCTGCGATGACGGCGGCCGCCGTGGGGAGCTGGCCCGCCTGCTCAGCCAGCCGCAATGGCTGGGAAGCCGGGCGGCGATCGCCCTGCGCAACCAGTTCGACGACGGCACAGGCGACCAGCCCCCGACCCTGCTCCCCTTCAATCGCTACCACGCGGATCGCGCCCACCTGCCGAACCCGGCGGAGGGGGCGTGGCTGCTCAGCCAGTTCAGCCGCTGGGGACTCTGCCCGTTCCCAAGCAACCGCCTGGAGCTGCTCGCTCAGGTGTACCGCACCGACCTCTACGAGCGCGCCCAGACCCGGGCCGGCTACCCGGCCCTGCGGCCGGATCGCCATCCCTTCCGGCTGGCGGATGGCATCGCCTTCGACCAGGACGATCCCCTGGCCTATCTGCGCTCCCTGCCCGACGCCGTCCAGCCGCCGCAGGCCAGCGTGACCCTGCCCCCCGCGGCCCCTGCCGCCACCACCGCCGCCACCGTGAAGCCCTGAGATGAGCGCCTCCGCCCCGCAAGCCCCGCCCAGCCCCGACCGTTCGCGCTTCCTGGAATTCAGCCAGGTGAGCCAGGTGTTCGAGACCCGCCGCGGTCCCTTCGAAGCCCTGCGCGACATCAACCTTCAGGTGAAACAGGGGGAGTTCCTCTGCGTGATCGGCCACTCCGGCTGCGGCAAGAGCACCCTGCTGAACATGGTGTCGGGCTTTCTGCAGCCCAGCGGCGGCCAGGTGCTGCTGGAGGGGCGACCGATCGAACGGCCGGGCCCCGATCGGATGGTGGTGTTTCAGAACTATTCACTGCTGCCGTGGCAGACGGTGCGCCAGAACGTGGAGCTGGCGGTCAGGGCCGCCCGGCCTGAACTCGACCGCCCCAGCCGCCGTCGGGTCGTGGACCACCATCTGGAGATGGTCCATCTGAGCGAGGACGCCGACAAGCGGCCCGGCCAGATCTCGGGGGGGATGAAGCAGCGGGTGGCGATCGCCCGCGCCCTGGCCGTGAGTCCGGCGGTGCTGGTGCTCGATGAGCCCTTCGGTGCCCTCGACGCGATCACCAAGGAAGAGCTCCAGGAGGAGCTGCTGGCGATCTGGCGGGAGCAGCAACCAACGGTGCTGATGATCACCCATGACATCGACGAGGCCCTGTTCCTGGCCGATCGGATCGTGATGATGACCAATGGCCCGGCCGCCACGATCGGCGAGATCCTCGACGTGCCCTTCGAGCGGCCCCGCAGCTACGAAAAAATCCAGGGCGATCACCGCTACGGCGGCCTGCGCAACCACGCCCTCGATTTCCTGTATCGGCGCCATGCCCACCAGGACTCCTGACGCCATGGTTCCGGCTGCCGCAGCGATCCCCTCTCTCTTCATCCCCAAGGGACACACCCTGATGCTGGATGGCGGCCACCTCCGCCAGGGGATCGAGCTGCGGCTGGGCCGGGGGCTGATCCGGGTGGCCATCACCAGCACTGAACCGGGTGTTGGCGCGACCGATCCGGTCACGCTCGGTTTTCTGCAGTCAGGGGACCAGCTGTCCCTGGAGCTGCTGCGCCATGCCCGGCTGCACCTGGAGGCCTTCGAGCCCACCAGCCTGCTGAGCAGCCCCTGCGAGCCCGCCGAAGACGCCATCGGCCTTTGCGACTGGACTGCGGCGCTGCTGATCATCCAGCACCTCGGCGGTTCGGAACAGCGGCTGCGCGCCTTGATCCAGCTGCTGGTCGCCCGGCTGGGCAGCCGTTGCGGCGGCTGGTACGAACTGCCGCTGCGGCTCAAACATGAGCGACTGGCGGAGATGGTGAACCACACGCGCGTCACGGTGAGCCGGCACATGGCCCGCTGGCGCCAGGCTGGTCTGATTGAGGTGGGCCCAGCCGCCACCCCCTGCCTGCGCTTCGCCCCAGCCCTGATCGAAGGCTCCTGAACGCCAGCCCGACCTGGACGGATCAGACCCCGGGCTCCCACGGCTCGACCCACACAGCGGCGGCCTTGAGTTCGGGTTGGAGGGAAAGGGGACAAGCCTGCTCGTGGGTCAGCAGGTTGGCTTCACAGGCGTTAACCTGGCTCGCCCCCCAGTGCATCGGCAGGAACAGGGTGCCGGGCCGGATGCGCGGCGTGACCTGAACCCGGGCGATCACACGGCCCCGGCGGGACTGCAGGCGGGCCATGGCGCCATCCACCAGCCCATGGACACGGGCGTCGTCGGGGTGGATCTCCAGCAGCGGCTCGGGATGCTGGGCGGTGAGGCGGGCCACCTGGCCGGTGCGGGTCATGGTGTGCCAATGGCCGAGGTAACGGCCCACCGTGAGCACCAGCGGGTAGCGCTCACAGGGGGGTTCCGCCAGACCCAGGGGGGCATCGCAGTGGAATCGGGCGCGACCGCTGGCGGTGGGGAAGCGGCGGTCGCTGTAGAGGCGCCGGGATTCGCCACCCGGGGCGGTGCCGCGGGGGAAGGGCCACTGCTGCGGGCCGGCCTCGGCCAGCAAGCCATGGCTGAGGCCGGAGAGATCACAGAGGCGGCCGGCGGTGAGGGCCACGAATTCGGCATGGACGTCAGCCGCCGTGGCTCCGGCGGGAAACAGGGCCCCATGGCCGAGACGCCGGCCCAGCTCGGCGAACACCTGCCAATCGGGCCGGGCCTCCCCCGGCGCCGACCGGAAGGCCGGGCAGAGGGTGACCCGCCGCTCGGAGTTGGTCATCGTGCCCTCCTTCTCACTCCACTGGGCGGCGGGCAGCAGCAGGTGGGCCTGAGCGGCGGTCTCACTGCCGGCATAGGCCTCGCTGAGGACGACCAGGGGACAGCGTTCGAGCGCCGCCCGCACCCGGTCCAGGTCGGGCAAGCTGACCAGGGGGTTGGTGGCGGCCACCCACCAGAGGTCGAGGGCGCCGGCTTCCATCGCCTCAATCTGTTGCCACACCGCCAGGCCCGGCCGGGGATCGATCGCGTCCGGCGGCAGGCCCCAGGCCCGCTCCACCTCGGCCCGGTGACCGGCATCGGCCACGGAGCGATAGCCAGGCAGCAGCTGGGCCAGCCCGCCTGCCTCCCGACCGCCCATGGCATTGGGCTGACCGGTGAGGGAAAAGGGACCGGCACCGGGCCGGCAGATCTGGCCGCTGAGCAGGTGGAGGTTGATCAACCCGCAGATCGTGGCGGTGCCTTCAGCCCGCTGATTCAGACCCATCGACCAGAGGCTGAGCATGGCCGCGGAGCCCGCCCAGATCTCGGCAAAGGCATGCAGCTGCTCCTCGGGGATCCTGCAGACAGCGGCGGTGCGTTCCGGAGTCCAGGGCTCCACATGGGCCGCGAAGGCCTCGAACCCCTCGGTGGCCGCATCCAGGAAGGGCCGATCGAGAGCACCGGCGCGCAGGAGCAGATGCGCCACACCGTGCAGCAGGGCCAGATCCGTGCCGGAGGCGATCGCCAGATGGAGGTCGGCGGCGGCGGTGGTCGCGGTGGCGCGGGGGTCGACCACCACGATGCGCACGGACCCGGGATTCCGTTTACGGCGCTTCAGCAGCCTTTGGAAGAGCACCGGATGGCAGTCGGCGGTATTGGTGCCGATCAAGAGCACGCCATCGGCCAGGTCGAGGTCGTCGTAGCAGCAGGGGGGGCCATCGGAACCGAGGCTGCGGCTGTAGGCGGCAACGGCCGAGCTCATGCAGAGCCGCGAGTTGGCATCGAAGTTGTTGGTGCCCAGCGCCCCCTTCAACAGCTTCTGGGCGATGTAGTAATCCTCCGTGAGAAATTGACCGCTGCCGTACATGGCGATCGCCCCGGCGCCCTTGCTGGCCAGGGTCGCCTGGATGCGCTCCACCAGGACATCGAAGGCCTGATCCCAGCTGATCCGCTGGAAGGGTTGATCGCGATTGGTGCGATAGAGGGGATGGGTGAGGCGGCCCGGATCGAGGCTTTCACCGACCGTGGCCCCCTTGACGCACACCTGGCCGAGGCTGGAGGGATGGCGGCGATCGCCGCGGGCCTGCCAGGGGCCGGCGGGGGCGGGTTGGCCGCTGGCACCGGGGGCCGCAGCAGCGGCACCGGGGCGGGGCGGCAGCATCTCCAGGCCACAGCCAACGCCGCAGTACGGACACTGGCTGCGAACCGGCAGCGGGCTGGCGGAGGGGTCGGGGGCCATGGCGCAGACGGGCCTGAAGCCAGTGTCGGCGATCCAGGCCGCGGCGCTGGGCCAGACCCCATGCTCTGTGCCGGGCGCTACACCGCCACGGTTACACCGCCGCAGTTACAACGGAATGGCGAGGACGGGATGGCGAGGGGGGACCGGCGGATGCCGCTGCAGGACGAGCGCACGACTCAGAGCGACGACGCGAAGGCGGATGGGGCAGGCCCCTGGGCTGCAGCCCCGCGGCCCCTGTGAGTCTGCGCTGCTGCCTGCTCAGCGGCGGCGACAGCCGGCGCATGGGCCGCGACAAGGCCCTGCTGCCCCATCCCGAGGGCGGCACCTGGCTGGAGCGCAGCCTGGGGCTGCTGGCGGACATGGGGGCGCCGATCACGCTGCTCAGTCGCCATCCCGCCCACCTGGAGCTGGCCGCCGCCCTGCCGCAGGTCACCCCGATCGCCGAACCCGCCCCCTGGCAGGGCCCGCTGCTGGCCCTGCACCGGTTGATGCAGCTCCACCCGGATCAGCGCCTGCTGCTCTGCCCGGTGGACATGCCGGAACTCAGCCTGGCGGCGCTGCGTGAGCTGCTGGCGGCAGCGGCCCATAAGCCCCAGGGGATCCACCTGGCCCACGACGGCCAGCGCCTGCAGCCGTTGCTGGCGGTCTATCCCAGTTCGATCTCGCTGCGCCAGCACCTGGCCGCCAGCATCAACAGCGGTGAGCGGCGCCTGCAGAGCTGGCTGGCTGCCCATCCCTGCCAGCCGGTGGCGCTGGATCCCCGGGCCCTGCGCAACGTCAACCGCCCGGAACCCGATCAGCCGAGCGGCGGCCCGCCGGCAGCTGGGCAGCAGCCATAGCGTGGCAGCCATGGCCAGCCCCGCCCCACCCCCTGCCCAGGTCGACCGCCACGGCCGGCCCCTCGGGGTGCTGCGGCTGTCGCTGACGGCCCGCTGCAACCTGGCCTGCCCCTACTGCTGCCCCGACAGCGCCGATCCCCCCGGACTGCTGACCCTGGCGGAGCGCCAGCAGCTGGTGGAGGCGGCGGTGCAACTCGGCGTCCACACCCTGCGGCTCACCGGCGGCGAACCCCTGCTCCACCCTGACCTGGAGGCGCTGATCAGCGCCCTGACTCCCCTGCGCCAGCGCCCGCAGGGCGATCGCCGCGGCCGGCTGCGCCAGATCGCCCTGACCAGCAACGGCACCCTGCTCAGCGCCGAACGGGCCCGGGCCCTGCGCCGGGCGGGGCTGGCGCGGATCACCCTCAGCCTCGACGGCGCCGATGGCTCCAGCGTCGCCCGCATGGCTGGGCTGGCGCTGCCCGCAGGGGCGGCGCAGCACGCCCCGGGCAGCGCCAACGCCCGCGGAGAAGCGCTGCTGGCCAAGGTGCTGGCGGCCATCGACCATGCCCGGGCGGCGGGCTTCGATCCGGCCGCCGGGGAGCTCAAGCTCAACGCCGTGATCACGCGCCACGGCAACTTCGAGCAGCTGCTGCCCCTGGCCGCCCTGGCGCGCGAGCGCGGGCTGGAGCTGCGCCTGATCGAATACATGGATGTGGGCAACCGCAACGGCTGGGATCCCGCCCAGGTGGTCTCCGCCGCCGAGATGGCGGACCGCATCGGCGGCCGCTGGCCCCTGGAGCCCCTGGGGCGCGACCTGCACGGCACCGCCAGCCGCTGGCGCTATCGCGATGGCGGCGGCCTGCTGGCGGCCGTGGCTTCGATCAGTGCCCCCTTCTGCGGCGATTGCAACCGGCTGCGCATCACCGCCGACGGCGTCGCCTACCGCTGCCTGTTCGCCGCCGAGGGCCATGATCTGCGGCCCTGGTTACGGCCCCGCCTGGATCGGGACGGGCTGCTGGGGGCCCTCGGATCTCTGTGGCAACAGCGCGGCGATCGCTACAGCGAGGAGCGAAGCCTGACCGCCACGGCGAGCGCCAGCGGCTCGGTGGCACCCCCCGGCGCGCTGGCGACCCCCGCCCCGCTGGAGGGCCAGCGGGGCGGGCCAGCCGCCCATGCCGAGATGGCCTACCTGGGGGGCTGAGGCCGCACCAGCACCGGCACCCGCTTGAAGGCGGGGGTGCCGCAGCGCCGATCCCGGTCGCCCTTCATCAGCACATTGGCCTCGGGAAAGAACATCAGGGCCGCCCCGGCGCGGATGTCGCCGGGGATGATCTCGATGTCGTCGAGGTGGCCCGCCTCCCCCTGCACCCGCACCCGCTGATGGGCCCGCAGGCCGCTGCCCCGCAGATCCTCCCGGTTCATCAGGATCGTCTGGCGATGGGGCATGCCGCGGTAGCTGTCGGCCTGTTTGTAGACGACGGTGTTGTGCTGGCCGTAGCTGCGGGCGGTGATCAGGCTCAGCACCAGCCCGGGCGGCTCGATCGCACCGCCAGTCCCGGCAGCGGCAGCGATGCCAGCGGCGGTGCCGGGACTGGCGATGCCGGCGGCGGTGGGATCTGCGGCGCGGTCGCTGCCGCCAGGGGAGAGATCTCGCTCGAAATGGCTCCGATCCGGCAGGTTCAGCGCCGGCAGGGGCGTGACCGCCAGCCGCGCCCGACCGCTGGGAGTGGGGAACCGGGGCTCCTCGAAGAGCCGGCCCTGCACGCTGAACTCCTCGCCCGTGGCATCGATGCTTGCCAGGGGGCCGTAGCCCGGAACGGTGCGGGCGATCAGCTGGCGCACGTAGGCCGCATCCTGCAGGCGGCGCCAGTCGATCGGGGACGCACCGTGCAGCCGATGGGCCAGCTCAGCGAGAAACACCACCTCACTGATCAGGTCGGCGTCGGTCAGGTGGGTGCTGCCGGGTTCATTGAGACGCACCCAGTTATTGCCCGATTCCACCGTGGTGCGATGCGGGGTCTCGAAGCGGTTGAACACCGGCAGCAGCAGGGTCTGCCGGGCCCCCAGTCCATGGAAGTGGCCGGTGTTGGGCTTGGTGGCCAGAGACACAATCGTGTCGATCCGGCCCAGGGCCCGGCCCGCCTGGGTGGCATCGGGATTGGCGCCGTAGAGATTGCCCCCCAGACACAGCAGCGTGTCCACCGCTCCGGCCTCGGCGGCCTCGATCAGGGCGCGGGTGTCGTAGCCGGGCACCGGGCTGAGGGGCCGGCCCAGCAGGGCCTCAAGCGCCCGCTGCATCGGCTCACGCAGCTGGGTGCTGACCCCCATCGAGCCGAAGCCCTGCACGTTGGAATGGCCGCGGATCGGCATCGTGCCGGCGCCGGGACGGCCCACATTGCCGGTGAGCACGGCCGTGTTGGCGATCGCCTGCACGTTGTCGCAGCCGTTGACATGGTGGGTGATGCCCATCGCCCAGGCGAACACCACCGCCGGAGCGGCGGCGATGCGCTCGGCGGCCAGCTCCAGCTCCTCGCGGCTGAGGCCGCAGCACTGGCAGATCGCCTCCCAGGAGAGGTCGCGCAGCTGGGCGATCAACGGCTCCCAGCCCTCGGCATGGGCGCGCACAAAGTCCAACCGCAGGCGATCCGACTCCAGCAGGGCCTTCTGGATGCCGAGGAACACTGCGGTGTCGCTGCCGGGCACAGGCTGCAGGAACAGCGAGGCGATCTCCGAGCCGCGCAGCATCGAGCGGATCGGGAACGCCGGAGAGCCGAAGCGCTGCAGACCCACCTCCAGCACCGGGTTGATCACGATCACGGTGCCGCCCCGCTGCCGCAGCCGGATCAGCTCGTTCATCAGCCGCGGATGGTTGGCCGGCGCATTCGAGCCCACCAACACCACACAGTCGGCCTGGCGCAGGCTCTCGAGGCTGACATTGGAGCTGCCCGTGCCGAACACCTCGGTGAGCACCACGCTGGAGGGGGCGTGGCAGAGATCGGAGCAGTCGGCGAGGTTGTTGGAGCCCAGCGCCCGCAGCAACAGCTGCAGCAGCCAGGCGGCCTCATTGGAGGAACGGCCGGAGCTGTAGGAGGCCAGCCGCTGCGGTGGGCAGCGGCACGCCTGCTCCGTCAGCTCCAGGACGTCGTCCCAGCCGATCGGCTCGTAGTGCTCGCGCCCCTGCCGCAGGATCAGGGGCCGGGACAGGCGGCCCAGGGCATCACATTCGGCGGAGCTGAGCCGTTGCAACTGCGCCAGGCTGCGCTGGGCAAACACCGGCGCCGGCACGGCGGCCTGCAGTTCGGCGGCGACCGCCTCGACGCTCTTGAGGCAGCGCTGCAGCGGTTCGCCCAGTTCATCGCGGAACCCCCCCTTCTGGCCGCCGGTGCCCCAGGCGCAGGAGAGGCAGGCGCTGCGGTGGCTGAGGGTCTGCCAAAGCCTGGGGCCGATGCCGGAGAGGGTGGCCCGGGCCCAGCCGTCGATCAGGGGCCAGCCGCCGCCCATCGACGGCGTCGCTGCGGAGCTGGTCCCAGGCGTATCCGGGGTGACCCCCCGGGCCCATGCCGTGGCCCTGTCGGCGCAGCCGGCGGCAGCGGCAACTCGGCTATCAGCCGACAGGTCGGCGGCAGGCTCCGGGCCTGACTCGGCGGCGGGATCAGCCATCGGCGCCCTGCAAGGGAAAGTTGAGGCTAGGGGGACCAGCCGGCGGCAGGCTGACCGCTGCCGAAGCGGCGAGCGGCGCCCACTGCCCCAGCCCGCCGCCCCAGCCCGCCGCCAAAACCACCTGCCCAAGCCAGCCAAAACCACTCCCCGCTCAGCAGCGCTGAGACCGCGTTCCAGCCTGCCGGCGGAGGCGCGGTGCCAGGCCTGCCGCAGGGCCTGGCAAGCGGCGATCAGGCCAGCAGGGCATCCAGCTGGCCCTGCCGCTCCAGCCGGTGCAGATCGTCGCAACCGCCGACGTGGCGATCGTCGATGAAGATCTGGGGCACGGAGCGGGAGCCGCCGGTGCCGCGCTCCACCATGGCCTGACGGGCCCGGTCATCGCCATCGATGACGTATTCGACGTAGTCGACTCCCTTGCGATCCAGCAGTTGCTTGGCGCGGATGCAGAACGGGCAGGCCGTCCAGATGTAGATCTCGACCTTGGCCATGGCGGACGGATTGGGGAGCTGGGTGGGGGCAAAGCCCTGCCGATGGGGCCCGACCTGACGGCCCGCCGGAAGCGCCCGCAGGCAGCGTCCAGATCGGGGAGCAGGGTGCCCACACCAGGGGTGCCCACAACGTAGGCCGACGCTGCCGGCGCCCGGGAATCCGCGCCGCCCCGGCTCCCTGAAGCCGGCTGCGGGCCGCCGGCTTCAGGGAGCCTCCCGCAACCGCGGCAGCAGTTGCACCAGGTTGCAGGGGCGGGTGCCGGCGTCCAGCTGGGCCCGGATCAACCGGTCCCAGGCGGTGCAGACCGCATCGAGGGAGCCGGGCAGCACGAAGATCACCGTGCCGTTGGCCACCCCGGCCAGGCAGCGGCTCTGCAGGCTGCTGGTGCCGATCGTCTCGAACGACAGCACCCGGAACAGTTCGCCGAAGCCCTCGATCGTCTTGTCCAGCAGGGGCGCCACCGCCTCCGGGGTGCCATCGCGCCCGGTCAGGCCGGTGCCGCCGGCAGTGATCACCACCTGCAGCACCGGGTCGGCGATCCAGCGACTCAGCTCGGCGCGGATGCGGTAGCGGTCGTCGGGCACCAGCAGGCGTTCCACCAGGCTGTGGCCGGCGGCCTCCAGGCGCTGCTGCAGGGCATCACCCGAGGGATCGGCCGCCAGGGTGCGGCTGTCGGAGATCGTCAGCAGGGCGATGGCGAGGGACAAGGATCGTCAGCGCGAAGCGTTCCATTGTCCGGCTGCGAGCTGAAACGGACCTCCCCGCCCCCGGAGCCAGGCCGCTCGGCCGCCATCCCCTCAGCCAGGGCTCACGGCCGCCGGCGGCCAGCGATGCAGCCCCTGGCCAGCCAGCCGCAAGCCCTGGCGGCGCCGGCCCCCGCCGTGCGCTCGCGGGCCCAGCGGACCCCGGACAAGAGGTCCGGCATGGCTACGTTGTCCCGGCGGAATGCGCTGGAGCCGTCGGCGCCTCCATGGCGCACCAATGCGCGCGGCAGCTGCGCCCGGCAACTGCGCCTGGCAGCAGCGCCTGGCAGCAGCGAGACTCGATCCAGCAACGCGCAGATTCTCCAGCCGCTGACCATGCCGCCGCCGCTCGCAACCCCGACCAGCGCCACAGCCACCCCGGCGGCGACCGGCCTGCGGCTGCGCCTGTTCGCCGCTCTGCGGGAGGCCAACGGCTGGGGCGAACGGCTGCTGAGCTGGGAGGAAGCCAGCGCCGCGGCCAGCCAGGAGCAGGGGCCCGGCGCTGGCGAGGTCACCCCCCGCAGCCTCTGGCGCCAGCTGCGGCTGGGATCGATCGCGCTGCCCCAGGGCCTGAGAGTGGCCGTCAACCACAGCTTCACCAGCCCGGACCAGCCCCTGCAGCCCGGCGATGAAGTGGCCTTCCTGCCGCCGATCAGCGGTGGCTGAAGCCCGAACGCCCCTGCGGCCGCCGGCGCGGCCAGCCCCCCTGCTGGAGCTGCGGCTGCTGGCGGAGCCCTTCGAGCCGCTCACGGCCCTGGCCGCCTGGCAGGCGCGGCTGGCGGAGCTTCCAGGCGGCGCCCCGGCGGCCGAGAGCCAGTTCATCGGCCGGGTGCGGGGCCGCGGCGCCGATGGCGCACTGCTGGAGGCCCTGGAACTGGAGCACTACCCCGGCATGACCGAGGGCTGCATCGGCGCGCTGGCGGCGGCGAGCGCCGAGCGCCACGGGGCTGCGGCGGTGCTGGTGTGGCATCGCATCGGCCGGGTGCTGCCGGGGGAGGCGATCGTGCTGGTGGCCATCGCCGCCGACCGCCGCGGCCCGGCCCAGCGGAGCGGCCAGGAACTGCTGGAGGCCCTCAAACACGAAGCCCCCTTCTGGAAGCGGGAGTGGAGCGGCGGCCGGGGCAGCTGGGTGGAGGGGAACACGCCGCTGGCGGACGGGGCGGCGGCTGATCCGTGAGATCGCAGGCCGCCCCGTCCGGCAAAGCGCAGTTTCGGCCTCACAACGAGGATCACCCCTTGCCCAGGCATGATTCATACACAAGGGACAAGACGATCTTTCACAGTGCGCTCATTCAGTGTGGATTTTTTCGCGGATCACCCATCTCTATCTCTGCCTCACCTCATTCCCTCCCTGCCCTGCCTCCCGAGGAGATCTTTGCCCATCCCCTTAACGTGGATGCCAGCTTCACGACCCTGGAATCAGCAGATCTCCGCAACAGCGGAGACACTGGGGTAGCAGTAGCGCAAGCCAACGAAGCCATGGGCATCGCCGACTGACTTGATGATGGCAAGAGGCATGGCTTCATTACGAAAGGGCGGATAATTTTGCGCCTTCCAGGGTGCTGCCGAGCAACACCGTCAAGGCCCTGAAGGCAGGACCAGGTGCCAGGTTCGACCGCCAGCCGGACCCCGGCAGCCCCCAAGCCGTGAAGATCTGACTGTCGAAGGCAGCTCCACCGGCCTCGCCTACAGCCGGCGCCGGCAGCCCTAGAAGATCGGCAGCCGCAGCAACTGAGCCCACAGCTCCGCACCCGCTTCCAGGCTGCCCAGCTCGGCCGGAATCTCCAGCAGCAGATCGGCGCCCTGCAGGGAGCCGATGCGCGAGGAGGCCTGGGAGCCTTCGATCCGGGCCAGCAGGGCACCTTCGGCACTCACCTCCAGGCACGCCCGGGCCAGTTCGGGCCGCCCCGGACTGCGCGGCAGCGCCTGGGCCAGCCGCACCCGCAGTCTCGGCAACAGCTGCACCTGCCCCCCCTCCAGCCGCTGCAGCGCCGGCCAGAGCAGCTGCAGGGCCGTGATCGCCGCCGCCACCGGATTGCCCGGCAGCCCGAAGAACGGCACCCCGTCCACCTGCCCCCAGGCAAAGGGCCGGCCGGGCTTGAGGAACAGCTTCCAGAAGCTCACCGCGCCCAACTCCGCCACCAGGGCCCGCAACCAGTCGCTGTCACCCGCCGACACACCGCCGGTGCTCACCACCACATCACAGTCCGCCGCCAGCTGGCGCAGGGCGACCCGCAACGGCTGCGGCTGATCCACCACCACCAGCTGCCTGAAGACGCCGTAGCCCAGCCGCGCCAGCAGGGCCGTCAGCAGGGCCGAGTTGCTCTCCCAGATCTGGCCGGGGCCGCGCTCGCTGCCGGGGGGCACCAGTTCATCGCCGCTGATCAGCAGACCCAGCCGGGGCTGCCGCGTCACCGTCAGCTGCTCGACGCCGCAACTGGCCAGGCGTCCCAGATCGGCCACCCCGAGGCGATGGCCGCCTGGCACCAGCTCCTGGCCGGGGCTGGCCTCCTCCTCGGGCGCCCGGATCCAGGGGTTGGCTCCGCAGGCGCCCCCCAGCTCGATGGTGGGTTGGCCGCTGCCGCCAGCATCGAGAACGAGCACCAGCTCCTGAGGCAGCACCCGACCGCTGCCCTCAGGCAGCACCGCGCCGGTGAGAATGCGCACCGCTTCGCCCGCCGCGAGCGCTGCCCGATGGGGGGATCCGGCCGCCGAGCGCCCCACCAGCCGCCAGCGCTGACCCATCGCCGGCGGCTCGCTGCCGGCGATGGCGTAGCCGTCCATGATCGAGGCGCGAAACCCCGGCACCGCCGCCGCCGCCCGCAGTGGCTCGGCGGTGATGCGCCCCAGAGCCTGGGGGAGAGACACCAGCTCCCGCAGGCCCAGGGGCTGCAGAGCCGCAAGAATCCGCTCGCGGGCCTGCTCCAGGGCCAGGCCCTCGCGGCCGTAGGGCTCAGCCATGGTCAGTGGTCGGCGCTGGAGCGGCGGCCGAGCTGGAACCAGCGACCTGGGCGGCAGAAGCGGTGCCTGGCCCCTCGCCATCCCCGTGACCGACACCGTCACGCTGCCAGAGGCCATGGCGTCCGCCGTCCTTGCGCAGCAGCCGCACCGGCCCGATCGTCATCGCCGGATCCGCCGATTTGACCATGTCGTAGAGGGTCAGCAGACCCACGGACACGGCGGTGAGCGCCTCCATCTCGACGCCGGTGCTGCCGCTGCAGCGGGCAGCCACCTGCAGCCGCAGGCCGGAGCCATCAGCGGCCGGCTCGATCTCCACCTCCAGGCCCGTCAGGCCGATCGGATGGCACAGAGGAATCAGCTCCCAGGTGCGCTTGGCCGCCTGGATCGCCGCCACCCGCGCCACCGCCAGCACATCGCCCTTGCCGGCGCGGCCCTCCAGCACCAGGGCCAGCACCGCCGGCGCCATGGCGATGTAGCCCTCGGCCAGGGCTCGCCGATCACTGGCGGCCCGGTCCCCCACCTCGACCATGTGCACCTCACCGCGGGCGCTGAGATGGCTGAGGCGGGCAGCCGCGACCGCCGGGGTGGACGCAGGGGACTCGGACAGCTCGGCCATGGCGGAGGTCGGGGGGGCGCAGGGGCTGATCCGGGCCGCTCAAGTTAGCGGTGGCCGGCGGGCGCCTCGCAGGCCGGCGAATCCGGCTGCCAGGGGCAGGCGCCAGGGGACATGGCTGGACGGCCCCCGCCCCCAAGGGCGAATTGCCGACGCAGGGCTCAACCCGCGCCTCAGGCGCTGGCAGCCGGCAGCAACCGCACTCCCATCCCCGCCCCACGGGCACTGCCCCGAACCGGCGGCGCCCGGCTGGCGGGCCCTGCAGCGGCGGCAGACATCCCCGCGGCTGGAGTTGACATCGGCGGCCAGGCCGATCGATCGCAAGCCTGGCTGCCGTCACCCGACCATCCATTCCCCGGTGCCATTCCCCCGGTGCCTTTCCCCGGTGGTGCCATGGCCTGGTCCAGCGCCCCCTGGCCATGGGAGGGTGACCGTCACCGTGGATGGTCGATGCGACTCACCCGCCCCTCGACGCTGCTGAGCGCCTTTCTCACCCTGCTCAACGATCGGCTGGGCGAAAGCATCGTCTTTCCGCTGTTGCCGTTCCTGCTGGCCGGCTTCAGCCACGACAGCCGCAACCTCGGCCTGACGGTCGGCTTGCTCGGGGGCAGCTACGCCCTGGCCCAGTTCGCCGTCACCCCCCTGATCGGCGCCATGAGCGACCGCTTCGGCCGCAAGCCCGTGATCACGGTCTGCGTGGCCGGATCGGTGCTGGGACTCGGCCTGTTCGCCCTGACCATCAGCCTGCCCTGGCAACGGCTCTGGCCCGGCGCCACGGCGGCGGGTCTGCCGCTGGCGCTGATGTTCGTGGCGCGCCTGATCGATGGGGTCAGCGGCGGCACGGCCGCCACGGCCGGCGCCGTCCTGGCCGACATCTCACCGCCGGAGCAGCGGGCCCGGGCCTTCGGCCTGATCGGCGTGGCCTTCGGCCTGGGCTTCATCCTCGGACCGGCACTGGGGGGGCTGCTGGCGGGGATCTCGGTCAACCTGCCGGTGCTGGTGGCCCTGGGCTTCGCCGTGCTGAATCTGGTGGTGGTGCTCACCCTGCTGCCGGAAACCCATCCCGTGGAGGCCCGCATGGCCCTGCCGCGCAAGCGGGACCTGCAGCCCTTCAGCCAGCTGGCGCGGGTGTTCAGCAATGCCCAGGTGCGGCGCCTCTGCCTGGCCTTTTTCCTGTTCTTCCTGGCCTTCAGCGGCTTCACCGCCGAACTGGTGGTCTATTTCAAACAGGTCTTCGGCTGGGGCCCGGGGATCTCGGCCGCCGCCTTCGTGGTGGTGGGGGTCGTGGCCACCGTGGTGCAAGGGGGTCTGATCGGACCGCTGGTGAAGCGATTCGGCGAGTGGCGGCTGAGCCTGGCCGGGGTGGGCCTGGTGGTGGTGGGCTGCCTGATGATCCCCCTGGCCCGGCCGGAGCAGGCGGTGGCCGTGGTCTTTCCGGCGGTGGCGATCCTGGCCAGCGGCACCGGCCTGGTCACCCCCTGCCTGCGCAGCCTGGTGTCCCGCCGCCTTGATGACAGCGGTCAGGGAGCCGCCCTCGGCAGCCTGCAGGGCCTGCAGAGCCTGGGCAGCTTCCTGGGCCCACCCCTGGCCGGACTGGCCTACGTCAATCTGAATCACCAGGCACCGTTCTGGCTGGGCATCGCGCTGATGCTCGGTGTGGCGGTGCTGGTAGCCGGCGGCCTGCCCGGTCAACGGCCGCCGATACACGGGCCTGGCCGCTGAGATTGCTACGTTCGAGCCCCTGAGAAGCGCGAGTACGGAGCACCATGGCAAAAGGGGTCGTTGCTCCCGAGATGTACATCAACCGCGAGCTGAGTTGGATTGACTTCAACCATCGCGTCTTGGCCCAGGCCCTGGACGAACACACACCGCTGCTGGAGCAGGCAAAGTTCAGCGCGATCTTCAGCAACAACCTCGACGAGTTCTTCATGGTGAGGGTGGCCTCCCTCAAGTCCCAGCTCGAGGCCGGCATCAACACCCGCAGCGACGACGGCCTGACGCCCCAGGAGCAGCTGCAGGCCATTCATGCCAAGCTGCGGCCCCTGCTGGAGCTGCAGCAGCAGCACTACCGCTACTCGCTCAAGAGCCATCTTGCCGAATACGGAGTTCAGCTGATCGATTATCTGCGCCTCAACGAACAGCAGAAAGCCTGGGCCGACGACTATTTCCAGTGCTCGATCTTTCCGGTGCTGACACCGCTGGCCGTGGATCCGGCCCACCCCTTTCCGTTCATGAGCAATCTCAGCCTGAACGTGGCCGCCCTGATCCGCGATCCGGACACGGGCCAACAACAATTTGCGCGGGTGAAAGTACCCCAGAAGATTCTGCCGCGCTTCGTGCAGATTCCCACCGAGCTCTGCAGCCGCATCCCGGCCCCCTGCTTCACCGCCGTGCCGCTGGAGCAGCTGGTGGCCTTCAATCTGCAGCTGCTCTTCCCCGGCATGACGGTGGAGGGCCACTACTTCTTCCGGGTCACCCGCGACGCCGACCTGGAACTGCGCGATCTGGAGGCCGACGATCTGATGGAGGCCCTGCAGGAGGGGCTGCGCAAGCGCCGCATGGGCGGCGAGGTGGTGCGGCTGGAGGTGGCCGACGAGATGCCCGACGAAATCGTCCAGGTGCTGATGGAAGGCACGGATGTGGACGCCGAGGATCTCTACCGCATCAATGGCCCGCTCGGCCTTGACGACCTGATGAGCCTCACCGGCATGCCCCTGCCCCAGCTGCGCGACGCGCCCTATCAGGGCCGCACCGTTCCCCGGCTGGCCCGCGCCCAGCGCAGCCGCCTGGCCGATGGCTCGATCAAGCAGGAGGAGTTCGAGAGCATCTTCCGGGTGATCCGCCGCGGCGATGTGCTGCTGCACCACCCCTACGACCTGTTCGCCACCTCGGTGGAGGAGTTCCTGCATCAGGCGGCCGAAGACTCCTCGGTGCTGGCGATCAAGATGACGCTCTATCGCACCTCCAAGAATTCACCGGTGGTGGCGGCCCTGATCCGCGCCGCCGAAAATGGCAAGCAGGTGATGGCCCTGGTGGAACTCAAGGCCCGCTTCGATGAGGACAACAACATTCAATGGGCCCGCCAGCTGGAGCATGCCGGCGTGCATGTGGTCTACGGGGTGATCGGCCTCAAGACCCACACCAAGGTGGCGCTGGTGGTGCGGCGCGAGAAAGAGCGGCTGCGCAGCTACATGCACATTGGCACGGGTAACTACAACTCCAAGACTTCAAATCTCTACACCGACATCGGCCTGCTCACCGTACGGGAGGATTTCGGACAGGACGTGGTCGAACTGTTCAACTATCTCACCGGCTTCTCCAAGCAGCAGAGCTTCCGCAAGCTGCTGGTGGCCCCCGTCACCCTGCGCAAAGGCATGGAGGGCCTGATCCGCCGCGAGATCGAGCATGCCCGCAACGGTCGCGGCGGCCACATCCGCGGCAAGATGAATGCCCTGGTGGATCCGGCCATCATCGCCCTGCTCTACGAAGCCTCCCAGGCCGGAGTGCGGATTGAGCTGGTGATCCGGGGCATGTGCTCGCTGCGACCGGGAGTGCCGGGCGTCAGCGAAACCATCAGTGTCACCAGCGTGATTGGACGTTTCCTGGAACATTCGCGGCTGTTCTGGTTTGGCAACGGCGGCCAGAGCGAGCTGTTCATCGGCAGCGCCGACTGGATGCCCCGCAACCTGGATCGCCGTGTCGAGGCGATCGCCCCGATCGAAGATCCCCAGTTGCGCAGCCAGCTCGAACGGCTGATCGAGCTGTACCTGGAGGACAGCGGTGCCTGGCACATGCACAGCGACGGCCACTTTGCACAGCGCCAGTCAGAGGGCGATCAACGGCGCGTCCAGAGCACCCTGATGGAGCGCTGGCGTGGCGGTCTCATTAGCGGACAACCAGAGGGCTGAACGTAATCGACCACACCAAAACCAACATGATCAAAGTTTGCACAGAAAAATTTCCGTTTACAAACCACAGTTCCGCCGTAGCGGTGCTACATTCCGGACAAATTCATTTTCGGAGGCTCGGGGTGATGGGGACACCTCTGCATTCCGCTCCCGATGAGCTGCCGATTAGAGGCACTAGCACAGGCGGGAGCTACGCAGTCACCAGTTCGGCCAACACATCCCTGGCCGATACAGGTGCTGCCGAAGCAGTCCATGCCGATTCTGCTAAAGCCATTCCGACCATCTGCAGTGGCAACGCCTCTAACAACACCTTAACCGCATCAGCGCCCGCTGCCAAGGTCAACCTGAAAACCAAAGCAGCCGCGACCAAGGCGGCCAACCAGCGCGCCACAGGTCGGCTGAGTGCCGACTCCATCGGCTGGTATCTGGGCACGATCGGACGCGTGCCGCTGCTGACCGCAGCTGAGGAGATTGAGCTGTCCCACCACGTGCAGGCCGCCAAACGCCTGACCCTCGAAATCGGCGGCGGCTATACGGCCAAACAACAGCGCCAGCTGCGCATGGGCCAACGGGCCAGAAATCGCATGATGGCCGCCAATCTGCGCTTGGTCGTCAGCGTCGCCAAAAAATATCAGAATCAGGGCCTTGAGCTGCTCGACCTGGTGCAGGAAGGGGCGATCGGCCTGGAACGCGCCGTCGACAAGTTCGACCCTGCCCTGGGCTACAAGTTCTCCACCTACGCCTATTGGTGGATCCGCCAGGGAATGACCCGGGCCATTGACAACAGCGCCCGCACGATTCGCCTGCCGATCCATATCAGCGAAAAGCTCTCCAAAATGCGTCGCATCACCCGGGAGCTCTCCCACCGGCTGGGACGCCAGCCCAATCGGCTGGAGCTGTCCCACGCCATGGGCATGGCACCTGAGGAGCTGGAGGAACTGATGGCCCAGAGCGCCCCCTGCGCCTCCCTCGATGCCCACGCCCGCGGCGAAGAGGATCGTAGCACCCTGGGTGAACTGATCGCCGATCCAGCCAGCGGTGAACACTTCGAGTCCATGGACCGCCATCTGCAGAAGGAGCATCTGACCGTCTGGCTCTCCCAGCTCAATGATCGGGAGCAGAAAATCCTGAAGCTGCGCTTCGGCCTGGAGGGCCGCGAACCCCTCACGCTCGCCGAAATCGGCCGCGAGATCAATGTCTCGCGGGAGCGGGTGCGGCAGCTGGAGACCAAGGCGATCATGAAGCTGCGGTTGATGAGCAACATGCAGCAAGCCGCCTGAGCCCTGAATCTTGGTCATACCGACCGCGGGATGGGGTCCACAGCTGATCGGCTCAGCCCTGGTGCTGCTCTGGCTGCTGCTGCTGGCCGGGCTCGCCCTGGGCGTGCGGGCCCGTTGGCCGCAGCAGCCGGAATGGAGTCGCAAGCTGCTCCACATCGGTGCCGGCCTGGTCGTGCCGCTGGCCTGGGCTCTGGGGATCAATCGCTGGATCGCCATCGGCGCGGCGGCGCTCGTGACCGTGCTGGCCGCCATCAACCATCGCCGCAGACTGCTGCCGGGTATCGAGGACGTGGGCCGGTCCAGCGTCGGCACCATCGCCTATGGCGGCTCGATCGCCCTGCTGCTGCTGCTGTTCTGGCCCGAGCAGGCCGCTGCCGTGACCGCCGGGGTGTTGGTGATGGCCTTCGGTGACGGTCTGGCGGGCCTGGTCGGCAGCAGCGTCGTCTCCCCCAGCTGGCGCGTGCTCGGCCAGAGACGCTCACTGGCGGGCACCCTGACGATGGCGATCACCAGCCTGGGGGTGCTGCTGGGGCTGGCGCTGGTCAACGCCGCCATCGGCCTGCCGGCGCCCAGCCTGGCGGCGCTGGTCGGGCTGGCCCTGGGGGCGGTTCTGCTGGAGCAGATCGCCCTGCTGGGCCTGGATAATTTCACGGTGCCGATCGGCACCAGCCTGCTCTGGCACCTGCTGAGCCATTCCTGAACCGACGGCGAGGGGAAGACTCAGACCTGGAGCAGGGCTTCACAACGCTGCTCCCAGTCCTGCTGGGTACCCAGACCGGCCACCACCCGCCGATCGCCGGGCTCCTCGCGCAGGCGCAGCTGCCACTGGCGGATCAGATCGGCCCGATCCATCCAGACCTCCAGCACGGTCCGCTGGATCGCCTCGCCATCCCAGTCGCGTCCCCGAGCCGTGTCGACGGCCCAGGCGAGCAGATCATCGAGCTGAAACGGACGGAAGCCGCCAAACGCGGGTCCAGGGATCGCGGCATCGATCCGGCTGCTGCGCTGGCTGCTGCGCTGCTCCAGGTAAAACAACTGCAGCGGATCGGAAAGGCCGTAGAGCTGAAGGAGATAGGCCATGGGTAGACACCCCCGGATGCAGGAGAGAATCCCAACCTAATCAAAGTGCTCCAAGACTTCGTTCAACGCGAACCTTTCCCGGACTCAGGAACACTTTGGCGCTCACACTTGACGAGTGCCAGATCACCAGAACTTGCTGACTGCAACGCCCGGAGGCTCAGCGGCCTTGGCGCTGCAGTCGCTCAGACCGGCGCCAACCGGCGCTCCCTGACCTCGCGCACCGCCGCGGCCAGGTGCTCCAGCAGCTCCAGCGTTGTGTCCAGATCGATGCAGGCATCGGTCACACTCTGGCCGTAGCTGAGCGTGGAGAGGTCAGCGGGGATCTTCTGACTGCCCTCCACCAGGTGACTCTCGAGCATCACCCCCATCACATGCACAGAGCCGCCACGCACCTGTTCGGCCACGTCCCGCAGCACCTCGGCCTGACGGCGATAGTCCTTGTTGGAATTGCCATGGCTGCAGTCCACCATCAGCCGGGCGGGCAGGCCGTCCCGGGCCAGCTGGGCGGCGGCGGCCTCCACGGCTTCCAGGTTGTAGTTGGGGCCGTCCTTGCCTCCGCGCAGCACCAGATGGCCATCGGGATTGCCGGTGGTGCTCACGATCGCCGCATGGCCCTGTTGACTGATCCCCAGGAAATGGTGGGGTCGGGCGGCGGCCTCCATGGCATTGATCGCGGTGGCAACGCTGCCATCGGTGCCGTTCTTGAAGCCGATCGGCATCGACAGCCCCGAGGCCATCTCCCGGTGGGTCTGGCTTTCGGTGGTGCGGGCACCGATGGCGGTCCAGCTGATCAGATCGGCGATGTACTGGGGCACCACCGGATCCAGCAGCTCCGTGGCCGCCGGCAGACCCAGCTCGGCCAGGTGCAGAAGCAGGCCCCGGGCGCGGCGCAGGCCGGTGTTGATGTCGTAGCTGCCATCGAGGTGGGGATCGTTGATCATGCCCTTCCAGCCCACGGTGGTGCGGGGCTTCTCGAAATACACCCGCATCACGATCTCCAGGTCCTCGCCATGGCGCTGCTGGGCCTCCTGGATCGCGGCGGCGTACTCCCGGGCCGCCCCCACATCGTGCACCGAACAGGGACCCACGATCACCAGCTGGCGCCTGTCGCCGCCGTGGAGGATCGCCTTGATCCGCTCCCGGGCCCGTTGCACCGTGCGGGCTCCTTGCTCACTGATCGGCAGCTCCCCGTGCAGCACCGCCGGCGGCACCAGGGGCCGGGTTTCGACGATGTGGAGATCGGAGGTGGGGATCATGAATCGCGGACGTCAGGGCAGGCCAAAAGACCACCTTAGGGGCCCTGCCGGCGGCCCAGACACTTCAACGGGCAGCGGTATCTCCGTCTCGGCAGGCAGGGGAGCCAAAGCCCCTGCACCGTGCCCGCCTGAACCACGGCAGCGGGTGGGGTGGCTTTGATGATCTCCCCATGGCCGTCACGAAGCTGACGCTGGAGCCGGATGCTGCTGGGGATCCTCGACCCACCAGCGCAGCAGGCGCAGGGTTGCACGGGCATCGAGATGGACGCTCTGAGCAGCGGGCAGATCCGGCAGGGGGGCCACCTGTCTGAGCTCGATCGCGAGCTTGCAGTCCACAGTCAGATCCACGCCACAGCGCATGGCTGGCACGAAGCCGCAGGTGAGGCGGCGCCTACGGCACCAGCGGGGCAGGGCCAGCGGCCGCAAACCAACAGCCAGTGTTAAAAAACAGCCGAGTGTTGAGAGATTGAGGGATTAAGGGTTAAGGGAAGAGCCCTGGGGGAGGCAGACCACACGGAAACCGACGAGGCTGTCGGCATTGAAGGGCAGGTTGCGGCCGCGGAAAGCCGAGCGGCAGTACCCGGGGAAGTCGAACCAGGAGCCGCCGCGCAGCACACGCTCATGTGCCACCACAGCACCGCCACTTTGCTCTAAAGCAGTGTCAATACTTCTTTTGGCAATTCTCAGACATTCACCAATAGATTCATGCGGCAGGCCCGGCATTATACCTGTAAATTCTTGTCCAGGTGCGGCTGTCTCGTACATATAGCCAAGCCGGGTGGGCGTAACTGTTATTCGCCAATTTTTATATGTCGTTTCACCATAAAGAGCATCAGTGTTGTCCATAGATCTTTCGTGCCATTCATCCAGGCACCATTCCCATACAGTGCCATGCATGTCATGCAGGCCCCAAGCATTGGCCGGGAACATCCCTGCGGGCGTAGTTTTCTCTCGGTAGATTCCCTTTGGGCCAGTAGCATAGACATAGCTACCGTTATAATTAGCCAGCTCCGGGCTAATCGTCTCACCAAAATTAAACGGTGTAGTGATGCCAGCCCGGCAAGCGTATTCCCACTGGGCTTCGCTCGGCAAGGTGTAGGTGCGGCCAGTGCGTTGACTCAGGCGGTTGCAGAACTCCATCGCATCCAGCCAGCTCACCTGCTCCACAGGGCGGTTGTCGGTGTTGGCTTCACCCTCAAACAAAAAACGAACCTCGCATTCCGCCTGGCCTTTTCTGTTCTGAAAATGGGAGGGATCAGGGTTCAAGTCCTGTCGCCAGCGCTCTGCCGGCAACGGCTGCCAACCCGCCACCTCACGCCACTGCGCCTGGGTGATCGGGGTGTGGCTCATGAAGAAGCTCGCCAGCTTCACCTCATGCTGGGGGCCTTCAGCGTCTGAGCGCTCGGGTTCTTCCGAGGGGGAACCCATTAAGAAGCTGCCGGCGGGGATTTCTACGAGGGTGAGGCTGAGGGGGTCGGCAGCCGCCGCCGTGGCCCCTGGGGGTAGGGCATCGCGCTGCAGGGGTTCGGGGAAGGCCCAGGCGGTTGCCTCGCTGCGGTGGATCTCAACAGCAGACTGTTGCCTGGCTACTTTTTGGACAGGGAGATTTCGCTTAGCGCGCTCATTCGGCTTGCCACGATCGTTAGACCTGGCAACAAGCGTGATCCTGGCCGTTTCATAGCGGATCCGCCGCAACTCCTGCACCAGATAGCGAGCTGTGCTGAAGCTGATCGTTTCCGCTTCGGGGATGGGCAGGAGTTGGGCGCTTTCATACTCCAGCTCGCTGAAAACCATCGAGGCCGGCCACACCGGGGCTGGCGCCACGGGCTTGCGGCCCCGTAGCTGGGCGGCCAGCTCGCGGAACTGCCTGCCGGGCAGCTGATCGAGCATGGCTGCCGTCACATTGGCGATGTGGAAGAGGTCGGGATGGTCCCGTTCGAGCACCTCCTTGGGTCCCAGCAACAGGGCCCGGAAACTGGAGCCACTGCCCTGGCGGTCCCAGTGGCGCTCCAGCAGATCGGTGACGGCCGCCAGCACCTGGCGGCGCCGCTGCGGGCTCAACCTGGGTTCGAGCAGGCGCCTCAGCGCCGGCACCAACTCGAACTGCAGCCGATCCGGCGTTGCTTCCACCGTCTCCTGGCCGGGCAAGCGGCGCACCAGACCGCTCACCAACACCTCCGCCAGCGGTTGGGGCGCAAAAGCCTGCGGCGCCACCACCGCTTGGAGCAGCCGCAGCACAGGCAAGGTCAGAAACAAGGAAGCCGCCATCGAGTGCATCAGCTCCCGGGCTTCAGGGCTAGCCCGCTGTGCGAACTCCTGCCAGAGGCGCTCAGCCTCCTCGTCGCTGATCTCAGCCCTGGCGGGGATGGGCTGCTCGCCCCGGCCCAGCAGTTGGGGCTCGGGTTCGGCCGCGGGCAGCACCCTGCCGGCGCAACGGGCCCACGCCTCACCCATCACCAGGGCCGCCCAGGGTCCCAGTTCGCGCCGGTCCAGGCTGATCACCGGCAGGCAGGTGCTGCCTGCCGGTGGCAATGAATCCGCTGCCCCAGGGTCATCCCACGGGTCCCTCAGCGGCAGCAGCGGCTGATAGCGACTGTTGGCCGCCAGGGGCTCGCCGTTTTTGAGCGTCAGCGCTGGCGCCCGCTGCAGGGCCGTGGACTCCCAATAACGCAGCGGCAGGGTATGGAGAACCACCAGGGGCTGCTGATGGGCCATGGCCTGCAGCCACGGCAGGATCGAGCCGTCCCACCAGTGATGTCCTGCCGTATCGCTCAGCAGCAAGATCACGGTGGTGCCGTCATTTGCCCCACTGGCCGGCTGGCGTGTGGGCAAGTGCGGTGGCGTCAGCCGCTGCAGATCCACCCTGTGGAAGGCCTGGCTGCTGGCCAGCACCCGCTGCAGTTCCTGCGCCAGCGGTTCCCACACCGCCATTGACACCCCGCCATCGAGCACCAGCCGCAGCGCCACCATCGGCACCCTGCGGGGGCGAAACACCGGCCAAGCCAGGCCCATCTCGGCGCTCTTGGCTGCACTGTGCTCCTCATCCAGCACCCGCCAATGGGGATGGGGGCGCCGTCGCAGCAGCGGGCGCGACGCCTGAAGAATCTGCAGCGGGTAGGGCAGCAGGGCGAGTTGGCGCACCTGCAGCGGCACCCCTCCCTGGCGGCGCTGCAGGGCTTCGGCCACCTCAGCGTCATCGGGGAGCAGGTTGTCGGCAAGCAGCCGGGCGACCGGTTCGGCCGCCGCCTCAGGGGCTGGAGGATCGGCGGGGAAGGGGGTGGCCAGATGGGAATCGGGCGGAGCCGGGGCGCGAACCTGCGGCTGGGGATCCGGGCTGCTGGCAACGGTGCTGACGTGAGTTGTCTCGGTGTGGCTGGGCTGGTCCTCCTCCCTCGCTTTGGTGGTCCGGACCTTGTTTGTGTACTGCCAGGGCAGATGCACGCCATCAAGCTGGGCCGCAAGCCACAGCCAGTCGCGGATGTCGCGGGAATCGAGAGGATCGGCATCCGGCCCGGCCAGCCCCATCCGCCACTCCAGCAGCTTGTGCAGGGCTTCGAGGTCAGCCACTTTCGCTCAGGGGCTTGAACAGGATTTTCTGCAATCGCTCCGTCTGTTTGGCGTCGTGTTTCCCCTGTTCTGGCCCGCCCAGGATATGCAGCGCATGCAGGAGCTGATCAATGGCGCGATCCCGCTGGCTGTTGTCATCCAGAAAGGCATTAATCTGCCTAAGGATCTCTTCCTCATTCCAGGCGTTTTCGCCCCACTCTTCCTTGAAATGGCTGCTGACGACATCGAGCAGGGTGGCGGGATCGGTGGGGGTGGGCATCTCCACCCGAATACAGCGGCGATGAAAGGCCGCCGGAAAATCCCGCTCGCGATTGGAGGTCATCACCACAATTGGGAAGGCGTGGCACTGCACCCTCCCCCGCCGGATCTGGGCCGAATACCCTGGATCGTCAGTTGCCACATCAGGATGGTCCATGGCCTCTTCGGAATCCTGATCACAATCCTCCCCTGATTCGTCTTGCTGCTGGCGGGCGCAACGCTTGAGCGGCGGAATCTCGAACCATCCTTCTTCGAACAAGTTCAGCAGTTCATTGGGCAACTGGATATCCGATTTGTCGATCTCATCGATAAGCAGCACCCGAGGCCGCTCAAACGGCAGAAAGGCCGTGCCCAGGGGCCCCAGGGTGATGAAATCCTCTGTGTTAAAGGAGCTATCTGTTTGTTGCGCTTCCCGCAGCCGATCTAGGGCCTCATAGCGGTAGAGACCCTCCGTCATTTCGCTACGCGGCGTGATCGGCCAGCTCAGGACCCTGCCCAGCCGCAGCTCATGGGCGATGGCGTAGGCAAGGCTGGTTTTACCCGTGCCTGGCGTGCCGGTGACCAGCAGCGGCCGGCGCAGTCGGATGGCGGCGTTCACAGCTAGCCGCACCTCCTCACCCGCCGAAGTGAGGGGGCCATTCAGAGCCTGGTGGGGGAGACGGAACTTCTCGCCGCGACGGCGCTGCTCATCGGGCATGGGCGGCACACCTTTTTTGTAGGGGGCCTGCCCATGCGCCTTGAAACTGCGCCAGGGGGGTGGTTCTCCAAGATCAGGCAATCCATCCTTTGCCAGCACTGCTGCGATCAGATCACGGTCGTTGGTGAAGGGGCCCCAGGGGGTTAGGGGCTCAGGATGTGCGGGCATCGGGAGGATCAGACAGAGTGAAGGGAGGAGCCCTGGGGCTGGCTGGACTGGGACCAGGGATGCCGATCGGGTCGATCGAGCAACAGCACAAGGTCTTTCGTCAGGGGCTGGCTGATCGCCTCGCGGCGCAGGCAGGGTAGCTTTTCGAGATGGTGGCAATCCTTGGGCACAGGATCAGCGTCGTTGTGGCCGCTAAGCAAACCTTTGTAGAAAAGATCTAGGTGTGATGTGAGATCATCTTCGGAGCTTTCTTGTTGGTTACGCCACCAAAGGGCCAAAGGCACCATGGCCTCGACCACACTTCGATGCCAGCGAAGCCGATTCAATGGGTCAGCATCGAGATGGGAAACGCACTTAAGAGCAACAAACTCAGGCTTTGTTTCAGATTCTTTCAGCCTCATGCGGTCAACAGCAGCATCACCGGCAATCCAGCGGCCGTTGCCGGCTGCTAACGCTTCATACTCAAGTGGCATCTTCTCAAGCCGTGAAGTAAGATTATCGTCTCTAAAGCGCTCTAGAGATCGCAGCACATAAGGATGCTGCGCAAATAGGCATTCATCATCACCATATTCAGACCTGCCAAAGATCTTGATTGACGCCCAATCGAATACGAGCAGCTCCGTTGGCACAAACAACTCCAGCACGTATTGGACAGGCTGTCTGTTCATCCAGCTGACAGCAGCCCGAAGCAGATCATCAAAGGTACTGGAATCAGCATCTGTGGAAAATGAAGTGTTAAGAGCTTGTTCTGCTACGAGATAACTACCGATATCCGCCTGCAGGTCAACTGTCAGATACCCACCGTGCTGGGGGGTGAACAGCAATGATTCCCACTTGTAGCTGCGAACCTCCCACGGACATTCTTTATGGAACCAATTCGCGTCCTCCACAAGATCTTTTCCCCGCTCAAGAATGAGAGCCAAAAACTGATGATTGAGAACATCAGATTCCGTCTCATTCCCTGAACCCTCGTCGATCTCGGGCATGAATCCACTGCGATCCTCCCGCCATTGACGCCACTCTTTAAGGCGCCTGCGGATCAAGCCTCGGAGGTCTGCAAAGTCATTGCGTGTGATCTGATCGTAGCCCCGGGGCATCACAACGTCTGTCAACGCTGAGAACATGTCGTGCATGTTGCCTTTCATCTCTTTGATCTTTTTCAAGGCGGACTATCCATCCGGCGACCCAGTCTTGTCAGGATCTAAATCTTTAAGCTTA
This sequence comes from Cyanobium sp., assembly GCA_049282435.1. GTDB lineage: Bacteria > Cyanobacteriota > Cyanobacteriia > PCC-6307 > Cyanobiaceae > Cyanobium. Next base: position 177 of record JBAPUA010000229.1, on the reverse strand, counting down.
GAGCACTCTTCCTGGTAGAACAAATTCCAATATGCCCTCAATTCCTCAGATAGTTTAATGTCATCTCTCGCATCATCCAAGAGAAGAATGCACACTTTCGTCCGAAATTCTGATCTCACTTTATCGACGCGCCGATATGCTTGATGAAGCTCCTCCACCATGCAATGGCAAGACCTC
>JBAPUA010000228.1:0-9630 GCA_049282435.1 Cyanobium sp. | reverse complement strand
GATCAATCCTTGACTCGGCAGAGTCAGGTGGCTTGCCGACTCGATCGCTGACTTGATCCCTGGGTCGATTTTGGTGAAGTTCACGTGGGCCTGACCTTCAACCATCAACCAGTATTTGGTGGGCGTGGTGAGCCAGGTGAAGCTGGCGGCCTGCTCCATCGCGGCAGGGGCAGCGGGATCATAACTTCCCGAGGCTATAGCGACGGGAATGGCAATGTTGCCAAGACCTTTTGGACCAAAAATAGCGCGATTGACCGGATTGGCAGCAAAAGCAGCCTTGACCCGCTTATCCCGCATCACGTAGGGTATCCGGGGAAGTTCTAGGGCGCCGCATTGCAGCAGTAGCGAAACATTCAGGGCTCCATATTCGCGCTCACATTCTTGCTTCAGATTTTCAAAGTCGATGGTGGCCCCTGCAATAGCCAGGGCGGTATAGCCCCCAAACGAATGTCCGGCGATACCAACATTATTGAGGTCAAGCTTGCCCTTGAACTCCACCTGATTTCGCCTTGACAATTCATCGATCACGAAGCTTATATCTTTGGGGCGATCGATAAAATCATTGACATCGTATAGATCCTGATGAAACCCTTTAAGCATCTCCTTGAGCCAGATCGAGTCGCTGCCAGGATGTTGTGGTGCTGCCACAAGAAAGCCGTGGGAGGCTAAATGCCGAAGGGCATCTTCAAAGTCCTCAGGACGAGATGCCAGACCATGGGAGAAGACGACGATCGGAATGACTGTTGCATCATCTTTGCCTGGATGACCCGTAGGCAGATAGAGATCCACATAGAACTTTCTGCTGCGGCTCTGATCAACCAGATTCCAGACCACTTTTTTGCCCTGATAGGGGCCCGGTTTGCGGGGATCGGGCAGGCTGGCGTAATCGACGGGAGCTTGGCCTGCGGCTTCCTTTGCCGTCAGCAAGCGCAACGTGGAGGCGAGGGTTTCGGTAGCAAGGATTGCCCGTTCAGCTGCCTTTGTGGCCCCCAGCACCATTTCCCCATGGATCTGAATATTGGTTGGTAAGCTTTGGAGTACGTTCAGTAGGGTCATGCCCTCCTTGGAAAACGCTGCACCGATCAGGGCCGAACGGATCGCATACTTTCCATTTCCACCACGGGTGAGCGTGATTCCCTTGCCGAGCCGCTCTAAAATGGCTTCACCAATTTCACTTGAAAAAAAGCGCGATACGATCATCGGATCAACGGGTGCGCGCTTGCTCAAACTCTCTCGAAATTGTTCCTGTTGTTTTGCCGACGTGAACTGTAGGAAATAAGCTAGATCATCTGGAACTTTCTTATCGTTAGCGAAGCTTTTCAGGGAGCTGATCTTTAGTGTCCTGATCAGGGGACCGTAAGAGAAAGAAAGTGTATCGCCGGCATGGGCAGGGGCAGAGGTCAGCAAGGCACCTGCAAGACACGCAGCAAGGCCAGTGAAAATTAGCTTAACCATGACACGGAACAGTTTGTTGGCTAATGTTACTGGATTGCCCCTGCAAGCCTGAGACTGGCCACTGATCATTTGGCATTTCGGCACAAACGAACAGTGCCCTGATCCGTGTTGACCTGGCATCGCTGCAAGGGTCCTCTCAGGCTAGGGACTCAACCGATGCAATCAGTTGACGGAAACGCGGAGAACGCCTCGATCTGGCGACAGACTCATGTCCATGTCTGCCAGGTTGCGCCTGAGAGGAACGAGCAGGTCTGGCCAATGCCGGCAACATCGAGGCCCCATTGCCTCGAGCTTGGCGCCGAATAGATCGGCTGAATCAATTCATCCCTTTCCACGTCCGGCAGGAAGAACAGGCGGGGTTATCGTGCATGGTTCTGGGGTCCGCAACGACAGAGGGGCGGGGATCGCGGGGATCCAGACCGGCATCGGAGCCCTGTGGTCGCGTCCTGAGATCCGCCGATGTCGTTGCGCTCCCGCCTATCGAATCGTCGCCGGAAAATTTGGTAAAGTCCGGCTGCATCGGGCCTCTGTTGCCTGTCCTCAAGGGATCTCGTCCATGAAGCCTTTCCCCTCCTCGGTCCTCTCCTGCGGCGCAGCGGCGAGTGGCCTGCTGCTTGGTTTGGCCATTTCTGGAGTTGATGGCGCCCGGGCCCAGGCGCCGGCCCAGCTGGGCGGGTCCCCTGTTGCTTCGCCTGCGATTGCACCCCCGTTGACGCCCCAACCCCTGTCACCGAGCAACCCGGATCAGAGCGCCGCGCTCCAAGCCGTGGCCAAGATGACCGAGGGGCAGCGCACCTATTACCAGAAGAACGGTCGGTTCCGCGCCACCATCTCCGACATCCAGCGGGACTTCGGCATCACCCTGCCGACCAGCTTCAACTATGCCGTTCGCACCACCACCGAGGCCGCCTACAGCTACGTGATCCCGGTCCAGTCGACGAAGACCGGCCAGCTGAAGGCCTACGTGGGGGCTGCCTTCCTGACGCCCAATCAGACGCCAATGATCACCACGATCATCTGCCAGAACCTACAGCCTGGGCAGATCCGCCCAGCCGATCCCCAGTTGGCGCTCGGCACCCTGGTGGACAACCCCAAGGGCCGCATCGTGCAGTGCGGCAATGCGTCCGTCAAGGTGAAGGCTTCAATCGTCAGCGAGTAGCAGCGGCAGCAATGGCCTTTGCTTGAGAGCACCGAACTAGTGGCCATCCCTGGGGACTCTTCCCAGTCCTCATCGGCCTGGTGATGACGAGCCGGAGTCCCGCTTTCGCATCAGCTCGACCACCTCGGGACAGTGATTCTCGACGCAAGGTTGGCACACTCTATGGGTAAAGACCATATCGTGCTGCTGGATGAACGCCTCCACGCTCTTCCTGATGAGCAATGAAGGTATGACTATGCTTTTCTTTGGTAGTTCCCTTTAGGAGCCTGTTGCGCCTAATGATTGCGCTCACGCCAACCAGCTCAGCCCGGCACTTTGTGTAGGACGGCTGGCGTAGATTTTAGGATACGAATCATCCAAGGACAAGGTGATCATCAACATCTGGCAGCGCCCAGGTGTGGGGGCCTGGCCCCCTATCCCGTAGCCATCGACCTGGCCGCCAGTCAGAAAACCGCCGTGACGGAGGCTCTCGCCAGCAAGGTGCTGGTGATCACCGGCGGTCCCGGAGTGGGCAAGACCACCCTGATCAATGCGATCCTGCGCATCCTGGCCGCCAAGCGGCTGCGCATCCAGCTCTGCGCCCCCACCGGCCGGGCCGCCAAACGGATGGCTGAGGCCACGGGCCTGGAGGCCCGCACCATCCACCGCCTGTTGGAGTACGACCCTGCCGCCCATGGCTTCCGCCGCGGCGCCGACCTGCCCCTGGAGTGCGACCTGCTGGTGGTGGATGAAACCTCGATGGTCGATGTGCCACTGATGGCCTCCTTGCTGGCCGCCATCCCCCCCGAAGCCGCTCTGCTGCTGGTGGGTGATGTGGACCAGCTGCCCTCGGTGGGGCCGGGCCAGGCGCTCGCCGATGCGATCAGCAGCGACGCCCTGCCGGTGGCCAGGCTCACGGAGGTGTTCCGCCAGGCGGCCTCCAGCCGCATCATCACCACTGCCCATGCCATCAATGCCGGCACCATCCCGGATCTACGGCCTCCGGCCGATGGGGCGAACACCGACTTTTATTTCCTGCCGGCTGAAACGCCCGAGCAGGCGGTGGCCCTGATCCTCAAGGTGGTGGGGGAGCGCATCCCGGCCCGCTTTGGCTTGGATCCGATCGGCCAGGTGCAGGTGCTCTGCCCAATGGCCCGCGGCGGCTGCGGCTCCCGTTCCCTCAACATCGAACTGCAGAAGCTGCTCAATCCCGATCCAGCCGAGCAGGTGGAGCGTTTCGGCTGGCGGTTTGCGCCGGGCGACAAGGTGATGCAGATCGCCAACGACTACGACAAGGAGGTGTTCAACGGTGATGTCGGCACCATCGATGCGATCGATGCCGATAACAGCGAACTCAGCGTGCTGTTCCCCAGCAGCGAGGCCGGGGTGCAGGGCAGCCGGGTGGTGGTCTACGGCTGGGGTGAACTCGACCACCTGGTGCCCGCCTACGCCTGCACGATCCACAAGAGCCAGGGCAGCGAATACCCCGCCGTTGTCATCCCGTTGCTCACCCAGCACTACGCGATGCTGCAGCGCAATCTGGTGTACACCGGCCTCACCCGTGGCAAGCAACTGGTGGTGCTGGTGGGCCAGAAGAAGGCCTTGGCGATGGCCGTCAAGAATCACCTGGGCCGCAGGCGTTACACCAAGCTGGCGGAGTGGCTCAGTTGAGCAGCAGCTCCAGGGGAATCGGACCCGTAGAGGGCGGAGCCGATTCAGCCATGGCATTCACAGCCACAGCTGGCGTGGCAGGGCTCACCGTTGGGATGCCCCTTGGCGCAGACCTCGCTGCAGAACAGCAGGGCGCCGTTGCGGAACGGGCTGTTCGCTCGCACCGTGCAGTGGCAGCCCGGGCAGGCGCACTGCAGCGTGGCGGGTTTCTCCAGGGTCGCGTTCATGGCCTCTCCTTGCTCTGTGCTGATGGGCCCAGTCTGGTGCCGCCAGCGCCTGGGGGGCACGGCTTGCCGTACTGATCAGCAAGGCAGGCGGATCTATTCATGAATCAGAGGCCTCGACAAGGGCAGCGCTAGCCCAAGCACTGCAGTCGGCCATAGCCCTTGGCGAGCACCTCACCAGCTGCTGCAAGGGCTGGACGGTCGAGATGGTGCGGCAGCGGGGCTGGGCACCCGAGGTGGCCTGAGCCGCCCAATGCCCTGTAGCAGCAGCAAACGGCCACCCCTCTCGCCCCAGGAGGGCTGGATCAGCGATGGCCGCCAGGTGCTCCACTTCCGGCCGAGCCGCTGAAACCGCTGATGCCAGCAGCTGGAGGTCACAGTCGGAGAGCTGTTGCCGGATCAGCCGGTGCCGCTGCTGAAAACACGGCTGGAGATTAGACACGAGGAGGCCCTCAAGCTCTGGGCCAGCAAGCGCAAGGTGGGTTGGCATACAACAGCGCCACAGTGGCAGCTTCCGGGTCAGTCGGATCAAAAAAATGGAGACTTCATCGATCGCCAAGTAGCAAAATGATCAGCTGCTGCCGTCACGGCTCAGACTCCTGAGGCCTGAATCCAGCACCCAGCCGATCGCCCCGATCAGCAACAGCACGGCGGTAAGTTCTCCGTAGGCGAGGCGATCACGACAATCCAGGATCAGATAACCCAGGCCTGAACTGACGCCCAGCATCTCGGCGGGGACCAGCACCACCCAGATCAAACCCACGGCCACGCGCACGCTGGCCAGCAGGTTGGGCCGGATCGCCGGCAGGACGATGCGCCTCACGATTTCGAGGGGCTCTGCGGCAAAGCTGCGCGCCACCTTGATGTAAAGGGGATTGATGTTGCGCACTGCGGAGATGATGGTGAGCAGAATTGGCCACAACGCTGTCACGGCCAGGAGGAAGAACACCGGCAGATCCCCCACTCCCAGCACCATCACCGCGATGGGCATCCAGGAGAGAGGGGAGATCATGCGGATGAACTGAAACACCGCTGAAGTGGTGAGCTCCAGCCTCTGGTTCAGGCCCAGCAGCAAGCCCAGCGGCACGGCCAACAGCACCGCGATCGCCAGTCCAATGCCCACTCGGAAGAGGCTGGCGGCGGCATGGCGAATCAGCACACCGGACTTCAGACCAATAATCAGCTGCTGGAATCCGGCCGGTGGAGAAAACTCTGCGATCACTGGTGTCCAGCGAGCAAGCAGGGCCACCAGCAGCCACCAGAAGATCAGACCAGCCAACAGACCCAGCGCCGGCAGGGCAAGCTGGCGGTGCTGATGGCCTCTGGAAGTGAGGTCGAAGGCTGGGCTAATCATGTGTAGTCAATCAGTTCATTGCGCCTGAAATTGGCTGGTAGATTGAAGACCTTGGCACCGCCGTTGAGGGCGATGGCCTTGCGAACAAACTGATCGGTGACAAGATCCCTGGCGACGAAATCGGGACTGAGAGTCCGCAGGAAAGCATTGTCACCTTCCACCTGTGTCTTCTTGAGCAGCCGCACCAGCTCCTGGGTATAAGAAGCAAAGGGGTAGGGCTGGAAATCAATGCGCTGATTCTTCCACTGTGGATTCAGGATGGCTTTGTCTTCGATGTAGGGCTTGCCGTAGGCTGTCAACGCGCGCGTCAGGACAGCCTTGCTGTGCGGCGTGTAATTGCGTCCACCCTCCTGAGACAAGATGGCGGCCACTTCCGGCCTATTGCCCTGCATCCAGAGCTGGGACGCCACGATGGCGTTGACCACTCGCTGAGTCCACTCGGGCTTCTGCTTGACGTCATCCTCGTGAATCAGGACCACGCAGCAGGCATGGTCATTCCAGATGTCGCCAGTGAAGCGCAGCACCTTGCCGATCTTCTTGATTTCGGCTGCGGCATTGAAAGGTTCGGCAACGATATAACCAGCTATCTTCTTGCTGGCCAGCGCCGGTACCATCTCCGCAGGCGGGAGAACTACAAGATTGACCTCCCGCTCACTCAATTTGGCCTCAATCGGCCTCCGTACCACCTTGAGACCATTCTTTTGTAGAAGTTGTTGCAGCAGGATGTTATGGATCGAGTACCAGAATGGAATGGCCACCACCTGGCCTCCCAGGTCGGTAGGCTTATAGATCGTCTCCTGAACGGTGAGCGCCGATCCGTTGGTGTGATTCCAGGCCACCACCTTGGCGGGGAACTGCTTGCCATAGCGCATCCAGATGGTGGTGGGGAACAGCATGTGAACCACATTCACCTGCCGCGACAGAAAGGCCTCTGATAACTGCGCCCAAGAGCGGAAGCGCGTGGGAGCAGGTACCGTCAATCCTTGATCCCGAAAGGCTCCGCGTGCATCGGCGATCAGCAGCGGCGAGGCGTCAAGAATCGGCAAATAGCCGATTTTCACAGGCTGATCCTGGCCTTTGAGAGGAGCACGTGTGGCTGCCAGGAGCGGTTTCTGATGGCCGAGCAACTGCAGTCCGGCAGACGCCGCCAGCAGACTGCTGAACTGCATAAACTGTCGGCGGCTCATGCCGCAGCAGTCGCAGGTAAGAGGGTGATTCGTTGTCATTTTGTGATCAAATTTTCTAAAAGACTGAGGATTGTGCTGGAACCATTTCGATGTCAAATGCTCTCAGTCCTGGTCTTACAATCAGTAGCATTAACAATCCAAGGCCTCACTCAGGGTGATCGTGATTTGAGGATGCTTGTCAGCGCTTCCAGCACTTCACGCCTGAGTGCGCTCCGGTCATGCTCAGGCTGCCCTCTGCGGCCGATCCACTCCCGTTCGATCTCACCTGGCTGCATGCGCATCAACAGAATGCGATCCCCCAGTTGAATCGCTTCATCCACATCATGGGTGACGATCAGAATGCCCGTGCCTGTCTGATCCACGATGCGCAGCAGGAGTTCCTGCATCTCGGCCCTTGTGACCGCATCCAGCGCACTGAAAGGTTCATCCAACAGAAGCAGACATGGGTTGCGAACCAGCACCCTGGCCAAGGCCACCCGTTGAGCCATGCCACCGGACAGATGGGTCGGTGTGGTCTCGGGATCGATCTGCAGACCAACCAACTGCAGCGTCCTGTGGATCCGGTCCCGGCGCTGGCCGGCGGACAGGCGCTCGGAATGACGCAGTGTCAGCCCGAACTCCACGTTGCCTCGCACCGTCAGCCACGGGAGCAAGGCAGGTTGCTGGAAGACCAGGCCAAGCCTGGGATCGGGCCCGCGGATCTCCCGCCCCTGGAGGGTGATCTCTCCCCGATGGCGGGGGGTCAGGCCCGAGGCAAGGTTCAGCAGAGTGGATTTGCCGCAACCACTGGGCCCCAGAAGGACGACGATCTCGCCGGATTCGACGCGCAGGCTGATGTCGTCCAGCACGGGCTCCCCATGGCGCTGATGCCGCCTTCCCGGGAAGACGAACCGATGGCTGAGCCCCTGGATCTCCAGCAAGGATGCCGGGGCAGCCTCGGATGGGGCTGCCAGTGGCATCGTCCCAACCGATCGTTTATGGCTGTCAGCAAGCTGATCAGCGGGTGGATCACTCGCTGCAACCCCTCCATAAGTCCCAATGCCCATCGGACTTCCGTGGATTAGGGCTGACCTTAGGGATCCGTCCGCCTCACCCATGTGGCCCGGGATACGGCCGTCGGGCCTGGGGATGTAGCTGGCTTAACCCAGCTGAGCAAACCTGTTCGCCCATGATCAGGGCAGCCGTGGACCGGATCTTGGGAAGCACCAGCCTTGAAGCGGTGCCTCATCGCGTTCTGTCGGGTGAGGAGCGACTGCAGCTCACCCGGTCGATCGCCTCCTTCGCTCTGGCGCCCTTGGCTGAAGCCATCGACCGCCAGGGGGTTTACCCTCGGCAAGTCCTGCAGCAACTGGCCGCCAACGGTGCCTTCAGTGCCCACCTCCGCAGCCATGGAGAGCTGGGCGATCTGGGCCTTTCGATTCAGTTGATCGCCGAAATCGCACGGGTGTGTGGATCCACGGGGTTCATGGCCTGGTGTCAGGCGGCTTGTGGCCTCTACCTGGAGGAATCAGGACATCCAGGCCTTCAGGATGAATGGCTCCGCCGTCACATCCGCGGCGAGGGTCTGGGGGGCACCGGCCTCTCGAACCCGATCAAGTCCTATGCCGGCATCGAAAAGTTGCTGTTGCGAGCATCTCCAGAGGGTGAAGGCTATCGGCTGCGAGGCTCCTTGCCCTGGGTTAGCCATCTGCAGCCGGATGGGTACTGCGGAGTGATCGCCGCCGTGGTGCAGGAGGACGGCAGCTCCGCAGGACACGAGGTGATGGTGCTGCTACCCGCCTCCGCCCCAGGTGTTGAGCTGGTTCCGTGCCCTGCCTTTTCCGGCATGGAGGGCACCAGCACCTTCGCCATCCGTCTGAATGATGTCTGGATCGGCCCTGAATGGATCATCGCCCGTGATGCGGCCGCGTTCATTGGCACCATCCGCCCCGCCTTCGTGCTGTTGCAGTGCGGCATCGCGCTTGGTGTGATTCAGGGAGCGATCGATTCAATTGACGCGGTGCAAGGCCCCCTGGGGCATGTCAACCAGTTTCTCGATGAGCAGGCTGAGCCCCTGCAGGACGAGCTCGATGGCCTGTGGCAGCGGATCCTGCAGCTCGCCCTGACGCCCCACCGACGTGATCCGGCTTACCGACTCGCGGTGCTTGAGGCCAGAGCCCAGGGCTCAGAACTGAGCCTGCGGGCGGCCCAGGCGGCCTTGCTTCATCAGGGTGCGCGCGGCTATCTGGCCAGTTCCGCCGTGCAGCGCCGCATCCGCGAATCGCACTTCGTGGCGATCGTCACCCCTGCCCTCAAGCAGCTTCGCAAGGAGATCCAGGGGCTGCAGCAGAGCTTCAGCGCCAGGGAGGCGGCGCTCCAGAGCGGGCTTTCCTGCTGATCCATTCATCCCATTCCGTTGATTTCGCCATGAGCACCCCCACGGACACCGTTCAGACCGTCAGCGCCACCCTCCGCCCGATTGACAGGGACGGTCTGCTCGCCTTCGCTGCAAAAGGCCGACAGAATCCGGCCGCGCGCGGCACCAATCGCGTCCATACCGTCACCGAAGGGCAGTACCGCACGCTCAGTTATGTGGGTGAACACGAACCGGTGGTCGTGGAT
>JBAPUA010000227.1:0-21521 GCA_049282435.1 Cyanobium sp. | reverse complement strand
CAAAGTCGGGAATGCGATTGGTGGAGACCAGTGGTTTGACCACCTTGCAGATCAGCATGTTCAGTGTCCTCCAGCGGTTGCGAAGCTGATCGTGGAGCCAACGGCTTCGGCCGGCACGTGCCGGTCCTGGTCGCGGATGGTGAGCAGCGTATGCAGCAGCCCCTGCTGCACCAGCTCGGGGTAACGGCTTTCGATCGCCGCCTGCACGCGTCTGGCGTGGCCGACCGCCCGCTCCCGGGCGCCGGGAACCTGGCCGTGATAGTCGAAGCGAGCCACCACCGGCACGGGCAGGCCGCGGGACACATTCAGGCCGGTGAAGATCTTGATGCCCACATCGAGATCGGGTGCTCCCTCTTCAACGGTATCCATGTACGCGAAGTAGGTGAGATTGCGCAGGTGAATCTCCTTGAAGCCGATGCCGACGCCGATGAAGCGCTCGGCGTGGCCCGCATCGCTGTAGTGCCCGTCGTGATAGGCCCGCACATAGTCGATCTGGGAGAGGTTGTGCTCCAGCAGCCGGGCGATCAGGCGCACCATGCCGGGATCAGGAGTGCTGGCGGCAGCCTGTTCCACCAGGTCGGTGATCCGCCTGCGGCCCTCGTCGGCCGGCAGCTGGGACGTGGCGTCATAGACGTCTTGGGCATCGAGCCAGCGATCCAGGTTGGTGCTGCCATCGAGCCCAGGCACATGCACGCGGATGGCGTCGGTGTCGGTGTCGATTCCGACCAGCAGCAGGTCAACCGAGGCGCCACAGCAGAAGCTGTTCTCGACCGCCGTCTGGAAGTCCCGCAGCCGGGCCAGGCCGCAGGAGGCGGCCAAGGCGTCATCGCTGCCGTGGGCTGCACAGCCCTCATGGCTCGGGTCGAGCGAACTGAAGTGATACAGAACCACCTTCAGGTAGCGCGTGTCGGCATGGGCCGAATTGGGCAAGTTTTCGCGGTAACGCCGATGCTCGGTCTTCACCCAGCGGTTGACCGTGTTCTCGACATCGAACAGGGCGCCGGCATGGGGACGACGACGCACGGAGCTGAAGGGCAGCCGCAGGGCGTAGGCAATGGCGTGGGCCAGGCGACCATCGGCGCAGGGGGTCACATCGAGCAGATGGAAACCGCACTCGAGCAGGAAGGCATCAAAGGCCTGGGCCGCAGCGGTTCCGGCCTGGCCACCGAGGGGGTCGTCCTCAAAGAAACTGGCGCTGGTCTGTTCGTAGGTTTCGAACACGCACCAGGCGAACAGGGTGCGCATGTCCAGCTGACTCACCCAGGCCCGCTCCAGGATCGGCAGGGGCAGGGTGTACCCGAGGCAGGAGCTGGCCAGCTGCTGGGCCCGCTCGACGAAATCATCCTCGTGCTGCAGGGCCGAGAGCTGCTTGAGCAACGGCACGATGCGATCGAACGACTCCTTGACCTTCAGGTCGTAGGAGCGCAGGGCCGCATTGGTGGCGTGATCGCCCAAGGGATGACCGCCGCCGCTGGCGGGCCGGGTCAGGGCCGCCTGGCCACGGGTTCCGCTCTGGAACCCCTCAGGCCGTGGGCGGCCACCGCTGGAGCTGGTGCCGGCGCTGGTGGCACTCATCGGCGCTCGCCGCCGGCCGCCGCTGGGGCGGGTCGGGGGCTGCTCGCCGGGCTTGTTGGCCCGGCTGCGACGGGCTGCCGTACCCCTGGCGACAGGTGCGGGCTTGTCCGGGCTGGAGCCGGTCGAATCGGAGGAGCTCTCCGGCTCGAGATCCGGCTGCCCAGGGCGACGGCGCAGGGCCGTCCCAGCCTGGAGTCGTGGACGTGGTTCCGGGCGTCGGGGCATCGCTGGGTCAGCCTCGGGCGCCGCCGGAGACCGTGATCAGCGAGCCGGCCTGGGTGTTGCCACTGCCTCCGGTGACCCGGCTGACCGGTGCGGGCACGGCCTCATTGCGCTTGAGCTCCAGGCCAGGCATGGATCCCCTGGAGCCAAGGCGGCTGGGGTTACGGCGCCGGGCGGAAACCCCCTCGGTGCCGGTGACGCGTTCACCGCGATCCCAGTCGTCGCCGGTGATCTTGAGACCGGCCGAGATGCCTTCGCCGGTGACCCGGGAGGTGGGCCGGGCGTCCTCATCGACGCTGACCGGAGCTGCGATCGACTGGATCGGGCCGCGGCTCGGCTGACGGTTGCCGCGATCAAAACGGAAGTGTTCGGTGCCGGTGATCTTGTCGTCAGCCATCGCGAAGGGACCAGTGACCCGGCTGCTCTGTTCATAGTTGGAGCCGGTCACACCGCCCTGGCGCTCGCGGCTGCTGTGGGCTGTCCGCGCCGGGGACTGGACACTGAACTGCTCCCAGGGCTGGCCGCCGAGGGGGCGGGGAAAATCGGGATCGGTCGGGGCCGCCGCGCCGCAGGCCTGGGCCAGCTGGTCCGGACCCACATAGGGGGTGCCGGTGACGTCCTCGCAGGCGCCCCGTTCGGCGCCGGTCATCACGCCGTCAATTCCGGGCTGGATGCCACTCATCACGGTGCCCATGCGCCTGGGGGTGCGTTGGCGCACCGCAGCCGCCTGCTCGCTGCTGCACCAGTTGCTGGCCTCCTCAAAACCCACATAAGGGGTGCCGGTGACGATCTTGCAGGTGCCGGGCTCATCGCCGGTGACCTTTTCGGAGCGACCGGTGCGGGTGCCGCTCACCACCTGCTGGCGGTTGGTGACACTGAAGCCGACCTTGGCAGCTTCCGGGGCCGGACGGCCGCCGCAGAAGCGGTCGTACTGCTGACTGCCGATGTACTCATCGCCGGTGATGATCTTGCAGGCGCCGGGCTCATCGCCGGTCACCTGGTCACTGCGGCCCACGTGGGTGCCGGTGATGCCGGTGCCCCGTAGGGTCTGCAGGCTGGACACCTTGGTGGCAGCCCGGCCGAAGTCCTGGTTGATGTTGCTGACGTACTGGTTGCCGGTGAGCTGGCGACCGGAGCCGGCTTCGTCACCGGTGACCTTCTCGGAGCGGCCGACGATCACGCCGGAGACGGTGTGACCGGCTGTGGTCTGGGACAGGCCCACCTTGCGGGGGGAGGGGCTGGGCGTGGTACTGCCGCTGCCACAGAACACGTTGCTCTGGTTGGGCGAGACGTACTCCGTACCGGTGATGGTCTTGCAGGTGCCGGGTTCATCGCCGGTGACCTTCTCGGAGCGACCCACCTCATTGCCCGTGACCCGGTTGCCGTGGCCGGTGGCGCTGACGCGCACCTTGGCCGGCTGGCGACTGGCGCCCTGCCCCTGGCAGAAGGTCTGGAACACCTCGGCGCCGAGATATTCGGTGCCGGTGACGGTGCGGCAGGTGGCGGCCTCGTTGCCGGTGGTCTTGGTTGAGCGGTTGGCCTGGGTGCCGGTGACGATCTGGCCAGAGAGGGTTTCGCTGACGCCCACCTTCAAGCTGGCCTCGGCGGCGGCGGATTGCTTGGAGCCGTGGCGATTGGGGCCGCTGGGGCGGGTGCCGCCACTGCGGGAGCTGCCGGCGGAGCCCACCTTGCACTTCAGTTCGCGCACCTTCTGGGCCAGTTCGCGGCTGCCCATGTCGGGATTGCCCTGGCGGGCCATGGTGGCGGCAGCGCTGTTCGTGGAGGTGTTGGCGGATTTACCGCGCTTGGAGAGGGCTTCGCGGCGGGCGAGCACCAGGGCGCGGCTGGGATTGTGCTGGGCGTTGCGCTTCGGCGTGGAGGAGCGCCCGCCGTTGCGGTTGGCCAGGGAGGCGCTCAGATCGGGACCGCGGCTCGGGGTGCTGAGGGTCGGGAGCGGGCTGCTCTCCTGGCACTTGCACTTGTGCTCCTTGGCCGGTGCGGCGGCTGCAGCCACCGCCGTGGCTTTCCGCTCGTCGTTGCGGGTGCGATCGCGGGAGGTGTCGGCGCGCTTGCCACGGCGGGAGAGGGCCTCACGGCGCGCCAGCACCAGCTCGCGGCTGGGGTTGGCGATCGGTCGGGCGCTGGAGCGGCTGACACTGCCTGTGGAGGGCGTAGCCAGGCTGGCTGCCGCCGGCCGCGAGGACCTGCGGGAACGGCTCGGTGTCGGTTCACTGCGCTCAGGGCTACTGCTCACCGGGCTGACTGGCAGGGGCGAGTTGGTACGGGTGGGACGCGCGTCTTCGGCGCTCCGCACCCGGTTGGGGCCGGAGGTATAGCGGCCAGCTGATTTCTTGCCGCCACTGGTGAGGGCCTTGCGGCGCTCCAGAGCTGCTTCACGACTCGAGGGGCTGGCCATATCCGTCCGATAAATGAAAGTGACGAATGCAGGGGTAAGTGCGTGACATCCAGCCGGGCTCTCAGGCCCGGTGACGCCACGCAACCCCTGCGCGACGGTGAGGGACCCGGGGGGCCGCCACCATGGAAAAGAAGGGGAAAGAACCCGCGTTGAAACGAGCTCTTTCGATGGTCAGGTTGCTGAAATCAGCGACCTTCGAAGACGACGAAACAGGCACCCTGGCTCTGGGTGTAGGCGTCGTAGCCCACCAGACGCACGTGGTGGTCGGGATAGGCGCGATGGCAGGCCTCGAGCTCGCTCACGATCACGCCCAGGTCCTTCTCACCGAAGAACGGCAGCTTCCAGTACGACCAATAGGTCGCCATGGAGCGGCTGGGGTGGACGTGCTCGACCAGGGGGCTCCAGCCCTGGGCAATGATGTAAGCGATCTGGTCATAGATCTCGTCCTGGGTGAACGGCGGCAGGAAGCCGAACGTCTCCAGGGTGGCGACTGTTTGATAGTCACCCACGGTGCTCTTGAAGGGCATGGGGATCCTTGTGGTGAAGGGTTTGGACTGGGTTGTCGAAGCTGGAAATCAGGGGAACGGAGCAACGCCGTTTGAGGCAGCAGCCGTTCCCACTCGATCAGGAGCTGACGATCACTGGACGTCGAGCTTGTCGACGGTGTCGAACTCGAACTTGATTTCCTTCCAGGTTTCCAGGGCGATGGCCAACTCGGGGCTGTGCTTGGCGGCCTCGAGCAGGATGTCGCGGCCTTCCTTCTCGATCTCGCGACCGGCGTTGCGGGCCTTGACGCAGGCTTCCAGGGCGACGCGGTTGGCGGCGGCACCGGCAGCGGAACCCCAGGGGTGACCGTGGGTACCACCACCGAACTGGAGCACGGAATCGTCGCCGAAGATCGCCACCAGGGCGGGCATGTGCCAGACGTGGATACCGCCGGAGGCAACGGCGAACACGCCGGGCATGGAACCCCAGTCCTGATCGAAGAAGTTGCCGCGGCTGCGATCTTCGGGAACGAAGGATTCGCGCAGCTGGTCGATGTAGCCGAGGGTGGTCTGACGATCACCTTCGAGCTTGCCGACCACGGTGCCGGTGTGCAGCTGGTCACCACCGGAGAGGCGCAGGCACTTGGCCAGCACCCGGAAGTGGATGCCGTGCTTGGGATGGCGGTCGATCACCGCGTGCATGGCACGGTGAATGTGAAGCAGCATGCCGTTCTTGCGGCACCACTTCGACAGGCCGGTGTTGGCGGTGAAGCCACCGGTGATGTAGTCGTGCATGATGATCGGCTGCCCGAGTTCCTTGGCGAACTCGGCCCGCTCATACATCTCTTCGGGAGTGTTGGCGGTGCAGTTGAGGTAGTGACCTTTCTTCTCGCCGGTTTCCTCCTGGGCGAGCTGCACGGCTTCGGCAACGAACTCGAAGCGGTTCTGCCAGCGCTGGAACGGCTGGGAGTTGATGTTCTCGTCGTCCTTGGTGAAGTCGAGACCGCCGCGCAGGCACTCATACACCACACGGCCGTAGTTCTTGCCGCTCAGGCCGAGCTTCGGCTTGATCGTGCAACCGAGCAGGGGACGGCCGTACTTGTTCATCCGGTCGCGCTCGACGCAGATGCCGTTCGGCGGGCCGGGGCAGGTCTTGATGAACGCCATCGGGAAGCGGATGTCTTCCAGGCGCAGGTGGCGCAGGGCCTTGAAGCCGAACACGTTGCCGACCAGGGAGGTCAGCACGTTGGTGATCGAGCCTTCTTCGAACAGGTCGAGGGGATAGGCAATGAAGGCATAGAAGGATTCCTTGTCGCCAGGAACGTCTTCGATGCGGTAGCAGCGGCCTTTGTAAAAATCGAGATCGGTGAGGAGCTCGGACCACACAGTGGACCAAGTGCCGGTTGAAGATTCAGCGGCCACGGCGGCGGCGACTTCTTCCTTGGGCACACCTTCCTGGCCGGTGCACTTGAAGCAGGCCAGCAGGTCGGTGTCGAGGGGGACGTAATCAGGAGTCCAATACGTGTCGCGGTACTCCTTGACCCCGGCGTCGTACTTCTTGCTCATGGGGGGTTATGCGATTGGGTCGGTGGGGAAATCAGAGGGTTGGGCGCTGCGGGCGCGAACCCCTCAGTCCTTGGACCCGAGGCCGAAGCTGCTGGTCAGAGCGGGCTCGACTTCACGGTGGGGGCGGGCGATGATGTGGGCAGCGACGAGACCGTCACCGACGCGCTCGCAGGCATCGGCACCAGCGCGCACTGCGGCGTTGACAGCACCGGTTTCGCCACGAACGAGGACGGTCACGTAACCGCCGCCGACGAACTCACGACCGATCAGACGCACTTCGGCGGCCTTCGTCATGGCATCTGCGGCTTCGATCGCGGGGACGAGGCCGCGGGTCTCGATCATGCCGAGGGCGATGCCCATGGTTTCGTTTGCCATTACCTGCTCCTGGAGGAGGGGGTGGAATGTTCGTTCGCAACCCTGATTGGCCGCCTGACCTCCCGTCAAGCCATTCCGAGCTTTGACGCCATCAAGGTTTCAGCGTTTGGCCATAAGCCCTGTTAATGGGTAGGACACAAAACGTAAGCAATGCTTGGTCGGCGACTGCGCATAAAGCAGTCAGTGCAAGCAGTTTCGGCCTAAAGGAAGCTGCCGCTCTGATGCGGCGCCCAGGGGCTCCTCAAAGCGGCTCGGCGTCGGAGATGAAGCCCACGCCCCCATAGACGTCGAAAAGGGGTCTGAGGGCGGCTCGCACAGCGGGCAGCAGGCTGGGTTCGCAGAAGACGATCACATGGGCATTGGCCCCCAGGCCGCTGAAGTCCATCGACTCGGAGATCTCTCCGGCCAGTCCCATGCCGGTGACATGGCGGATCACCGAGTAACCGGGCACGCCCGCCTTCCTGATCGCCTTACAGACCTTGTTGACTTCTCGTTCGCTCAGGAACAGGTCGATCCTTTTCATGGTCTGGGACGGCAGGTGGGGTGGGGCGGATCAGGATGGTCGATGGCTGGCAACGGGCTCCGGCGGCCCGTGTTCACCTCAGCTGATCGGAACAAAGCGCTGGATCAGAGCCATGTACAGCGGGATGCCGACGACCACATTGAACGGGAAGGTCACGCCGAGAGCCGAGGAGATGTAGAGGCTCGGGTTGGCCTGGGGCACGGTCATGCGCATCGCCGCCGGAACAGCGATGTAGGAGGCGCTGGCACAGAGCACCATGAACAGCAGGCTGTCGCCCTGGTTGAGACCCAGCAACCTGGAGATCCCCAGCCCGACGCTGGCGTGGAGCAACGGTGCCAGCACGGCGAAGCCGATCAGGAAGGGGCCGGCCCGGCGCAGATCCCGCAGCCGCTGGGCCGCGACGATGCCCATGTCCAGCAGGAAGAAGCAGAGCGCTCCGTAGAACAGCTTGTCCGTGAAGGGCTCCATCTTCACCAGGCCCGCCGGCGAGTAGCTGGTGACCAGATAGCCGATCACCAGGCTGCCGATCAGCAGAAATACGGAGCCATTGAGAAAGGCTTCCTGCAGCACCTCACGCCAGCGCAGGCCACCGGCCCTGGCACCCTGCTGGGCTTCGCTGGTCTGAGTCCCCAGCTTGGCCAGCAGCACCCCGACGACGATCGCCGGCGACTCCATCAGGGCCAGGGCCGCCACCATGAAGCCGTCGAAGTCCAGGTGGAGCACATTGAGAAAGCTCTGGGCCGTGATGAAGGTGACGGCGCTGATCGATCCGTAGGAGGCGGCCACGGCTGCGGCGTTGTAGGGGTCCATGCGGGTGCGCAGGATCAGGAAGCTGCTGATCGGCACCAGCAGCGACATCAGCACGGCGGCGCCGATCGTCAGCAGCACCTGGCTGCCCAGGCCGCTGTGGGCCAGCTCCAGGCCCCCCTTGAAGCCGATCGCCAGCAGCAGGTACAGGGAGAACAGCTTGGGCAGCGGCGAAGGGATCTCCAGATCGGAGCCGACCAGCACGGCGAGAACGCCGAGAAAAAAGAACAGAACCGGTGCTGAAACAAGGTTCTGAAGGATCAGACTCGACTGCATCCCATTCCGGGCCCAGGTTTGCTGCAACTTAAGGGCGATGGGTCCCGTCGACCGTCAGCGGCCGCTCAAACTTGATCGACGCCTGGGTCGTGGATCACCGGTTCTGCTTAATCTTTCGCCGAGGCAGGTTCCCTGGAGTCTTTCCGGGGGTGGAATGTTCAACCCGTCCTGCCTCACCTCCTGGAGTCTGCCGCGTTCGGAGCCCTGATGTCCTCGCTTCGATTGCACGTCGCCGCCGGCAGCGGAACTTTGCCAGGGTTGAGCAGAATCCCATCATCATCAGCGGCGCAAACGTCCTGATGTTTTCAACGGTGTGGCCCGGATGATTGGCCAGACCTCCCGATCGGGCCAGCCCTCTCCAGCTCGCCATGCCGCGCAGGACTGCCCCTGGGCGGCGGGATCCATCCGCCATCGTGCATGGCTGGCCCGGGGCCCGCTGCGCCGGCCGTCGCCAACGCGGCCCAGGACGGCCAGCTGGTGGTGCGACACAATGACGATTCGCCGACTTGGGGAAGGTCTTGACGGCCCCTCCGCCTGGCGCCGCCCCTCCGCCGCCGCCCGAGCCTCCTTGGCCAGCCTGTCCCTGCCCGTGCTCGTCATCGCCAGTGGCAACCCCCACAAGGTGGCTGAGATCGGATCAATGCTCGCCGCCGTGGAGCTCGAGGTGCGCGCCCAGCCCCGCGGCCTGGAGATCGAGGAGAACGGCGACAGCTACGCCGCCAATGCCCGTCTCAAGGCGGAAGCCGTGGCTTCGCTCACCGGCCAGTGGGCCCTGGCCGATGACTCCGGCCTGGAGGTGGATGCCCTCGGCGGCAGGCCCGGTCTCTATTCAGCCCGCTACGCCCCCACGGACCACGAGCGCATCCACCGCCTGCTGCACGAGTTGGGGGATTCCCTCTACCGCGGCGGTCAGTTCGTCAGCGCCATGGCCCTGGCCGATCCCAGCGGCACCACGGTGCTGGAGTCCCAGGGCGTCTGCCGCGGCCTGATCCTGCGGGAACCCCATGGCCATGGCCCTGGCTATGACCCGATCTTCTACGTCCGCGAGGCAGGCGCCAGCTACGCCGAGATGGGAGACCACCAGCGCAGCCGTCTCGGCAGCCGCGCCAGAGCCGCCGCAGCGCTGGCGCCGGGTCTGCGCCGATTGCTGGGAATGGACTGAGGCTTCAGAGGGGTTCAGCCGTTGATCTGGGCCACCGCCCGCATCGCCGCCGCCGCCGCCTCCTCCACATCGCCCTCCTTGCCGGCCAGGGTCAGGCGGCCGAAGGCCCCCACCGCTTTGACGTCCACCACCGTGATGTTGGAAGACTTCTCAGCTTCGTTGGCGGCCATCAGCACGTAGCCGGCGGGCTCGGTCTCGAGGATGAACATGCTCATGCCCGCCTGGATCATCGAACCGCGGCGGTTCTGGCGGTTTATCAGCACGGCGTGGTCCGGGGTGATCGCCCGGATGATCTCCGTCCAGGTCACCTCGCAGCGGCTGCGGCGATCGACGGTGCTGCCGATGGCCTCCAGCACCACTTCACCGGAGTGGAGCACGTTGCTCTGGTCGCGGTGGTACATCGCGATCGAGCCGAAGGCCCGCTCCACGACCATCTGGCCGAGGCGCACGGTGCTGGCCTTGAGGGCGATGTCGGTGACCCGGTGCACCGCCATGCCCGGTGAGACCTCGAGCCACAGGCAGGCATCCCCCGGGATTGGCAGAAAGCCCTGGGAGACGGTGCCCATGTAGGCGGCCAGCTGGGGCTGGAGCGAATCGAGGAACACATAGGTGCGCAGCTCGATCGACTGCACATGGCTGGACTGGCGAGCCAGTCGGCGGCCTTCGCTGTCGGTCGTGATCACGCAGCTGGCGCCGTCACGATCACCGCTGCCGGCGCTGCCGGTGATCTCGGTGCCGCCGACCCGCAGCGATCCCCGGCGCCGGCTGATCGCGCGGTCGTCGCTGGAGAGAGAGCGGGAGAACCTGGAATCCATCACGGCGCCGTCGCGCCACCTCGCAGAGTGGGCACGACGCCTGGGCCTGGGCTGGGCCTGGCAGCGCCATGAAGTTGATCGAGATCCTACCCATGGGACGATCCCGAACCCCTGACAAAAACCCCGATCCGGCGGTTCCGGCCCCGGTCCGACCATCAGGGCCTCTCATCCGGGTCATCACCGGCGCCAATGGCATCTGGCTGATTGCGCGCAATCGGCCTCAGCCTCGCGGGATTCCCGGACACGCCACCCCCCGGGGCGGGTGAAGAAAGAGGCCCCATGACCGGCACCGCCGATCCCCATGGCGTCTGTCGCTCCCAGGTGGCGGACCCCAGGGTCCGGGTTGGCGGGGTTCCGCTCGGCAGCGCCGCGGATCGTCCGGCCCGATCGCCGGCCAGGACCCTTGCGGCATCTGGCCCAGCCGGTACCGTCCGGCCAACTTCCGCCTGATCACCATGGCCAGCCGCACCGCCGCCGCCGATTCCCGCTCAGCACGTTCCGATCGGTCCACGGCCACCGAGGCGATCCCCGCCGCCGCCAGCGACGGGGATCTGCCGGAGTGGATGGCCCAGGCGGCACAGCAGGGGATCAAGCCGGAGCAGGCCCTGGCCTTCATCGGTCTGGGATTGATGCGCAAGCTGGCCGCCGGCGACCAGGCTCTGCCCTGGATCTGGAACGAGGCCGAGGACGGCGGCCAGGCGGATCTGGCCGCCCTGCGCCAGCGGCTGGAGCTGATCCAGCTGGCCGTTCAGACCGGCGCTCCCCTCAGCACCGCCGAGGTGGGCCAGCTGCTCGGCGTTCGCCCTGGCTCCGCCGTGATCGAGAGGGGCGCCCTGGTGGCGAAGCGGCTCAGCCGCAACGTCTGGAAGCTCAGCCGCGCCGCCGAGTCCGATGAGCGCCCGGCTACCAGCTTCAACGACGGCTTCCGCCGCCGTCTCTGAGGCGCTCTCCTGTGCCGGAACGGTGACCTCGAGGCCCCAATCCCGAACAGATGTAACGCAGTTGTCCGGCACCCGCTCCAGCCTCGCTAGGCCTTAGGCGATCTGATCGGGAGTGCCCCTTCCATGGGCGTGTCCGTCGCTGATGCGGCTCCGGCTTTCCCTGAGCTGCTCAAACAGAGTGGCCAGCGTGAAGTCTTCTGTGGCCTGACGTCGATTGTCTGGTTGCATCGGCGCATGCCCGATGCCTTTTTCCTGGTGGTGGGGTCGCGCACCTGCGCCCACCTGGTCCAGTCGGCCGCCGGGGTGATGATTTTCGCCGAGCCCCGTTTCGGCACGGCGATTCTCGGCGAACGGGATCTGGCCGGCCTGGCCGATGCCAACGACGAGCTCGATCGCCTGGTGCGGGACCTGCTCGAACGCCGTCCCGAAATCCGCACCCTGTTTCTGGTCGGCTCCTGTCCCAGTGAGGTGATCAAACTCGATCTGTCGCGGGCGGCCGAGCGGCTCAGCAGCCAGTTCAACGGCCGGGTGCGGGTCCTGAACTACTCCGGCAGCGGCATCGAGACCACCTTCACCCAGGGGGAGGACAACGCCCTGCAGGCCCTGCTGCCGCTGATGCCCGGCAGCGACGAGAGCCAGCTGCTGATCGTCGGCACCCTGGCCGATGCGGTGGAGGATCGCTTCTGCTCCCTGTTCGCCCGCATGGGCATCGAGACGGTGCGCAGCCTGCCTCCGCGCCGCTCCACCCAGCTACCGCCCGTGGGCAAGGGCACCAGGGTGCTGCTGGCCCAGCCCTTCCTCAGTGGCACCGCCCGGGCCCTGGTGTCCCGCGGCGCCGAACTGATCAGCGCCCCCTATCCCTTCGGCGTCGAGGGCAGCCGCGCCTGGATGGCCGCCGCCGCCGCGACCTTCGGGGTCGATCCGGCGCTGGTGGCCCAGGTGCTCGATCCGCTGGTGGAGCGCGGCCGCCGCGCCCTGGCTCCCCACCGCCAGGTGCTCGAGGGCAAGCGGCTGTTCCTGATGCCCGATTCCCAGATGGAGATTCCCCTGGCCCGCTTCCTGTCGCGCGAGTGCGGCATGGAGCTGGTGGAGGTGGGCACCCCCTATCTCGACCGTCAGCTGATGGCCCAGGAGCAGGCCCTGCTGCCCAGCGGCACCCAGATCAGTGAGGGCCAGGACGTCGAGCGCCAGCTGGAACGGGTGCGGGCGGCCCGCCCCGATCTGGTGGTCTGTGGCCTCGGGCTGGCCAATCCGCTGGAGGCCGAGGGCATCGCCACCAAGTGGTCGATCGAGCTCGTGTTCAGCCCCATTCATGGCTGCGACCAGGCGGGGGATCTGGCTGAACTGTTCGCCCGTCCCCTGCGCCGCCGCCAGCTGCTGGCCTTCTCCTGAAGCGGCCGGCGCCCGTTCCAGGCCTTGCCGACGGGGTCCTGTCAGCCCCTGTTGCGCTGCCTGAAAACCCGTCTCCCGGCCATGGCTCCGTTCCGGGGCCCGGCCTCACCAGCCTTCCCCCCTCTCCTGTTTCCACGCTCCATCCATGGAACTGACGCTCTGGACCTACGAAGGCCCGCCCCACGTGGGTGCGATGCGCATCGCCGCCTCGATGGAGGGGGTGCACTACGTGCTGCACGCCCCCCAGGGCGACACCTACGCCGATCTGCTGTTCACGATGATCGAGCGGCGCGATCGGCGGCCACCGGTCACCTACACCACCTTCCAGGCCCGCGATCTCGGCGGCGACACCGCTGAACTGGTCAAGCGCACGATCGCCGACGCAGTGCAGCGCTTCCAGCCCGAGGCCCTGCTGGTGGGTGAGAGCTGCACCGCCGAGCTCATCCAGGACCAACCGGGCGCCCTGGCGGCCGGCATGGATCTGGGCGGCATCCCGATGGTGAGCCTGGAGCTACCGGCCTACTCCAAAAAGGAGAACTGGGGTGCGGCCGAAACCTTTTACCAGCTGGTCAGGGGGCTGTTGAAATCCCAGGTGCCGCCACCGGGAACACCGAAACCCTCACCCCAGCGCTGGCAGCAGGAGGGCCGGCGGCCGCGGGTGAATCTGCTCGGGCCCACCTTGCTGGGATTCCGCTGCCGCGACGATGTGCGCGAGATCACGGCCCTGCTCCAGGAGCACGGCATCGAGGTGGCCGTGGTGGCACCGCTCGGCGCCCGTCCGGCCGATCTGATGCGCCTGCCGGCGGCTGATGCCAACGTCTGTCTCTATCCGGAGGTGGCCGATTCGGTCTGCTCCTGGCTAGAGCGCAGCTTCGGGCTGCCGGTGGTGCGCACCGTGCCGATCGGCATCCGCGCCACCGAGGCCTTCCTGAAGGAGATCACCACGCTGCTGGGAGTCGACAGCACCGCTGCGGCCGGATCCCCGGGCGCGGCCTCCAGGCTGCCCTGGTATTCGCGCTCCGTGGACTCGACCTACCTCACCGGCAAGCGCGTGTTCATCTTCGGCGATGCCACCCATGCGGTGGCCGCCGCCCGCATCGCCAGCCTGGAACTGGGCTTTGAGGTGGTGGGCCTGGGCAGTTACAGCCGCGAGCAGGCCCGGGAGGTGCGGGCTGCAGCCAGGGAGCTGGGGCTCGAGGCCCTGATCACCGACGACTACCTGGCAGTGGAGCGGGCCATGGCCGACGCGGCCCCGGAGCTGGTGCTGGGCACCCAGATGGAGCGCCACAGCGCCAAGCGCCTGGGGGTGCCCTGCGCCGTGATCAGCACGCCACTGCATGTGCAGGACGTGCCGGCCCGCTACGCCCCTCAGATGGGCTGGGAGGGGGCGAATGTGATCTTCGACAGCTGGGTGCATCCGCTGATGATGGGCCTGGAGGAACACCTGATCGGCATGTTCCGCCACGATTTCGAGTTCGTCGATGGCCATCGCAGCCACCTCGGCGATGGCGCCCCCTCAATGACATCGGCCTCCGATCCCGTGCTGCTGGGCCAGGGGGCTGGGGCTGGGGCCACGGCAGGTGCTGGGGAGCTGGCCGTCGCGACGGCGTCCGCTCCGGTGCGGACGGCCACCGCCACCCTGGAGCCGCCCTCGCCCGCCACCGGCTCGGCAGATCCCCGCTGGGGGGCGGACGGGGAAGCGGAACTGCACAAGATCCCCTTCTTCGTGCGCAGCAAGGTGCGTCGCAACACCGAGACCTATGCCCGCGAACGCGGCATTGCCCTGATTGATGCTGAAACCCTGTACGACGCCAAGGCCCACTTCAGCCGCTAGCCCATGACATGAGTATTTCTGCTCTCAGTCAAAGTGCTGCCCTTGTCCTAGAGATTCCTGTGGATCTGATGCGCCTCAGGGGCAACAGATCCACAGATCCCCGTCAGCGCACTGGCCGGCCGAGTCCATTCAGCCTGTCCAATGGCGGCTTCAGATCACTGGCTTCAGATCGCTGCTGGGGTCCGACTGAGTGCTCCTTGATAGCGATCCGTTCATCTGATCCTCCATCGGAACCCTTGGGTGGGTTAGCTGCTCTGGTCGCTTCTCCACCAGTCTTCACGGCTTCTGGAACCGTTGTCCGGCCCCGATTCGCTGGCCAATCCACCCCTCAACACCACGCGACAGAGCCAGTCAGCACACCTTGTCCACCGCTCCAGACGTGATCAGACCCCACCCTTCCGCCGCCATGGCCGCAACGATTGTTCAACCTCAACCAGCCGCCAGCGCCCATGGATCAGCGGCTAAATGTGTCGGTTTGCATGCCCATCCGACACTCCTGTTCGCGCCTGGTCAGGCTTGGCGCTGACGGCCGTCTGGCAGCTGTTGTGATGTCATCTCCCCTGTTTCTTTTCCCATGACCAGCACCCTCAATCCCCCGCTCACCACTAGTCGCCGCGAGGACGGTGAGGGCAGCCTCCAGGTCCATCAGGACCCTGCTATGGCGATTGCAGAGGGCGCCCTGGTCATCGCCGTGTACGGCAAAGGCGGGATCGGCAAATCCACCACCTCCTCCAACCTCTCGGCCGCCTTTTCCAAGTTGGGCAAGCGGGTGTTGCAGATCGGTTGCGATCCCAAGCACGACAGCACCTTCACGCTCACCAAGCGCATGGTGCCCACGGTGATTGATATCCTCGAGACCGTGGACTTCCACACCGAAGAACTGAAGCCGGAAGACTTCGTCTTTGAAGGGTACAACGGTGTCATGTGCGTCGAATCCGGCGGCCCGCCGGCCGGCACCGGCTGCGGCGGTTATGTCACCGGCCAGACGGTGAAGTTGCTGAAGGAGCACCATCTACTGGAGGAGACCGATGTGGTGATCTTCGATGTGCTCGGGGACGTGGTGTGTGGTGGTTTTGCGGCACCGCTGCAACATGCCGACTACTGCCTGATCGTGACGGCGAACGACTTCGATTCGATCTTCGCCATGAATCGGATCATGCAGGCCATCAATGCCAAGGCCAAGAATTACAAGGTGCGCCTCGGTGGCGTGATCGCCAACCGCTCCGAGGAGACCGACGAGATCGATAAGTTCAATGCCCGCACAGGCCTGCGCACCATGGCCCACTTCAAGACCGTGGACGCGATTCGAAAATCCCGTCTCAAGAAGTGCACCATCTTTGAGATGGAGACCACTCCTGAAGTGGAGGCCGTGCAGCAGGAATACCTGAATCTGGCGCGCCGCATGCTGGAGAACGTCGAACCGCTGGAGGCCGAATCTCTCAAGGATCGCGAGATCTTCGACCTGCTCGGTTTCGATTGATCGCTCTGCGCCGCGCCGGATGACTGGCTGGCTGCCCCCCGCGCAGTCGGCCAGTCCTGGACCTGGTCTCACCGCCAGGATGACCTCTCGGCTGAATGCTGGAGGTGTACAACCAGGGGGGCTGCGGTCGCGGACGCTGCGGCGGCCAGAGCGACCGATAGCTCGCTGGAGCCTTGGTGGCATCGGCTCGCCGGGCTTCCTGAGTTCCCCGGTCCCTGATCGGCTCGACAAGGCGCCGTCTGATCCCGCTGGCACCGTCCGGCAACTCCGGGCCCTGACACAGGTCCTCTGCCAGGGCCCGGGGCTGGCCTCTGGATGCCATGGCTGTTGATTCAGGAGTTCGGCGTTGGCTGTCCCATTCAGCCCAAGCGTTGGATAGTCCGTTGGCCACTGCGGCAGCGGATCCTTCACGGCGGCCCTAAATACAGCCGATCATCCCGAGGGGTGATCAGGGCCTTGGTCGATGGCCCCGCCGGAGGTCATCAGTTGCCGTCGAGACCCACCAACTGGCTGGTCAGTTCCCACATGCGGCGAGCGGTTTCGGGATTGCTGGCCTTGTCCGAGAGCTCCTGGCTGAACTGTTTGCCGCCTTTGGTCTGGCGATTGCCCCAGCTCCAGTGCACACCGGAGACGGCAAAGGCGGGATCCATCACCACATCAGCCACCCGTTCGCCGGCCAGGGCCTGGCTGACATAGCCGCCGGTGATCGACTTCTGGAACCAGGGGAAGATCGTCTGGAAGGCCGGCGGGGTGTGGCGGAACAGGGGGCTGTCGGCCACGCAGCCCGGATAGAGGGACGTGAAGACGATGCCGGTACTGGCATGCAGGCGGCGATGCAGCTCCTGGGTGGTGATCATGTTGCAGAGCTTGCTGTCCTTGTAGGCCTTACCCGGCTTGAAGCTCTTGCCATCGGCCATGGCGATCGGCGCCTTAAAGCCGGCGGCGAAGCCCGCCAGATCGCCAAGATCGGCGGGGGCGGGGATGGGAATCTTGCCGCCGAGCTCCTTGGAGTTGGCGGTGACGGTGCCGAGAATCACGACCCGACGGGACGGATGGCTGGAGCGCCTGAGGTCGTCCAGCAGCCGGTGGATCAGCAGGAAATGGCCGAAGTGGTTGGTGGCCATCGAGATTTCGTAGCCCTGGGGCGAGCGCTGCGGATGCTTGAGCCGAGGCAGATAAACCGCGGCGTTGATCAGCAGGGCATCCAGAGATCGGCCGCTGGCATGGAAGCTGTCCACCAGCCTCTTGACACTCTCCAGATCCCCCAGGTCCACCTGCAGATGGGACACCTCGTTGTCGGGAATGGCGAGCGCAGCCTGGGCGCGACGCGCCTTCTCGGTATCCCGGCAGGCCATCACCACATGCCAGCCTCGGTCGGCCAGGGCCTTGGTGGCAAACAGGCCAACACCGGAGGAAGCCCCGGTGATCAGCACCGTGCCAGGGGTTCCGGGCACAGCGCCGGAATTGGTGACGTTGTCGGGGGCAGCGTCACCAGGGACAGAAACCATGGCGTCCTGGATGGAAGGCGGATTGGCGATCCAACCTAGGGACGGGTCAGGGTCTTACCGGGCAGGGTGCTGGCGGTTTCAACAGTTGGAAATGCCCGATCGCCCTGCCAGACGACCCTCAGACGGTTCGGAGCGATCCATTGGCTCTGTTCACGGATCAGCTGCTGTTCGCCCGACTCCGTGAACAACTGGTCGAAGCGCTCCCTGGATTTGGCCAACTTGGCGGTTTCCAGTTCGAGCACCGCCGAGATCTCGCCCTGCCGATCCATACGTTGCTGGTAGGCCACCGAGAGTCGGAACAGGCTGACGGCGGCAACGGCCACCAGGCCGAACTTCACCCCCAGTCCGATGACACTGCAGAGCAGTTCACGCCTCTCATTGGAAAGGCTGATCAGCTGGCCATCCGTGGCGAAGACCGCCAGGGTATCGGCGCGGTCAGCGGCCCTGGTCGTGTCCAGAAGCGGCTTGTTCGGCCCTGCATCCGGGCGGGGGGTGCGGCCCATGGCGACCTGGGTGGCATCGGGCTTCTGCCGATGGCGGCCGGTGGAGCGGCGGGACTGGCTGCTGGGGGAGGCGGGCACCGCAGGGGGGCGACGGATGTCCTGCTTTTAGCAGGCCGGCTGCGGCTTGCCAAGGTCCAGCCGCCAAGGCTTCAGGCCTTGTACAGACTGAAGCAGAGACGGATGGCCAGCACACCGGCGTGGGCGGCCACGACCAGGGCAATCAGCACTTCAGCCTGGTTAATCATGGTCATCGGAAGGGAACGCGATCGACCCATTCTTCGGGTTCGACGGGCTACGGTCCAGCCTGCGGCGACGCCCTGTCACAGCTCTTGATGGCCCCTTCCTCATCCACCCCATCCGGGTCGCTGTTGATCCGTGCGGCGGCGATCCGCCAGCTCGACATCTCTGCCCTCGATGGCCTGGCGGCTCTGCCTTTGCCGGAGCTGCTGGAACGCAGCGGCAGTCTTTCCCTGGCGCTCGACTGGCCCCGTCCGCCGGAGGACCCCCGCGAGCTTTCGGAGATCACCGAAGTCCGGCTGTGGAGCCTCAGGGCCGACGCCCTTCTGCCCTGGTTGCCGCTGCTGCTGGAGCGCAGTGGCGGCCAGCTCACCCGTCATGTGGCGATGCTGCTGCCCCATGGCTTCAGCCGCAGTGAAGGCATTCGCTTCGCCGCCGAGAGCCTGGAGCTGTGGATCACCCACCGCATGTTTCTGCTGGACCATCTCGCTCGCCGGCAGGGGATCAGTTGCCGCGGCAGCCTCAGCCAGATGGCTGCAGTGCTCGGCTTCGAGCTGGATGCGGGCTTCTGGGAGGCCCTGCCGCCGTCGTGAGCCCGTTGCCGCCGCCGTTGCCCCTGAGGTCGGGGACGGCCGGGCTGCGCCTGATCCCGACTCTGGAGGTGGAGGGCTGCCGGCAGATGGCGATCGACGCCTGGTTGCTGGAGCAATCCCTGGAGGCCCTGCCTGCTGCTGCGCCGGTACTGCGCTTTTACCGTTGGTCCCGGCCAACCCTGTCCCTTGGCTTTCATCAGCGGCGGATCGAGCCCCACTGGCGGCAGCTGGCGACCCGGGGGGAACTGCAGCTGGTGCGGCGTCCCAGTGGGGGCAGGGCCGTGCTGCATGCCGGGGAGCTCACCTATGCCCTGATCTGGCCTGCGGCTCCGGCCCGTCGCCGTCAGGCCTACCAACTGGCCTGCGAATGGTTGCGCCAGGGCTTTGCCACAGTCGGGGCGCCGCTGGTGTCGGGCAGCGAGCCCGCCCTTGCTCAGGAGAGCGGCTGCTTTGCGCGCGCCACCGCCGCCGATCTGATCCATCCCTGCGGTGCCAAGCGGATCGGCAGTGCCCAGTTATGGCGCCGCGGCCATCTGCTGCAGCATGGAAGCATCTTGATTGATCCCCCCGCTGACCTCTGGAGACAGGTGTTCGGATCGGCACCGCCGGCGCTGCCACCCCTGCCGCTGACGGTCCAGGAGCTGGAGCAGGTGCTGTGCGAGGCGGCCCAGCGCCATCTTCCCTTCGCCGCCTCGATCGCCTGGCAGAGCCGTGGGCTGTCAGTGCTGGAATGGGCCGCGATCACCGGCTTGGAGGGCCGCTATCGCCTGTCGCCGGAGAGCCCCGATTCGGCGACAGGCGCCGCTTGCGAGCCCTGAGCAGAGGGGCTGTCGGCGCCGACCTCACCGGTGCCGACCATCCCCCTGGCGATCTGGCCCAGGGCCAGCCCTAGGGGATAGCCGCTCTGACGGCGGGCGGTGGCGAGCAGGGGAGCTGGCAGGCGCAGGCCCAGTCGCCGCAGTACCGCTTCCCCGAGTTCCGGGCGCTCGACCGTGCCGCAGGGCAAGCCGGCCGGGCTGAGAACCAGCAGGCGCGGATGGTTCTCCAGCTCGAGGGCTGCCTGCCACAGCGGTGCCGAGTCGGGGATCGAAGCCAGACTGTTGAGGGGCCGCAGATGGTCACCGACGCGCTCCGAATCCCAGCGCTGGACAGGCAGCTCCCGTAGGGGACCGTCGTCGATCAGCCCTTGCCAGCGACCGCGATCGCAGACCAGGATCCAATCGGGCAGCTCGGTGCCGGTCGCGGGCAGGACCCCATTTAGGGCTGACTTGAAGACCCAGTCGGGCTGGCTCGCTGGCGAGGCCTCGGGGCTCAGAGGGCTGCTCCCGCCGGGGGAGTCCGACTGATTCCGGGTGTCATCGAGGCGTAGGCGGCTCAGTTGGCGCAGGCTGATGGAGGCCTCCACCACCCGGAAGCGCCGCTGGGCCACGTCCTTGACCTTCAGCTCCTTGAGGGCCTGCTGCAGCTTGAGCAGCTGGTTCTGGTTGCGGGCTGCCCCCAGGCCGAACCATCCGAGCAGCATCAACCAGGCCCCGGCCAGGCCGCTGCCCCGCAGCAGCAGCAGGCTGCCCATGAAGATCGCCAGGTAGGCGAGCAGCCTGCCGCAGGTGTTGGCGACCTCCAGACCGCGTCGCTGACTGCCGGTGATCTGCCAGACCATCGCCTTGACGATCAGGCCGCCATCAAGGGGCAGGCCGGGCAGCAGATTGAACAGGGCCAGCACCAGATTGAGGGCTCCGAGCTGGTTGACCATCTCGCCGAGCACCGGCGAAAGGTGGGAGGCCGGATGGCCCAGGAACAGCAGGCCGATCGCCAGCACGAGGCTGACCGCCGGACCCGCCGCAGCCACCAGCAGAGCTCCCATGGCCGTGGAACATTCCCGCTCGACACTGGCGACGCCGCCGAGCAGAAACAGGGTGATGCTGCGGACCCGCACCCCCTGGGAGAGGGCGACCAGGGAATGACCCAGTTCGTGCAGGAGCACGGAGACAAAGAGCATCACGGCCGTGGTCAGGGCTACGGCCCAGACCAGCCCAGGAGACACCTGGCCGCTCAGGCTCAGCCGATAGTGCTGCTCAAAGGCCAGGGTGGCCACGAACAGGATCACGAACCAGGTGGGATGGATCCGCAGGGGAATCCCTCGGATTTTGAGCAGTTGCCAGCCTTCTCCCACGGCCACCGATGCGACGGGGCCCCAGGCGTCACCTGGAGCAGTGTGTGAGGGATCCTAGGAAGGCACTAACGGCCCTGGACGTTTGCCCCAGCCTGCGCTCAAGATCTGCGGCCTGCGCCATCCCGCCCAGGCGGCGGCGGTGGCGGCCCTCGGCGTCGACGCGATCGGTGTGATCGGCGTGCCCGCTTCGCCCCGCTACCTGGCTCCGGAGCGGCGTCAGCAGCTGTTCGCCGCAGTCACCGCCGGCGCCGCCTCCTGCCGCGGCGTGCTGGTGGTCGCCGATCCAGAGGATGGGGAGTTGGCACTCCTCGCCGCCGGGCGGGGCCATCAGGTGCTCCAGCTCCACGGTGAGGAGAGCCCCAGTCGCTGCCGGGAGCTGCGCTCCCAGCTGGATGTCGAGATCTGGAAAGCCCTGCGCATCCGCTCGGCCGAGGATCTGGAGCGCGCCCAGGCCTATGGCGAGGTCGTCGATGCGCTGTTGCTGGACGCCTGGGTGCCGGACCAGCTGGGGGGGACGGGGCACAGCCTGCCGCTTGACTGGCTCCGAGACTTCCGGTCGCCGTTGCCCTGGTGGCTGGCGGGGGGGATCCGGCCTGAGACCGTGCCGGATCTGCTCGCCCAGCTGCGGCCCGCTGGTC
>JBAPUA010000226.1:0-24494 GCA_049282435.1 Cyanobium sp. | reverse complement strand
AACCGAAGATTCCTAAGCCACAAAGGCCCGAATCAAGGCATTTGAGATATATTGAATACCCACGAAACTCCAGGTCAGACCTGACTTGTGCCCCGCTTCAGCCCCATGGCTGAGCCTGGATACACAGCATCGCTTCAACCCTGATAGGTTGGAAGCACTTGCACCAGGCTCTGGCCATGTTCGAGCGGTTTACCGAGAAGGCCATCAAGGTGATCATGCTGGCCCAGGAAGAGGCTCGACGCCTGGGGCACAACTTCGTCGGCACCGAGCAGATCCTGCTGGGCCTGATCGGCGAGGGCACTGGTGTGGCGGCGAAGGTCCTCAAGTCCATGGGCGTCAATCTCAAGGACGCCCGCGTGGAGGTGGAGAAGATCATCGGCCGGGGCTCCGGCTTCGTGGCCGTCGAGATTCCCTTCACTCCCCGCGCCAAGCGCGTGCTGGAGCTCTCCCTCGAGGAAGCCCGCCAGCTAGGGCACAACTACATCGGCACCGAGCACCTGCTGCTTGGCCTGATCCGTGAGGGCGAAGGCGTCGCCGCCCGGGTTCTGGAGAACCTCGGCGTCGATCTGGCCAAGGTGCGCACGCAGGTGATCCGCATGCTCGGCGAGACGGCCGAAGTGGCCTCCGGCAGCAGCGGCAAGGGCTCCACCAAGACCCCCACCCTCGACGAGTTCGGCAGCAATCTCACCCAGCTGGCGGCCGATTCCAAGCTGGATCCGGTGGTCGGACGTCACAACGAGATTGATCGGGTGATCCAGATCCTCGGCCGGCGCACCAAGAACAATCCCGTACTGATCGGCGAGCCGGGCGTCGGCAAGACCGCCATCGCCGAAGGCCTGGCGCAGCGCATCACCACCGGCGATGTGCCCGACATCCTGGAGGACAAGCGCGTTCTCACCCTCGACATCGGCTTGCTGGTGGCCGGCACCAAGTACCGGGGCGAGTTCGAGGAGCGCCTCAAGAAAATCATGGAGGAGATCCGCTCCGCCGGCAATGTGATCTTGGTGATCGACGAGGTTCACACCCTGATCGGCGCCGGCGCGGCTGAGGGGGCGATCGATGCCGCCAACATTCTCAAGCCGGCCTTGGCCCGCGGCGAATTGCAGTGCATCGGCGCCACCACCCTCGACGAATACCGCAAACACATCGAGCGCGACGCCGCCCTTGAGCGCCGCTTCCAGCCGGTGATGGTCGGGGAGCCCTCCGTCGACGACACGATTGAGATCCTGCGCGGTCTGCGGGAGCGCTACGAACAGCACCATCGCCTCAAGATTTCCGACGAGGCCCTCGTGGCCGCCGCCACCCTTGGCGATCGCTACATCTCCGATCGCTTCCTGCCGGATAAGGCCATCGACCTAATCGATGAGGCCGGTAGCCGCGTGCGCCTGATGAACTCCAAGCTGCCCCCCGCCGCCAAGGAGGTCGATAAGCAGCTGCGGACCGTGCAGAAGGAGAAGGAGGACGCTGTCCGCGATCAGGACTTCACCAAGGCTGGCGAACTGCGCGACAAGGAAGTCGAGCTGCGCGAGCAGATCCGCTCAATTCTGCAGGCTCGCCGCGATGAAGAGCCCGACACCGAAGCCGGCTCCGGCCCGGAGGCCGCGCCGGTGGCCGTGGCGGCACTGCCCGCCAGCGCCGGCAGTGCCTTTGCCGACGGCGGTAGTGAGGCCGGTGGTCGCTCACCCGTTGTTACCGAGGAGGACATCGCCCATATCGTCGCCTCCTGGACCGGGGTGCCGGTTCAGAAGCTCACCGAAAGCGAATCGGTGAAGCTGCTGAATATGGAGGAAACCCTGCACCAGCGCCTGATCGGCCAGGATGAAGCCGTCAAGGCGGTCTCCCGCGCCATCCGCCGCGCCCGGGTCGGCCTCAAGAATCCCAACCGGCCGATCGCCAGTTTCATCTTTTCCGGCCCCACCGGCGTCGGCAAGACCGAGCTCACCAAGGCTTTGGCCACCTACTTCTTCGGCAGCGAAGAGGCGATGATCCGGCTGGACATGTCTGAGTTCATGGAGCGCCACACCGTCAGCAAGCTGATTGGTTCGCCTCCGGGCTATGTCGGCTTCAACGAAGGTGGCCAGCTGACCGAAGCGGTGCGGCGCCGTCCTTACACCGTCGTGCTGTTCGACGAGATCGAGAAGGCCCACCCGGATGTCTTCAACCTGCTGCTGCAGCTGTTGGAAGATGGCCGCCTGACTGACTCCAAGGGCCGCACGGTGGACTTCAAGAACACTCTGATCATCATGACTTCGAACATCGGTTCGAAAGTGATTGAAAAGGGTGGTGGTGGACTCGGTTTCGAGTTCGGCGGCGGCGATGTGGAAGAGACCCAGTACAACCGGATTCGCTCCCTGGTCAACGAGGAACTCAAGCAGTACTTCCGGCCCGAGTTCCTCAACCGTCTCGACGAGATCATTGTCTTCCGTCAGCTCACTCGCGATGAGGTCAAGCTGATCGCCGAGATCATGCTGCGCGAGATCTTCGCCCGCATGCAGGAAAAGGGCATCCGTTTGTCGGTCACCGAAGCCTTTAAGGAGCGGCTGGTCGAAGAGGGTTACAACCCCAGCTACGGTGCCCGTCCGCTGCGCAGGGCTGTGATGCGCCTGCTGGAAGATTCGCTGGCCGAGGAGTTTCTCTCCGGTGGCATCGGCGAGGGAGATGCCGCCCTGGTCGATATCAACGAGGAGAAGCAGGTCGTGATCCGCAAACAGGTCCTGATGCCCCCTGTCCCCGAGCTGGCCAGCGCTGGTGCCGGCTGAGCTTCAGATCCAGCCCCCAATCCCTTCTATCCCCCATGTCTGAGCATGGGGGTTTTTGATGGCATCGGACTGCGGTGTCTCCCTACAACTTTTAGGCTGATCCGATGACCGCGAGTCCTCAACAGCATCAAATTTCCCCCAACCGCGTTCTGCGCGGATCCGGAGCATGGCGGGTGGCCCTTGACTTGCTGCCGCCGCTGACCCGACGACCGCTGCTGCTGGGTCGCAGTGCCGCCACCCTGGTTCTGCGCCAGGGCCTGCAGTCCGACCTGGAGGCCGCGGGCCTGGAACCCCAGGTGGCGGAGTTGCACCATGACTGCTGCGAGCAAGATCTGCAGCGTCTGGCGGACCGGAGCCGCGCCGCCACTTGTGACGCGGTGATCGCCGCCGGCGGCGGCAAAGTGCTCGATGCCGGCAAGCTGCTCGCGGACCGGCTCGGCTTGGCCTGCATCACCGTGCCCACCAGCGCCGCCACCTGCGCCGGCTGGACGGCCCTCGCCAACCTGTACTCGCCCGAAGGCGCCTTTCGGGGCGATGTGGCCCTGCAACGTTGCCCCGACCTGCTGGTGTTCGACCATGACCTGGTGCGCCAGGCCCCGGTCCGCACCCTGGCCAGCGGCATTGCCGATGCCATGGCCAAGTGGTATGAGGCCTCGGTCAGCAGTGGCAACAGCGCCGATGGCTTGGTGCAGCAGGCCGTGCAGATGGCTCGCCTGCTGCGGGATCAGCTGTTGCTGGAGGGGGAAGCGGCCATGGCCGACCCCGGGGGGGAGGCCTGGGTGCAGGTCGCTGAGGCCTGCGGCCTGACGGCCGGCCTGATCGGAGGTCTAGGCGGAGCGCGCTGTCGCACGGTCGCGGCCCACGCCGTCCACAACGGCCTCACCCAACTGGCAGCGAGCCACGGCCGCCTGCACGGCGAAAAGGTGGGTTTCGGCATCCTGGTGCAGCTCAGGCTGGAGGAGCAGGTCGGCAGCAACCGCCTGGCCTCCCAGGCCCGGCGTCAGCTGATCAGCCTGTTCCGCCGCCTGTCCCTGCCGACCAACCTCGCCGACCTGGGACTGGGTGGGGCCAGCCTCGACGAGCTCGATCGGGTCTGCCGCTTCGCCTGTCGCGATGACTCGGATTTGCATCAGCTGCCCTTCCGGGTCGATGCCACCGACCTGCTGACGGCCCTGGTCAGCACCACGGCTGAGCTGAAGGTGTCGTGAGCGCCCTCGCGTCTCAGGAGCTGCTGCAGCGTGCCGCCGATACCTTGCTCGATCCCCAGGGGCGCCAGCTGGCCGCGGCGGTGCAGTGGTGGCAGCTGGACGGACTCGCCGACAGCTGGCCGGTGGCCGTGGTGGGCGATGGGCCGCCGCTGCTGCTGCTGCATGGCTTTGACAGCTCCCTGCTGGAGTTCCGGCGGCTGGTGCCGCTGCTGGCTGCCCGGCATCGTCTGATCATTCCCGATCTTTACGGCTTCGGCTTCACCCCCAGACCCGACCACGGCGATTACTCCCCCCGCGGAGTGCTGGCCCATCTAGAGGCGCTGCTAGCCGCCCTCGCAGATCGTCTGGAGGGTGCTCCCCTGGGGCTGATCGGCGCCTCGATGGGGGGATCGGTGGCCGTGGAACTGGCCAGGCGCCAGCCGGAGCGCTTCAACCAGCTGCTGCTGCTGGCCCCGGCGGGGCTCACGGGCCGGCCGATGCCCCTGCCGCCTCTGCTTGACGGGCTGGGGGTGCGATTCCTGTCCCTGCCAGGGGTGCGTCAGGGCCTCTGCCGCAGCGCCTTCGCCGACCCCGACAGGGATGTGGGCCCGCCGGAGCTGGAAATCGCCTCGCTGCATCTGCTGACCCCGGGCTGGGCAGAAGCCCTGCGGCGCTTTGCCCGCTCCGGTGGTTTCGCCGGTTGCGGCCAGCCACTGCCGCCGCAGCCACTGACCGTGCTCTGGGGAGCCAACGATCGCATCCTGCGCCCTCCCCAGAAGCGCGCCGCCCAGGCCCTGCTGGGTGAACGGCTGCGGGAGGTGCCGGCCTGCGGCCATCTGCCCCATATTGATCAGCCCCAACGGGTGGCCGACACCTGGCTGGACCTGACCGCGGCTGCTGCTGATCGCGGCATCACCTGAGCCTGGAGTCCATCTCGGCCTGTCATGAGGCCCGATGGCTGATTCGGCTGCTCCCCTGAGAGCGCGCTGGTCGTTCTCAAGCCAGGGGCTCACCTGTCAACCAGGGGTTTTTATGCGGACCAGCCGTTCCTTGCTCAACAACTTTCAGCCTCTCAAGCCGGCTGTTTCCCTTTTCAGTTGTCTATTCCTGAGCCCTAAACCCATGCCCTCCCTGTCGATCCGAGCCAGCCTGGCCCGCGGCTGCGCCGCCCTGCTGCTGCTACTGCTGCTGGTGGTCGGCGCCCAACCCGCCCGCGCCTCCCTGCTCCATCTGGAGGGGCCACTGCCGGCGGAGCTGGGGCTTCATGACAGCGGATTGGCCCCCTGCTCCAGCCCCGCCCATTGCAACCGGCGCAACTGGTCCGTGGCCGATCCGGCAGCGGCCCTGGAGGCCCTGCTACCGGCCGTGCTCAGCCTGGATGGCATCGCCGTGGTCGAAACCGGCGGTGGCTATCTGCATGCCACCGCCACCAGTCGCCTGTTCGGCTTCGTCGATGACCTGGAGCTCTATGCCGACGGCGAGCATCAGATCCTGCAGGCTCGCTCAGCCTCCCGCCTCGGCGACTCCGATCTCGGCGTCAACGCCCGCCGGCTGGACCTCCTGCAGCAGGCACTCGCGGCTACGTGAGCCTGGACGGGGCCAGCAGCGGCATCAGGCGGGCCGCCAGCCACTCGCCGCTGCGCAGCGCCCCTTCGATCCGGCCGAAGCCGGGGCCGGTGATGGCATCGCCGCAGAGTGCCACCCGGCTGGTGGCACAGACCATGCTCTCGGCCTCCAGGCCGTCGCCCCAGGGGAAGGCCGCCCCCCAGCGCATCAGCTGTCGCTGCTCCGCCGCCTCCAGGCTGGTGCCGGGGGGCAGGAGCCCGGCCAGACAGTCCGTCAGCGCCTCGCACAGGGCCTGGATCAACCGGCTTTCGGCCGCAGGATCCCTTGGGGTTGCCAACAGGCGGGCGGCCGAGGAGCTGCTGCCATGAACCTCCAGGCAGCGGGCCGCCACGGCGGCGCTGGAATGGGCCACCAGCACGACACGGCCATCCGCCAGCGGCTGCAGCGACAGGCGCTCCAGGCCCCAGCGTCGGCTGGCCGCCGCCGTCAGACTGAGATGGCGAAACGGCAGATCCAGCCAGGGCTGCGCCGCTGCCGCGGCGATCACCACCAGCAGATTGCTGCGGGCCTCACCCTCGAGTGTGGCGATGGCCGCGAGGGCCGCCTCGAGCTGGGGATCCCCGAGCTGGCGGGCCGCCGCCGCCAGGGGCACCTCCGACCAGCCGAACACCTTTGGGCCGCGGGGATGGGCCAGCAGGGTGCCGGCCAGCACCAACCAGTCGGCCTGCGCCAGCAGCTGGCCCTGAGCATCGAGCAGGCGCCAGGGGCCGCCGGGACTGGGCACCAGCTCACGCACCATCGTCCCGAAGCGGGCCTGGGGCTCAGGTACCCCGGCAGGCGTTGCCGCCGTGGCCAGGGCCAGAAGCCCACCGCTGATGGCCTCCATGCCTCGGCTGCCGCGATAGATCGCGCCATCCAGCCGGGGATCCCCGTAGCCGGAGCGGATCTGACCGTCTGCCTGCAGCTCGGCTAGAGCAGTCGGGCCGGGGGGCCAGGGCTCGATCCAGCCGCCCTGCAGCAGGGGCGTGAGCAGATCCGGCGGCGGCTCGGCGCTGATATGGAACAGGGGGGCGCCATGGTCGATCGCCAGGCCGCCATCGTGGCGGGAGCGGCGGGTGGAGGCCCGACCGCCACTGCCGCGACCGGATTCCAGCAGGGTGATCGCGGCCCTGCTGCCCAGGCGACGCAGCTGGGCCACCAGGGCACAGCCGGCGACGCCAGCACCGACCACCGCGATCGATCGCGGTTCAGTTCTCGCCACCCTCGCCACCTTCTTCGCCCTTTTCGCCCTTTTCAGCTTCGGGTTTGGCCGGTGCCGGCGCCGGTGCGGCGGTGCTGGGAGCCAACGTCTCGCCGCCCTTGGGCGCCGGCGCGTTCGAGCTGTGTCCGCAGCCGGTGACGCCGGCGATCAGGCCGGCGGTGGCCAGGAACAGGGCGATGGACGGTCGGGCCATGGTGGAGGGGGGTTGCAATGGCCCCATTGTTGGCGACGGCGCCGCTCGCTGCTGCCGGCAGGCGACAGGAGCCTGTGCGAAATGGCACGGTTTGCGCCGCCGGGCAAGAGTTGCCGCCGCCAGGCGACGGTTCGCGCCGTCGGGCGATCGGTTGGCGCCATGGGACGACTTGACCACCACCCCAGCTTCGTGGGACCCGTGCCCATGCCAACCAGGGCAGCCCGCCTCAGCACTCCGCTCCACAAACGGGATTCCGTTGATTCCTGTGCGGATGGCTCTGGGGCATCGCCTGGGGCCAGGGGCTGCCGCGGCGACCCAGGGGGCTCCGGCCGGCGGGCAATGCCGCCCGGGATTGACCATGGACCCCGAAGCTTTTCCACCCGCCCCTCGATTCCTCCCCCTCCCATGCGCTTCCAACTTGAGCGGCTACTGAGCCCGGAGCAGGTGCAGGCGCTGCAGAGCCAGCTCCTGGCGCCAGAGAGCCCCTGGCAGGCCGGCGCCGCAACGGCCGGCTGGCACGCCCGCGCCGTCAAACACAACCGCCAGCTGGCACGCGACAGCGACCTGCATCGCCGGCTGGCTCCCAGCGTGCTGCAGGTCCTGGAGGCCGATCCGCTGCTGCAGGCGGCGGCCCTGCCCCTGCGCCTGCATAGCCTGCGCTTCAGCCGTTGCGGTCCCGGCGAGGGCTATGGCCGCCATCTCGATGACGCCTACATGGCAGAGGGCCGCTCGGATCTCTCCTTCACCGTGTTTCTGAGCGCCCCGCAGCACTACAGCGGCGGCGAGCTCGTGCTCGAGTTCCCCGCTGGGGAGGAGCGCCACAAGCTGGCGGCGGGCGATGGGATCGTGTACCCCAGCACCCTGTTGCACCGGGTCGAACCGGTGGGGCGGGGGCAGCGGCTGGTGGCGGTGGGCTGGATCGAAAGCCGAATCCGCGGCGCCGAGCAACGGGAGCTGCTGTTTGAGCTGGACACGGCCCGCCGCTCCCTGTTTGCCAGGGAGGGCAGGAGCGAGGAGTTCGACCTGATCAGCCGCAGTTACAGCAACCTGCTGCGCCTGTGGGGCCCCTGACACCGCAGGCCGGCGCAATCCTCGCCACACTCGGCAGCAACGACGATCTGAATCCCTTGACTGCCGATCCCGCCGCTTCCGAGTCGATGTCCGCCGCTTCCGTAGCGGCCCAACTTGAGGCGGTCGCCGCCGATCCCAACCGCAAACAGGTGCTGGCGGCCGCATCGCCCGGCCTGGCGGCCCTGCTCAATCTGGTGCCCGGACTGGGCAGCGGCTACATCTACCAGCGCCGCTGGCGGGCTTACTGGATCTGCTCAGCCCTGGCCACGGCCTGGTTCCTGGCCGGAGCCCTGCTGGCCCCTCCGGACAGCGGCCCCAGCGAGCAGCAGCGACTGGTCGGTCTGGCGGGCCTGCTGCTGTTGGCCGGGGTGACGTCGGCGGAAGCGTTCCTGGCCGGCCGCCGTGCCCGCATGGACTGAGGCAGCGGCCGGATCGGGGTCAGAGCCCCAGCCGGCGGCGCGCCAGCAGGAAACCAACCCAGTAGCCCAGCACCAGGAGCAGCAGATCGAAACGACTCAGCAGGCAGATCAGCGCCAGAATGCCGATCAGCCAGGGGGAGAGCAGCAGCAGCCCGAACAGCAGCTGGGTGGTCTGGTTGCGGCGGGCCAGGGATCCGGAGCGCTGCACCAGCCTGGGCACACTGCGGCCCAGCAACCAGCCGGCGCCGCCGCCGCAGGCAAGGCTGACCAGGGCTTGGAGGAGCATCAGCATCGGCGCAGGCTAGGTCGAAGTTCCCGGGAACGAGCTCAGCGCCTGCAGCGATGGGACCGGCTCTGTTAGGAGAGGCGCCAGTGCCGCCATGGCGTCGGATGTCCGAGGAAGCCCCTTCTCCTGCCCCCGATGCCCCCAGCGGTTCCGTTGCGCCGCAGAGCGGGCGTGGCGGGCCGATGCTGGCCCTGCTGGCCCGCGGGCTGGAGCTCTGGTTGCGCCAGCAGTGCGAGGCGATCGAGGACCTGGAGATCCGGCTGGAGGGATCTGCGGCCCGGCTGCTGGGCGGTCGACTGGAGGCGGTGCGGCTGACGGCCCGTCGGGTGGTCTTCCAAAGCCTGGAGATCGAGGCGGTGGAGCTGCGCAGTGCGCCGATGCAGGTGCGGATGGGGGCGCTGCTGCGATCCCAGACGCTGAAGCTGGAGCATCCCTTCCGGATCGAGGGATGGGTGCGTTTCAGTGCCGAGGGGCTCAACCGCACCCTGGCCACGGCGCCCTGGCGGGAGCTGGGGGATGGACTGGCCGAGGAACTGCTGGGTCTGGCCCCTCTGGGAAGGCTCCGCTTTGACGGTGATCGTCTGATCCTCTCGACCATGGACGCGGCCGGCAACGCGCCGATCGAGCTGGGGACC
Organism: Cyanobium sp.; assembly: GCA_049282435.1. Taxonomy (GTDB): domain Bacteria; phylum Cyanobacteriota; class Cyanobacteriia; order PCC-6307; family Cyanobiaceae; genus Cyanobium. Next base: position 15,117 of record JBAPUA010000226.1, on the reverse strand, counting down.
AGGGTGGAGGCCAGCGATGGCACCCTGCAACTGCGGGCCGAACCGGACGGGCGGGTCGCCCGGCTGCCGATGGATCCCAATGTCAAGATCATGCGGGTTGATCTCGGTAGCGGGCGACTGGAACTGACGGGTCAGGCATTGGTGACGGCCTGAAGCCGGTTGCGACTGGGGCGCGCTCAACCCCGCTCCAGAATCGGCAGCACCAGGGTGACCAGCGAGTAGACCACCGCCGGCACGAACAGATAACTGTCGATGCGATCGAGGATGCCGCCGTGCCCGGGGATCACATCGCCGGAATCCTTGAGGCCCGCATCGCGTTTCATCATCGACTCGGTGAGATCGCCGACCAGGGCGAACACGGCCACCACCGCTCCCAGCAGCCCGCCCAGCAGCCAGCCCCAGCGCCAGCCCAGCAGCACCCCGCCGGCGGCCCCCACCAGCAGCGCACAACCGATGCCGCCGAGGGCCCCCTCGATCGTCTTGCCGGGGGAAATCGGTGAGAGCGGATGGCGACCGAGGCGCCGGCCGATCACGTAGGAGCCGATGTCGGTGGCCACGATCAGGAAACAGGCCAGCAGGGTCAGGGCCAGGCCGGAGGTCCAGGGCCAGTCAGTGAACGGCAAGCTGCCAGAGAGATTCGGCGCCAGGGTCGGATCCACCAGGTTGCGCAGCTTGATCCAGTGGCTGGGCAGGAAACCGAGATAAAAGAGCCCGAACACCGAAGCGGCGATGTCGGCGATCGTGCCGGTGCTGGGCTGCAGCAGCAGCCAGCCGCAGATCACCGCCCCCGAGGCCGGCAACACCGCCGCCGCCACATCGCCGGCGACCCCGGCCGGCGCGCCGCCCTGGCTGACCCAGTGGGCCGCCGCCGCCGCCTGGGTGGACAGCAGCAGCAGCTGGACGGCCACGAGCGTGGTCTTGGTGGCAGGCCGGATTCCCTTGAACTGGGCCATGCGGAAGAACTCCAGCAGGCCCAGGTGCACGATCAGCCCTACCGCCAGGGTGAACCACCAGCCCCCCAGCAGCACGACCACGGCGCCGAAGCCACCCGCCGCCCAACCACTGGCCAGACGGGCGAGGGAGGTGGCGGCGCGGGGTCGGTACAAAATCGGCGTTACAAGATCAGCGTTCGGCCGCGATCACGAACAGGGGTTCGGCGGCCGCAAGCTTGGCCTGGCTGCCGCGACGCTGCATGCGATGCACGGTGGCCTGGACCACCTGCAGATCGCGGGCGCCCAGCTGGGCCAGGGTGTCGGTGGCGTCCACCAATCCTTCGAGGCTGACCGTGCTGATCACCAGGCGGCCGCTGGGTAGCAGTGCCTCCCAGACGGCCCTTAGCACATCCACCAGGGGCCGGCCCACCTCCAGCAGCACCCGATCGGGATGGGGCGGCAGCTGATCGAGATCCGCCGGGGCCCTGCCCTGGTGGCTGTGGAGATTGGTGATGCCGAAGCGCTGGCGATTGCGCTCCAGCAGCTCCACCGCATCGGGATCCCGCTCGAGCGTGTGCACCTGGCCCAGGGGCATCAGCCGGGCGATCTCCAGGGCCAGGGCGCCGGTGCCGCCGCCCACATCCCAGACCAGGGAATCGGAGCGGGGCCGCAGGTGGGCCAGCAGCATCACCCGCAGTTCCATCGGCGTCGGACTGAAACCGGGAGCGGCCTCAAAGGCCCCATCGGGCAGTCCCGGTGTGACGAAATCCCAGCGATAGGCCTCGGTCTGGGACGTCATGGCCGGAGGGTGATCAGCCATCCACGACCATCACCGTAACCGGGAGCTGATCGGGCCAGAGCTGCCGTTGTTGTTCCAGCCACAGGGCGCGCGCCGCGTCGATCCGTTCCCCCGGCACCAGCAGCGGAATGCCAGGGGGATAGGGACAGAGGGGTTCGGCCGCAATGCGCCCGGCGGCCTCAGCCAGGGGTACTGGCAGGCAGGGGGCGCGCCAGGCCTGGGCGAGCGGCAGCAGCGGTGCGGCCAGCAGCGGCAGGGGTGGGGGCGAGAACGGCGGCAGTGCTGGTCCGCCCAGGGCCTGCCTGAGCGCCAGCAGCTGGCGGGGCAACCGCCGTTCCAGGGCCCGGGGCGGATCCAGACCGAGGCAGAAGGTGAGGGTGCCGGGTTCGGGCAGCTCGGCGATCACCCCCCGCGCCATCAGCCAGGCATCGGCCGCCAGCCCTGTCAGGCCCAGCGGAGCGGTCGCCAGCACCAGGCGCAGGGGATCGCCATTGGCCACGACCGGCAGACCCAGGGCCTCCAGCCGGCGGCGCAGGGCCAGGGCACGGCACCGGGCCCGCTCCAGCTGACGGCGCCCCGCCGGGCTGTGGGCGTGGTCGATGGCGGCGGCGCTGGCGGCCAGCAGCAGGGCGCTGGGGCTGGAGGTCTGCAGCCACAGCAGGGCCCGCTCGATCGCCCCATGGCTGACCCGCCCGCCCTGGGCCAGCAGCACCGCACTCTGGGCCAAACCTGTGGCGTTTTTCTGCAGAGACAGGACACAGAGATCGGCTCCCGCCGCCAGGGCCGCACCCGAACCGTGGGCCTGGTCCACCAGCACCGGCAGGCCCTGGTCATGGGCCAGGGTGATCAAGGCCGGCAGCTCCGCCATCAGTCCCTGGTAGGTGGGATCGAGCAGCACCAGGGCCGCGACCGGGCCGCGAGCGCGAGCGGCCACCAGCAGCCGCTGCAGATGCTCGGGATCGGGGGGTAACCAGAGGCCGCTGCGCGGATCGAAGGGCAGGTTGTAGAGCAGCGGCTCGATCTGGCCCAGCACGCAGCCGTGCAGGAGTGAGCGGTGCAGATTGCGCGGCAGCAGCACCCGGCTGCCCGGAGGCGCCAGGGCCAGCAGCGCCGCCTGCAGCAGCCCGGAGGCGCCATTCACGCCATACCAGCAGCGCTCCGCCCCCAGCAGGGCCGCCGAGCGGGCCTGGGACTCGGCCACGGCGCCGCTGCTGGCCAGGGGGGAGCCGATCGCGGGCAGTTCGGGCAGATCCCAGCTGCCTGGGGCCAGCCGCAGCAGCCGGCGCAGCCCGGGGGCCAGGCTGCGACCACGCCCATGGCAGGGCAGGTGCAAGGGCAGGGCGGGGGCGCGGGCGCCCAGGGCGCGCAGCAGCGGCTCCCCGTCGGCGGGGCCCATGGCGACTCGGTTTAACTTTCTAGAGTCTGGTCAGAGATGAGTCCCGATCTGCCCGTTCCCGCGCCGCGGTCCTCCAGCGCCCTTCGCGCTGCCGGTTCTGCCAGTCCAACCCCTTTCGCCGGCGTCGACCGTGCAGACGAACCCGGTCTTTCGCGTGATTCAGCCGTCTGGCGCGAGGCCGCAGGAGCTCGTGAAGCCGCCGCTGCCGGCCAAGGCAGCCCCGATGCCGCATCCATGGATCTGACCCGTGGGCCCAGTGCCACCGGAGCTGCCAGCTCCGCCGACAGGGCCGCCCCCGAAGGCGACGCCCCTCGCTACAACCCCCGGGCCGATCTGCGCTGGCTGGCGCTGCGGCCCTGGATCTGGATCGGCCGCCTGCTGGTGGTGTTCGGGTCGCTGAGCAGCCTGGCCCTGAATCTGGCCGTGCAGGGCAACAGCCGCGATCCCCAGGTGCAGCGGCGGCTGGCCCAGAACATCCTCAGCACGCTCACCCGCCTGGGACCCTGTTTCATCAAGGTGGGGCAGGCCCTCTCCACCCGGCCCGATCTCGTCCGGCGCGACTGGCTCGATGAGCTCACCCGCCTCCAGGACGACCTGCCCGCCTTCCCGCACGCGGTCGCCCTCCAGCTGATCGAAACCGAGCTGGGCGCTCCGGCGGAACGGCTGTTCGAGACCTTCCCCGACTACCCGGTGGCGGCGGCCAGCCTGGGTCAGGTTTACAAGGCCCGCCTCGAGGACGGCCACTGGGTGGCCGTCAAGGTGCAACGCCCCGAGCTGCCCTTCATCCTGCGGCGCGATCTGGTGATCATCCGCACCCTGGGCATCCTGGCGGCCCCCTTCCTGCCGCTCAATCTCGGCTTCGGCCTAGGGGCGATCATCGATGAGTTCGGTTCGACCCTCTTCGACGAGATCGACTACCGCAAGGAAGCCGCTAATGCCGAGCGCTTCGCCCGGATGTTCGCCGACCATCCCGAGGTGACCGTCCCCAGCGTTGAGCACAGCCTCAGCAGCCGACGGGTGCTGACCACCAGCTGGATCGAGGGGGTGAAGATGCAGAGCCGGCGCGAACTGGAGTCCCACCATCTGGATCCGGCCGCCCTGATCCGCACTGGCGTGATTGCGGGGCTACAGCAGTTGCTGGAGTTCGGCTATTTCCATGCCGATCCTCACCCCGGCAACCTGTTTGCGCTACCTGGCAAGACCAGGGGCATGGGCCATGTGGGCTATGTCGACTTCGGCATGATGGATTCCCTCAGTGATGGCGATCGCCTCACCCTCACCGGCGCCGTGGTGCATCTGATCAACCGGGATTTCGAAGCCCTGGCCAAGGATTTCATCGCCCTGGGCTTCCTCAATCCCAAAGCCGACCTCGGCCCGATCGTGCCGGCTCTGGAAGAAGTTCTGGGTGGGGCCCTGGGCGAGAACGTCGGCAACTTCAACTTCAAGGCGATCACGGATCGCTTCTCGGAGTTGATGTACGACTATCCCTTCCGCGTGCCGGCCCGTTTTGCCCTGATCATCCGAGCCGTGGTCAGCCAGGAGGGTCTGGCGATGCGCCTCGATCCCGACTTCCGCATCATCCGCGTCGCCTATCCCTATGTGGCGCGCCGCCTGCTGGCCGGAGACACGGCCGAGATGCGGGAGAAACTGCTGGAGGTGATCTTCGATCGTCACGGGCGGCTGCGGGTCGAGCGACTGGAGAACCTGCTGGCGGTGGTCGAAAACGACGGACCCGCCGCCGACCTGCTGCCGGTGGCCCGCGATGGCCTGCGGCTGCTGCTGGGCCCGGAGGGCAGCGGCCTGCGTCAGCGCATGCTGCTGGCCCTGGTGGCCGACGACCGCCTCAACACCGCCGATCTCCAGGCCCTGCTGAAACTGGTGCGCAGCCGCTTTTCGGCCCGGCGACTGGCCGGCGACATGCTGGCCCGCCTCAATCCTCTGGCCGCCTGATCCCGCAACGGATCAGCCCCGGCTCGCCCCGATTAACGTCGCACTCCGCCCGCATCTCCACCGTGACCGTTCCGCCCATCGACCTGCAGGAAGCCGCCCTCGACCAGGCCACCGGCTTCTTCGGCGATCTCGATGCGGCCGAGATCCTGCTCGAATACGCCCCGTTCAGCAATCCGCCCTACGTGCTGGCCGGCATCGGCTTGGCGGTGGCGGTGCTGTGCGGTCTGACCTTCTCCAAGCTGGTGCAGATCCGCCTTGACGGCTGGAAACAGGACCGCCTCAGCCTGCTGCCCCTGGGGAACACCGAGACGATCTTGCCCTGGATCGGCACTGTGATCGGGGTGACCCTGTTCATCGGCGGCAGCCTGCAGGTGTTTGGCTTCGGCAGTGGCGCCGCCCTGCTGGTGGCCTTCCTGCTGTCCGTGGCCACGGCCGGCGCCCTGTGGGCCCAGCTGGAACAATTGATGCGTCAGGTCGAGGACGGCAATTTCAAGGCCGTCGACTTCGACAACTTCGACCAGTTCTTCTGAAGCTCTCGCTTGCTGCGGCGGACTTCCGGGCCCGGCCTCCGATGAACCAAAACCCCTCCCAACCCCCCATAGGCCCCGCCGACCTGCTGCGGGATCGTCTCACCCACGGGCGTGGCAGGTTGATGGTGATCGCGGCCACCACGGGCGTCTGGGTGATGGATCTGCTGCTGGTCAGCCATCTCAAGCATCGCCGCCTGATCAGCCCGGCCTCCAACGACCTGCTGCATGCCGTCGACATGGTCAGCACCCTGGCCTTCGTCGTCGTCACGATCGGTCTGACGATCAGTTTGTTTCGCGGGCACAAACGGGGCCTGTTCCGCTGGGCCCTGGCCTACCTGCTGTTCTCGATCATCCAGGTGATCAGCAATGTGCTCTCGATGGTGGCCAGCGCGGGCTTCGAGCACGTCGGCGGCCTGGCGGGACTGTGGGATGTGGCCGTTGTCTATATGGAAAGCGTTCTGGTGTTCATGTTCGTCTACATCTTTCTCGATGTCAGCACGCCGGGGGGAGCCTTCATCTGGCCGAGCCGCGAAGGGCAGGATCCACCCGAACCCCACATCATCGATTACCTGTTCATATCCCTCAACGTCAACTCCACTTACGGCCCCACCTCTGAGGCCGTGATGTCACGCCGGGCCAAGCTGGTGATGTCCCTGCAGGTGCTGCTGGCCATCGTCATGCTGACCGTGCTGATCTCTCGCACCATCAGCGCCTCCAGCTGACGTCAGGGCCGGAGGCGGCTCAGGTCAGCCGTCCCACCACTCCGTCACTGCCCGGGAGTCACCGCCCGGAGCCACCGCTCCGGGCTCGCTGCGAGTGAGCAGAGGGATCGTCAGCTGGGCCTGGTTCGCCGGCCAGGACGGCCAGCAACGCCAGGGGGATCGAGCGGCATCGGCGGCGAAGAAACACGATCACTACTCAGGCATGGCACCACGATGGCAGTCTCCGGCGAGGCGGACGCGGTCGGATCCGCGGCTTCAGCCGGGGCCATCCAGGAGCGGTTCAAGGCGATCGGCCAGGGCCAGCGCCGCGTCCATCTCCTGCCAGAGCAACTGGCGCCGGCTGCCGTGGACCGCATAGGACCGGTGATGGAGATCGCGGGCCATGTAGCGCAGGGCATCGCGGATGCGCCGCCAGTCGTGGGGCTCAAGGCTGAAATCCGGAGCAGGATCTGGCACGGCACCCGGTGGCATCAGGCGCCATTGTCAATGACCGGGCCATAGGCTGCTGCGATGAACAAGGATCAATTCAGTTACGAGCCGCTGGAGAAGTTCGGAGAAGGGCTCACCACCTCCCGCCCCTGGAACACCCGGGCGCTGGCAGGGGTGGAGTTGCTCAATGGCCGGGTTGCCATGCTGGGCTTCGTGGCGGCGATCCTCGGCGAGTGGCTCACCGGTCAGGGCATCGTCGGCCAGCTGGCTCTGATGCTGCGCTGGTACCTGGGCTGAGAGGGCCACTATGGTTTTCAGGGAGTTCCTACTCCGCTGCCCCTGGACCCATGGCCGACTTTCGCTCCAATCACTTTGTCATCGCCCAGACCGAGGACGGCTGGATCCTGCAGTCGCGGGTCGTCAAGGATGTGCAGGGAGATCTTTTACTCAGTCACCATGAACTCGAGGAACTGATCGAGTTGCTCTCCCAGGCCGTCCAGGTCTGACAGCGCCGCGATCCATGCCGTCGGCGCCGAGCCCTGGACCTGGATTCAGCGCCGGGATAGTCAGCCCAACCCCGTCCATGACGCGCTTTCTGCACACCGCCGACTGGCAGATCGGCAAGCCTTATCTCTCGATCGAGGACGACCGCAAACGCTTCCGGTTGCAACAGGAGCGGCTGCAGGCGATCGGCCGCATCGGCGAGGTTGCCCGGCGCCACGCAGTCAACTTCGTGCTGGTGGCCGGTGATCTGTTCGACTCCCCCACCGTGCCGAATGCGGCGGTGATGGAGGTGATGGAGGCGATCGGCAGCCTGGAGATTCCCGTGCTGGTGATTCCCGGTAACCATGACCACGGGGCCTCGGGCAGTCTCTGGTTTCGCAGCGACCTCCGGCGTCAGCAGCGCCAGCGGGCCCCGAACCTGCAGTTGCTGCTGGAGCGTCAGCCCCTGGAACTCGATTCCGCCCTGCTGCTGCCCTGCCCGCTGCTGCGCCGCCGCGAAAGCCAGGACCCCAGCGCCTGGCTCACAGCCCTGGACTGGTCGAGTCTGCCGCGCCACAAACCCCGGATCGTGCTGGCCCATGGCGGGGTGCAGGGTTTTGGGGGCCGGGATTATGAGGCCAGCGAGGAGAGCCCCAGCCCCGGCGGCAATCAGCTGGATCTGGGGCGCCTGCCGGAGGCCGAGATCGACTACATCGCCCTCGGTGACTGGCACAACCTGCGGCAGGTCAGCCCCCGCGCCTGGTACTGCGGCACGCCGGAACCCGATCGCTTCGACCAGGGAGAGGACAACCTGCGCGGCCAGGTGCTGGTGGTGGAGGCGAGCCGCGGCGCCCTGCCTTCGGTGACGGTCGCCGCCACCGGCCGCCTCGGCTGGCACAACCTCGCCGTTCACTTCAGCCAGGACGACGATCTGGATCGCTTCGCCGCCCGGCTGGGAACCCTGCTGGAGGGTCGGGTGGCCCGCGATCTGTTGCGGCTGGAGGTGAGTGGCAGCCTCAGCCTGGCGGCTCAGCGCCGCTATGAGGCCCTGATCCAGGAGCTCAGGGATCAGCTGCTGCGTCTGCGGCTCAAGGGCCAGTGCCAGGCGACCCCCCAGGCCGCCGAACTCCAGGCCCTGACTGAACGACCCGCCGATCCCCTGATCGCCGCCGTCGCCAGCCAGCTGTGCCAGCGGCTGGATCAACAGGAGATCGCCGCCGATGGGGCCGCCGCTGTCACCCGGGCGGCACTGTGCCAGCTCCATGCCCTCGTCGAGACCCACGACGGCGCAACGGTCCACTGATGTTCACCAGGCGCGCTGCATCCCCCAGTCCCTCATCGCTGAACGGTCCCCCCTGTTGGCTCTGAGGTGTCAGCCCCAATCCTCAGCCGAGAGCCCTCGACTCGACACTCTCATCGCCAGAGTCCTTCTCCGTTCATCGTCGCCGGCTCACCGGTTCGTCGCCCTTCCCCCAGAGCATGCGTCTCCTCGACTGCCGCCTCCAGAACCTGCGCCTGCACGGCGATCTGGCGCTGCGCTTCGCACCGGGCCTCACCCTGATCGGCGGGCCGAACGAGACCGGCAAGAGCACCCTGGTCGAAGGCCTGCATCGGAGCCTGTTCCTCAAGGCCGCCGCCAGTGGCCCGCCGGTCGAGGGCCTGCGCTCCCGACGGCACAGCGGCCATCCGATCGTCGAGCTGGGCTTTGAGGCCGGGGGGGTGCGCTGGCGCCTGATCAAACGCTTCACCGGCGCCAACGGCACCGTCAGCCTGACCCCGGAGAACGGAGCACAACTCAACGGCGCCGCCGCCGAAGAAACCCTGGCCAGCCTGCTGGGGGTGGGCGAAATCGTCGGCAGCAAGCAGGCCGGCACCATCTTGCCCAGCCGCTGGGCCCATCTCTGGGTGATGCAGGGCAGCGCCGGCGATGACCTGCTGGCCCGCGGCGGCAGTCATTACAACCTCGACGCCCTGATCCAGCGGCTCGAGGCCGGTGGGGGAGCGGCGATGCAGTCCCCCCTTGATCAGCGGGTGGCCCAGGAGCTCGAGGCGTTGCTGGCCGTGAACTTCACCAGCAAACGCGACGGCGTTCGAAAGAACTCGCCGCTGTGGCAGGCCCAGCAGGCCCTGATCGAAGCCGAGCGCGATCTCGAGGCGGCCCTGGCCCGCCTGGCGGACTATGAGCACTGCAGCGACGAGCTGACCCGGACCGAGGCCGCCCTGGGCAGTCTCCGTGAGCAGCGATTGCCCGGCCTGGAGGCCGAACGGCAGGCCCTGGTGGCCGCCGCCGAAGCGCTGCGCCAATGCGATGCCGCCATCGACCTGCGCAGCAAGGATCTGATGCCGCTGCGGCTCCGGCATCAGGATCTGCAGCAGGACCAACGGGAACTCAGCCAGTTGGAGCTGGAGCTGGCCAGCGCCGATGAGCAGCGGCAGGTCCTCTCCGCACAACTTCAGCAGGCCAGCGGCGAGCGGCTCGCCCTCGATCAGGGCCTGACCAATGCCCGGCTGACCCTGGAGACTCTCAGTCAGCAGCTGGATGGCACCCTGCAGCGGGGCCAGCTGGTGCTGAAGCTCAAGGAGCGCTGCCGCCTGGATGCCGAGCGGCTGCGCCTGCAGCAGCAGCGGCAACGCCAGATCCAGCGGCAGAACCGCCGCCGCGAGCTGGAGAGCCAGCTGACCACCATGGCGCCGGTCAGCGGCGACCAGTTGACGGACCTGCGGCAGCGCCAGACCAGAGCGCGGGATGCCCGCACCCGCATCGAGGCCCTGGCCACCGGTGTGCAGCTGCTGCAGTCCGGTGGCCAGGCGGTGCGGATCGATGGCGCCCCGCTCATGCAGGGCGCCGAGCGGCGCCTGACCCGTGCCTTTGACCTGGAGGTGGGCGAGGCGGTGCGCCTGCGGATCAGCCCGGGCGGCGGCGAGGCGCTGGCGGATGGGGAGGCGGCGCGGGCCAGCGCCGAAGCCGATCTACACCAGGCTCTGCAGGGCCTTGGCGTGAACAGTGTCAGCCAGGCCGAAACGGTTGTCAGCCAGCGCCAGACGATCTGTCAGCAGCTCGCTGCCCTTGAGGCGGCTGAGTTCGCCAGTGGCGAAGCCAGCCGCCCGCAGCCGGCCCTGGCCGGCCAGGGCCCTGAGAGCCTGGAGGAGGCCGAGGGCGGCCTGGACTCCCGGCTGGCCGAGTTGGATCGGGAGTTGGCGGCGCTGGAGGACCTGCGACAGGCGCTGGCGTCCGACCAGCCCCTGCCTGACCATGAGGCAGGCCTGGAGAGCCTGCATCGCCAGCTGCAGCAGACCTACCGCCAGCAGCGCCAGATCCGCCAGCAGGCCGACCAGGAGCTGCAGCAGCTGCAGGCGAGGCGGCTGCAGCTGGGCCGGCTCGAAGCGGAGGCAGCCCAGGCGTTGGCCGCACTTGAGGCCGAACGACGCACCCGCCAGCAGCGCCAGCAGGCCCTGTTGGCCCGGCGCGGTAGTGCCCAGGCCCTGGCTGACGGCCTGGAGGCGATCGAACGCCAGCGGCTGGCGGCCGAAGCGGAGCTGGCGGCCCTGCAGCGCCAGCGGCAGCAGCTGCAACCCGGTGGCGGCGAAGCCCGGCTCCAGGCGATCGGGGTGGAGATCGACCAGCTGCGGCAGCAGATCGCCCAGCTGGGGGAAAACCTCGGGGCCGCCCGCGAACGCTGCGACAGCATCAGCGCCCAGGCCCCCCATGCCGCCGTCGAGAAGGCCCAGGTGAGCCGCAACGCGGCGGCGGCCGAACAGGACGCTCTCGAGCGCCGCACCGACGCCCAGAAGCTGCTGGCGCAGTTGTTTGCCGAGGCCCGTTCCGACCTCTCGGCCCGCTACAGCCTGCCCCTGGCCCGCTCGATCGAGCGCTTTCTGCTGCCCCTGCTGCCGGACGGGCCCCGCTGCCAGCTGGACTACGACCAGGCCAGTGGCTTCACCGGGCTGCAGCTGCGCCGCTTCGGTGAGTACTACCCCTTCAGCCAGCTCAGCGGCGGCATGCGCGAGCAGCTTGCGGCGGCCCTGCGGCTGGCGATGGCCGACGTGCTCAAGAGTGGCCACGACGGCTGCCTGCCCCTGATCTTCGACGACGCCTTCACCAACAGCGATCTGGAACGGCTGGATGGCCTCAAGGGGATGCTGCAGGCGGCGGTGCGGGGAGGCCTGCAGGTGATCCTGCTCACCTGTCAGCCGGAGCGCTACGGCGATCTGGAAGCCACAGCCATTGATCTCCAAGCTGGTTCCGACTGAGGGGCACTTCGAAAAATCGCCTCTCCCGAGGATTCGGTCTCAAGCCGGGCCCGACGAGGCAATGAGTCTCAATTGCTGGGTGTCAGAGTGGCCCGAATTGTTCGTGGTGCCCTGAGGTGTTGCTCGTCAATCCTTGTTCATCGTCAGGATCTGTTCATCCTCAAGACCCGTTGATGCTCAAGCCTTGCTGACGCTCAAGCCTTGCTGACGCTCAAGCCTTGCTGATGCTCAAGCCTTGTGGTTCATGCCATCAAGTTGTCTGCGTCTGCGGCCCCAGTGCCATCACCGGAATGATCCGGATCCAGCGCAGAAGCGCTGCCGCTCACCGATCGCCATCATCAAGTTGTGGCTATCCCAGCTGGCGATCTCCGCGCCCTGCCTCCCATCTGAACCCCAAAAGCCGCCCGATTCCGCATACCCGCAGATCATCCCTGCTGCCGCAGCTGCCATCAGCGGGGGGGGCCAGGCATTCACCCCCCTAGCCCTGCTGGTTCAACGGTTGAGCTGGGGTGGTCTGGCTCTGGCCGTGCAGCAGCTGCTGGTGCGTGTGCTGGGTCTGGCCACGATGGCCTTGGCGGGTCTGTAGCTGGGGCTGCGGGCCCATCGCCTCGGCTGGATCGCCCTGGGACGCAGCCAGCCGTGGTGCGCGACAGCCGTTTCAGGGCGGTGGCGCTGATCGCCCTGGGGGGCTGTCTGTGGCGGCTGGTGGCGGTGGATCTGGCCCGGAGCGACCTGACCAGTCCCGACCTGGTGGTCCTGGGGGTGGGGGTGCTGATGCTGGCGATGAACGCGCTCACCAGCCGCTTTGGCTGCCGCTTCCGCCGAGGGCGCAGAGCCGGGGCTCAGGCCACCAGGTAGGCCTCAAGAGCCACGGAATGATGGCGGATGCCTTCGAGGGCGCGACGTTCCAGGTTGCGGGTCTTGTCCCGGCTCATGCCCAGAGAACGGGCGATGCCGGTGAGGCTCATCGGCTCCTCGCCGTCGATGCCGTAGCGCATCTTTAGCACCTTGCCCTGCAGCTCCGGCAGCTGCTCCAGCAGTGCCCGCAGATCCCCCTTCAGGCATTCGCCATCCACCAGCTCCGAGGGCAGCACGCCATCGCCGGCCAGCAGATCCAGCAGTTCCGTGTCCTCGCCGTCACCCACCTTCGTCTCCAGGCTCACCGGCTGACGGGCACGGCACAGCAGATCCTTCACCTCCTCCTCCGGCAGCTCCACCGCAATCGCCAGCTCGCTCACCGTGGGGGTGCGGCCCAGCTCCTGGCTCAGCTCCCGCTGGCCCTTCTTGAGCTTGTTCAGGGTTTCGGTGATGTGGATCGGCAGCCGGATCGTGCGGCTCTTCTCCGCGATGGCGCGGGTGATCCCCTGGCGGATCCACCAGTAGGCATAGGTGGAGAACTTGTAGCCGCGGGTGGGGTCGAACTTCTCCACACCCCGCACCAGACCGATGGTGCCCTCCTGGATTAGATCCAGCAGCTCCATGTTCCGCCGCGTGTACTTCTTGGCCACGCTCACCACCAGCCGCAGGTTCGCCGCCACCATCCGCTCCTTGGCGCGGCGGCCCGCCTGCAGCCGGCGCCGCAGCAGCTGGGGGCTCAGGCCCGCTGCCTCCGCCAGCACCGCCTGGCTCGGCTCCTCTCCGCCGGCGCGCATGGTCAACTCCTCCCGCAGCTCATCGAGCTGCATCAGCTCCTGCACCTGCCGGCCCAGGGTGATCTCCTGCTCATGGCTGAGCAGTGGCACCCGGCCGATGTCCCGCAGATAGGAACGCAGCAGATCCGCCGTGGGGGCGAGGGCTGATGCGGATGTTGCGATGGGGATCGAAGGCATCGTTCCGAGTTACGAAACCATGATGTTTCGTAACCGTACCATGACTTTGCGAAGTGGTTCCGCCTTGGCGATCCCCCGGAGCCCCTGCCGGCGCCAGGCCCGGTCATGCCGACCGGGAGAATGAACCCCGGCCCGAGGAGCGGATGGGATGGCCAGCGAGCGCCTGCAGAAATTGATGGCCGCGGCTGGGTTCTGCTCCAGGCGCCGCGGTGAGGAGCTGCTGCGGCAGGGACGGGTGCGAGTCAATGGCCAGCGGGCCCAGCTGGGGGACCAGGCCGATCTCAACCAGGACCGCATCGAGGTCGATGGACAGCCGCTCGCCGCTCCGGCCGCCAGCCTCACCCTGTTGCTGAACAAGCCCCTGGGGGTCCTCAGCACCTGCCATGACCCCCACGGCCGCACCACGGTCCTCGATCTGCTGCCGGCGGAGCTGCGCCGGGGTCTGGGCCTGCACCCGGTGGGCCGATTGGACGCCGACAGTCGCGGCGCCCTGCTGCTCAGCAATGACGGCGACCTGACCCTGCGGCTGACCCACCCCCGCTACGGCCATGGCCGGACCTATCGCGCCTGGGTACGGGGCCGGCCGGAGCGAGCCGTGCTGGACCAGTGGCGCGCCGGCGTGGCTCTGGACGGCCAGGCCAGCCAGCCCGTGCAGCTGTCCGTGCTCGAGCATGACGGTGACGCCACCCTGTTGGAGCTGGTGCTGCGGGAGGGTCGCAACCGCCAGATCCGACGCACCGCCGGCCTGCTGGGCCACCCAGTGCTGGATCTGAAGCGCATCGCCATCGGCTGTCTGGCCCTGGCTGACCTGCCGGAGGGACGCTGGCGGCGGCTGCAGCCCGGCGAGCTCGTCCATGAAAATGGCACCACTCCCGACATCGGGCGGATTTCCCGCTCCTGAGCGTGCCTGCTCCCCCCTCCCAGCCAGCCCCAGCGGCCCCCCAGCGGCTGGGGCCCCGTCTGTGGCAACGCCTGAGCGGAGTCCTGCGCCGGCCCTCGCGGGGCCAAGTCGGGGCGGGGCTCTGCCAGGCTCAGGATCCCCTTTTGAGCGCTGGCCTGCTGCTGAACCAGGCGCGGCTGAGCCAGGGGCTGGGACTGCGTCAGCTGGCCCTGGAGACCCGCATCAGCACACCGGTGCTGGAGGCCCTCGAACGCGGCTGGCGGGACCGGTTGCCCGAGGCGGCCTACCTGCGCACCATGCTGCCCCTGCTCGAACATCGCCTGAACCTGTCCCCCGGCAGCCTCGATGGCGCCCTGCCTGCGGGGCGGGCGAACAGCCTGCCGGGCCATCGGCCTGACCCGCTGCTGCTGCGCTTCACGCCCGGCTCGATCGACGTCTTCACCACTTGGCAGGGCACCCTGCTCTACGGCCTGCTGACCCTGGGTCTGATCTATGCCCTCAACCTCCAGCAGCAGCAGCTCTCCCGCCAGGGCCTGCTCAGCAGCACGCCGATCCCGCCGCTCGATGCCCGCAGCGACAGCCAGCCCAGACGACAAGAGAGCAGGTTGCTGAGTGCCTATCCGGATCTCACGCCGCTGAAACGGGCTGAGCAGGGCCAGGCCCTGCGCCGACTGCGCAGCGAGAGCCAGGTTCCGCAGGACGATTTCGCGCTCGGGGAGTTGAGCCTGCAACTCAGCGCGCCCAGTCGTGTCGAGATTCGCAGCGAACGCGGCGGCATCGCTGTCCTCAGCCAGGTCAGCGGCAGCCTCAGCCTGCCGGTTCTGCCTCCGTTCCGGTTGCGGCTGGAGCCGGCCCCAACCGATGGCACCTCCGTGCGCTGGAACGGCCGACCCCT
>JBAPUA010000225.1:0-1898 GCA_049282435.1 Cyanobium sp. | reverse complement strand
GTAAGCGTTCAGGGGTCGGGACAGCACGCGGCGAACTCCGTCTCTGCTGAACCCTTGACAGCGGCCTGATTCTTGTTTGCATCTCAGGCAGAGACTGTTGGCGATGGGCACCCCGCCTCCTGGGATTACAGAAGCGGACTGGGCTGCTACACCGGTTGGCGTACGGGCAGGATTTCTTGAGCTGGTCCAGTACTGCCAGGAGCAGCAGGAGGAGATCGAGCAGCTCCGTGCTCAGCTCACTGCCCTGGCCACCGAACTGGCCAGCCTGCGGGAGCGGATCGGCCGCAGCTCTCGCAACTCCTCGAAACCTCCCTCCAGCGATGGTCCGGGGTTTAAGCCGCCAGAGCGGCGGAAAGGTAGTGGCCGCAAGCGTGGCGGCCAGCCGGGCCATCCCGGCGCTGGGCCGGAGCTGCTGCCGATCGAGCGGGTGGATGAGGTGGTGGAGCACCACCCGGATGCTTGCCGCCGTTGCGGCAAGCTGCTGCTGGGAGATGATCCAGAGCCCCTGCGCCATCAGGTGATTGAGATCCCACCGATCACGCCTGTGGTGATCGAGCATCGCCTGCACCGCCTGGTCTGTCCCTGCTGCTCCACCAGCACCTGCGCCAAGTTGCCAGCGGATGTGGAGTCCAGCCGCTACGGACCCAGGCTCAGTGCCCTGGTGGGTCTTCTGGGCAGTGCCTTCCCTCTGAGTTTCAGCAAGACCCAGGCGCTACTGGATCAGTTGTTGGGGGTGGAGATCAGCCGCGGGGCGATGGCCATCGTTCGCGAGCGAATCAGCGCCACGCTGGAGCAGCCGATGCAAGAGGCCCTGGATTTTGCCCGTCAGCAGCCGGTGGTTTTCGTCAATGAAACTGGTACTCCCACCGGTAATGCAGATGGAGGCAATCCCGATCGCAAGCGCTGCTGGCAGTGGGTGATAGTGACCCCAGTGGTGACGGTGTTTCTACAGGGGCTGAGCCGTTCGGCTGCCGCCGCGATCGAGTTGCTGGGGAACGCCTTTGGCGGCATTGTGGTGAGCGATCGCTTTTCTGCTTACAACCACCTGCCGGTGATGCAAAGGCAGCTGTGCTGGGCGCATCTGATCCGTGATCTGACCGCCATCGCCGAACGCCAGGGCGTCAGTGGTGAGATCGGCCTGGAGCTGTTGGCATTGCAACAGCAGCTGTTTGTTCAGTGTCACCAGTGGAAGGACGCCGCGATCGACTGCCCAACGTTGCAGCTGAGTTGCCGGCCGATCCGCCAGCACTTCGAGGACACACTGCAGCGGGTGGTGGATCTGGGCTTTGCGCGAAAAGAGCGAACACCATGGGCCCAGACCGTGCGCACTTGCCATAAGTTGCTGCAACACATAGAAGCTCTTTGGACCTTCCTGAAGATCCACGGCGTCGAACCCACCAATAATGCCGCGGAGAGAGCACTGCGCCAGTCAGTCATCCAGCGCAAAATCAGCCTTGGCGTCCAGTCCGCCAGCGGTGCCATCTGCCGTAGCCGACTGCTCACGGTCACCACCACCTTGCGGCAACAGGGCCGTGATATCTGGCAGATTCTGGAGCAGGCCTGGATCGCCCATCACCGGGTTGGGGTGATGCCCTCATTGCTGCCGGTTCCCTGAGGTCGCCAGCACAAGCCACTGATCAGATCTCCCTCGCAACGAGGAGTGATTTGGGGAGCAATGGCTCGGTTGATCGTCCTACCCCCTGAACGGGTACAATTGGTTTTTGTGGGCAACATGAGCTGATCCGCCGGGGTTCAGCTGGAACTTGAAGCGGGCCCCACCGAAAACTTTTCATTAGGCGATGATGCAAGTGGACAAGTGCACTCACTAAAAATGCAACCGCTGCTGCGGGTAGCGATCACCTTCCAACACGTATACCACGGAGGGAATCCATCAGCCC
>JBAPUA010000224.1:0-6656 GCA_049282435.1 Cyanobium sp. | reverse complement strand
GGGAGATTCGGAGTGCCCGTATGAAATTTGTCAAGCCGCGGCAGGAATTCTTTTTGATAATATGATTGGAGTGCCATGGCTTTTGCCTCGGCTACTTTGACCTTTTCCAGTTGCTTGAATGCCGCGTCAAATTCCCCCGTAGCAGCAACAATGGAAAGGTCTTCGCTCAGGGTTCGGGTGTGGTTTTGAATGTTGCGAAAATAGGCTTCGATTTGATTGGCCTTTGAGGCCCGAACGCTGGTGAGCTGATTGAAGACGCGATTGGTGAGATTGATCTGGCCACTTCGATAGCCCAGTGCGGCGGTGAACAGGGTGGAGAAGCCGCTCGCCAACAGCAGCATCAAGATGAGCTTGGATTTGATACTCAGCTGATCCAGCGAACCCCTGGAGAAGGCGCGGATCCACGTCAGGGGGCCATTCTTTGACAAAACCATGACTAACCTTAGGTGGACGATGCGGAGGTTTTGTATTCAATGCAACCCTTCCGGCCCTCTTCTCAGCGAGCGCCAGGCCACGCCCCCGCTTGTTCAGCTCGATCCACTGGGGCACCGCTGGACAGGCGAGGGGAATCGCGAACTGACCTCAAAAATATGTATGCCAGTACCTGCGATTTGACTGTAGCTATTGTGACAAATTGATCACCTGGGCCGTCGGGAATTTCTGCGGCGGTTGTTCATTTTGGACGGCTGCCGATCCGGCTGGCTGTCAGACCCTTGGGGTCCCGTCCGCCCCGAGTCGTGTCCGTTCACCATGGCCGAACCGAGAGTTTCTGTGGATCCTGCGAACCCGCTGGATCAGCTTTCGCCGCTGGAGCGGCCCAGGGCCGTGCTGCGGTGGCTCCAGCAGGGCCACCAGCGATTTTTGGAGGGCCATTCCCTGCATCCCCACAGCACCCGGGAACGCATGCGGGCCGTGGTGGAGGGGCAGCATCCACTGGCGGCGGTGCTCGGCTGCGCCGATTCGCGGGTGCCGGTGGAGCTGCTGTTCGACTCCGGCTTCGGGGATCTGTTCGTGGTGCGCAACGCCGGCACGATGAGTACCACGGCTGCGATCGCCTCTCTGGAGTATGCGGTGGGTCACCTGGACGTGTCGGTGATCGTGGTGCTCGGCCATGAGGCCTGCGGGGCCGTCTCGGCGGCCCTGCATCCGGAACTGCTGCTAACCCCGAGCCTGGCCCAAGTGGTGGGCCAGCTGCGCATGGAGCTGCTCCAGTACGGCGGCGACCTGACGCTGGAGGAATCCTGCCGGCGCCACACCCTCAGCGCCGCCGGCAATCTGGCGCACTCCAGCGTGCTGCTCACCGATCGGCTGCGGGCCGGCCAGCTCACGGTTGTCGCCGGCTACTACGACCTGCACAGTTCGGCGATCGACTGGATGGGCCAGGTGGAGCCGATTCACTACCCCGGGCCCATCAAAAATTGAACGCCCACAGAGCTCGCCAGCGCCTGGCTTGTCGCCCACTTCGCCGGCCCCGGGTCCAAAGCGGCCAGGATTGCCCCACCCCCGTGGCAGAGCTGCCATCCCCATGCCCTCCCCCCTGGCGATCCGGCCCCTGCAGAGCGGCGACATTGCCCCGGTGACCGACTGGGCCCGCGCCGAGGGTTTCTGTCCGGGCCATGGGGATGTGGCGATCTACCGGCAGACCGATCGCCAGGGCCTGTGGGTGGGCTGGCTGGAGCAGGAGCCGATCGGATGCATCGCGGGGGTGCGCTATAGCCAGGCCTATGGGTTCATCGGTCTGTTTCTTGTCACTCCCCCCCATCGCGGCCGTGGCCACGGCGTGCGGCTCTGGCGCCATGCCCTCGACCATCTGGCCGATGTGGCCTGCGTGGGTCTGGAGGCCGCCCCCGAGCGCATAGAGGACTACGCCAGCTGGGGCTTCCGGCCCGCCTCCATCACCACGCGCTGGCGGCGCCCCGCGGCAACGGCCCCCGGCGCCGCATCCAGAGGGCTAAGGCCCGTGAATCTGGAGAGCGGGGATCCACCAGGGCCAGCGCCTCGTGCCAACGCAGCCGGCCTGACCCTGCTGGAAGCCGCCGCCCTGCCGGATGCGGCAGTGGAGGCCTACGACGCCGCCCGCGAGGCCTCGCCCCGGCCCCACTTCTTGAGGGATTGGTTGCACCATCCCGCGGGCACGGTGCTGGCGCTGGTGGATGGCGGCGGCCAGTGCCATGGCTTTGGCAGGATCCGGCCCTGCCTGCTGCCCCAGGGCAGCGGATGGCGGATCGGTCCCCTGCTGGCCGATACTCCGGCCCTGGCCGAACGGCTGCTGCGGCGACTGATGGCTGGCCATCCGGGTGAGGTGCTGCTGGATGCCCCCGGTGCCAATGCCGCGGCGGTGGTGTTGATGCGGAAGCTGGGCTTCACGGCCCAGTCGGAAACCTTGCGGATGTATCGGGGGGAGCAGCCAACTGTGTCGCTGGCGGACGTCTATGGATTGGCCTGCCTTGAACTGGGGTGAAGCCAGGACTGATCCAAAGTCGCTCCTGATGAGGTTGGTCCTTCCTAAACGACACGCCTGGCCGTTGCCACAACAACTGGCTGCTCAGAGCCAGGGCCGAAGTCAGATCGCAACGCCACCCGACAAACCGGAAACTTTGAAGCAGCCCTGGGCCCAGGGGGTAGAAACAGCAGAGGCAAGGAAGGAAGAGCCGGAGGCCACGAGGCACTGGCATCACTGCTGGCTGTTGTCAGTCAAGAGTTGACCGGGGAGCGACAGCGCGGTGCTGGCGGCAGGGATCAATACACTGAGCCACCCCTAACTCCCTGGGCATCGGGATGGGAGCCCGACCATGATCTACAGCCACGTGCTCAAGCGCGGCCCGTTGGGCGTGCGCAGCCCTGCCGACCTTTTGTAACAAAACGAACCCTTATAGGCGGATCCGCCCATCAAACCCGGAATGACTCCGGCTTATGGAAATTGCTTGTGATCGCAAGCGATCTCACAGCTGAATACAGCCTTCCGCCCGCTTATAGACGGCCAAAACGGCGGAGAAGGGGATATTATGAGGATCCGCCTAAGACCTGTTCGAAGGATCGGAGTTTCCAATCTAATTTATAGCGCCTTTTGCCTCTTGTTTTATCATTCTTGCTGATAACCTGTGTATCTACCTGCGCCAAGGCACTTGTTCTCCTGCGTCAATAATTCAACAATTAGCAGACTAATCTAATCGCTGCATTGCAAAGATTGGAGGATCTGAAGGTCACTCGCGCAAGCAAGTTGAAGCACTATTAGACGTTCTTTGTGATCTCTGAGCATGTTTGCATAGGGACGATGATCTATGCGTGCATCCTCATTCATGGGTCAATGGATGTCACCAGACCGCCAGATTTCTTGGAAAGAAGTCGAAAAGCGTCGCCGACGATACCGGGTCCGTATAAAATCTCCACGTCCCCACCGTACAATCCCCCAGACCCATTGCATCGCATGCCCTTTGGCGCAAGTTGCCGGCTTCCCATCGGCTGCATAGGCCGACAACGGCACCCATCGCAGAGCGGATACCGGACCCGCCCATACAGCGTTCGAAGGATCCACCACAACTGCCTGGAAACCAAAACAAGGATTTTCCATAAAGTTGCTCAACACCCAATTACCACATGAACGATCTGAAAACTAGGATGAGAGGCTCTTCTTTGAGCAAGGTACCTGAGGTTAACTTGCCTTTTTGGGTCATCAAGATCATGGCCACCACAGTTGGCGAGACGGCGGCTGATCTTCTGAACATGAAACTGGGCCTGGGTCTTCCCAAGATAACCGTAGTGATGGCGGCTCTTCTGGCGGGATCGCTAGCTGTGCAATTCCGGCTACCTACTTATCGCCCCAGCGCTTACTGGCTGGTTGTGGTCTTCATAAGCGTCGTTGGTACGTTGATCACAGACAACCTCACAGATGGCCTGGGAATCAGCCTAGCGCTGAGCACTGTCGCATTTCTGGTAGCCCTTTTTATAACCTTTCTGTTTTGGTTTATCTTTGAAGGCAGCATTTCTATTCATACGATTACGACCCCGCGTCGGGAAGCCTGGTATTGGCTGGCAATACTTTTCACATTTGCTCTTGGCACAGCAGCAGGAGATCTGCTGGCCGAAAAAATAGAGCTCGGTTACTTGCTTTCCGCGGTGCTGTTCCTCGCAGTAATCGGAATGGTCGCCCTAGGGCAATTTTGGCTTGGCCTTCAGCCAGTGTTGGGGTTCTGGCTCGCGTATATCCTCACCCGACCGTTGGGAGCATCAGTTGGTGACTTGCTCTGCCAGCCGCGTGACAACGGCGGCCTTGGGCTTGGAACGGTTCCGGTAACGTTTGCATTTTTGATAGTGATCGCATTCGTTGTTCGTCTGACTAGACCTGATCAAATTGACCAGAGTTAACCATTGATGCATCCAACATTCATCGACCTGCAACTGTGCTGGCACTCTCTTGTATTGGGGCTTGTGGTGGGCCTGACAGAATTTCTTCCAATCAGTAGTTCTGCCCACCTCAAGGTTGTGCCAATTCTGTTGGGCTGGGGTGATCCTGGAGTGGCTCTCTCTGCGGTAGTTGAACTAGGTAGCACTGCCGCAGTCATCGCGTTCTTTCGTACCGAGCTAACGCGGATCTCCAAGGCAATGAGCCGTTCCCTGAGCCATGGTGACTGGAGAAATCCAGATAGCCAACTGGGGCTGGCCATACTCGTGGGCACGTTTCCGGTTCTGATTGCCGGGGCTGTGATGAAGGTGCTGCTTCCCGATTTTGAGCACTCGCCCCTCCGCAGTTTGACTGCAATCGGGATCGTTTCAATCGTGATGGCTCTGTTGCTCGCTCTAGCAGAGATCGTTGGGCTTCGCCGCAAGACGCTCAATAATGTAGGTATTGGTGATGGCTTGCTGATCGGCGCCGCCCAGGCGTTAGCCATCATTCCTGGCGTATCACGTTCCGGTAGCACAATCACTGCCAGCATGATGGCGGGATGGCAGAGGGAGTCAGCGGCAGTGTTCTCCTTTTTGCTGGGAATCCCCGCCATTGGCCTTACTGGGCTTGTGGAACTCCCCGATGCTCTCAAGCAGGCCAGCATCACTGGCGTGCTTCCCCTCTTGGTGGGTGTGGTCACGGCAGGAGTGGTCTCCTGGCTGACCATAGGCCTACTCCTCACATATCTGAGGCGCAATTCAACTTGGGTATTCGTGATCTACCGGCTAGTGTTCGGCCTAGCTTTACTCTCAGGTCGAGTTGGATAGGAATGATTTGGATGCATGTTGAGATGCGATACCTTCGAACAAGCCCCTCGAGTGGACAGGCCACCTCTATTTCTCTGCCTCGCCACCGCAGGCTCCCTGCCTGCCACTCAGGGGCAGCGTTGGGCAGATCATTCAATCTATGGTCCCTCCCTGCCATAGTGAAGTGAGCGTGGGATTGTGTCTTCAAGACAAGAACTTGATGAGCCAACCCACCATCAGAACACCCGAGGCGGCAATCCAGCTTCCCGTCACCCGGAGGCCGATGCGCAGCCAAGCTGGATGTGGTGGGCAAAGCGCGAGGGTGAGCATCGCCGTCAGTGCGGCGACGGCAACGACCCCGCCCACCAGGGACATGACGGCCCCGCTGTGAAAGGCCAGGGCTGATCCATTGACCAGGCCAAACCAGAACCCCGCAAGCACCACCAACACGGTGTTCACCCGCCTGCTCATCGGCACCTGGAGCGCCACCATCAGCCCAACCAGCGAAAAGGCGATCGTGTTCAGCCAAGGCGTCGACAGCTCCATCGGCAGCCGCAGGCCTACGATTCCGCCCAGCAACCAGGCCAGCGGCAGGGCCAACCGCAAGCTGACCGCGCAGGCCGTTCCCTGCTGAACCGCCAGTGCGGCCAGCCCGCAGACCAGCATCAGATCGGAGGGGGTGAGCAGCAGCCGCGCTGCGCCATCCGCGAAGCTGCCCAGACCCGTCTGCACCAGATGGGCGCTTGCAGGTGGGGGCGCCACCAGAGCCGCCATCAGGAACACAGCCGTGCAACCGGAGCTACGTCGGCGCCAGGCCGAGCTCATGTCAGGGCCTGCTCCAGGAAGAAAAGCCCCACCAAGGCCACGACAGCACCGGCGGCCTGCACGAAGCGACGGCCGCCGGGCCAGCGTCGGGTTTCCCCCAGGAGAATCCCCAGCAGGTGGAGCAGCCCGGTGGCGATCACAAACGCCAGGCTGTAAAGAAGGGCATTGCCGCCGGCGGGAAGCTCACTGCCGTGGGCGTGGCCGTGGAACAACGCAAACGCCGTCACGATCAGCGCCGCCAGCCAGAGCGGAGCCCTGACCTCGAACAGCACCATCAGACCCAGCACCAAGCCCGACACGGCGATTCCGATTTCGACGCCAGGGATCGGCACCCCCAGCAGACCCAGCAACCCGCCGAAGGCCATCACCAGCGGGAAGGCCACTGGCAGAACCCAGATTGCCGGTGGGCCCAGCACCGCCCCCCAGAGACCCACGGCCACCATCGCCACCACATGGTCGGGACCTGTGATCGGATGGAGAAACCCTGCCACGAACCCGCCGCCATGGCCCTTCTCGGGATGGGCGAACGCCGACAGCGGATAGAGGGCCAGCAGCAGACCCAGGGGCAGGGGAGCAATGAACCGTTTCATGGTGGAGAAGGGCGAATCAGGTTGGCACTGCTGTTCCCTCAAGGATCCCAT
>JBAPUA010000223.1:0-19254 GCA_049282435.1 Cyanobium sp. | reverse complement strand
TGTCTCCAGTACGAGGGTTCGGCTTTTCATGGTTGGCAGCGCCAACCCCGTCAGACCAGCGTGCAGGAGGTGCTGGAAGCGGCGATCGGCGCCCTGGATCCCCAGCGCCCGGTCCGCAGCGTGGCGGCGGGGCGCACCGACAGCGGTGTCCACGCCGCCGGCCAGGTGGTCCACTTCGACGCCGCCGGACCGATCCCCGCCCAGCGCTGGCCCAAGGCCCTCAACGGCCGCCTGCCGCCGACGATCCGGGTGCGGGCGGCGTGCCAGGTACCCAGCCTCTGGCACGCCTGCTTCTCGGCCCGCTACCGGCGCTACCGCTACACGATCCACAACGGCCGCACCCCCAACCTGTTTCTGAGCGCCTGGAGCTGGCATCGCTACCAGCTGCGCCTCGACGACCAAGCCATGGACGCCGCCCTGCAGACGCTGCTGGGGGAGCACGACTTCTCCGCCTTCCAGCGCGCCGGCAGCCGCCGCGCCCATGCCCGCACCACCCTGCAGGCAGTGAGTCTGGAGCGCCAGCAGGATCTGATCACGGTAGAGCTCCAGGCCAGTGGTTTCCTCTACGGCATGGTGCGCCTGGTGATGGGCCAGCTGGTGGCGGTCGGCGAGGGACGACTGAGCGTGGCGGACTTTGAGCGGCGCTGGCGCACCCGAGCGCGCTCAGAGGTGCGGGAGGCGGCCCCTCCCCAGGGGCTCTGCCTGCTGCGGGTGGGCTACCCGGAGCCCGTCTTTCCTGAAGCTGCCTGGTATGATTGCCAGCCGCGGTTTCAGCTGAAATCGCCCGATCCGCCTCCAGCTCCAGAACCCATCCGTGATCCTGCCTAAGCAGCAGCGGTGAACCCTGAAGCCCAGGAGAGTTCTCCGGTGTCATCGACACCTGTGTGGATCGGGTCGATTCGAGGCTGGCGCTGTTGTCCCGCCAACCCGTCACCTGGTCTCCCCAGCCCGGCGTCAGCCCTGCTGCAGAAGCCGGAACGTCGGCGCGGTAGGGTCATTCCAGCCCACGCCATCCGCCGTACAGAACGGATGCGGTGGTCTTCCAAGCCGGTCAGCCGGTGCCCTTCAGGCGCAATGAACAAGACAACCCTGCCTTCTCCCGACACGCTCGACCGCCAGTGGTATGTGGTCGACGCGGCGGATCAAACCCTCGGCCGGTTGGCCAGTGAAGTGGCCCAGGTGCTGCGTGGCAAGAACAAGCCCACCTACACCCCCCATCTCGATACCGGCGACTTTGTCGTCGTGATCAATGCCGACAAGATCCGCGTCAGTGGCAACAAGGCCACCCAGAAGCTGTATCGCCGTCATTCCGGCCGCCCCGGCGGCATGAAGACCGAAACCTTCACCCACCTGCAGGGTCGTCTGCCGGAGCGCATCATCGAGGTGGCCATCAAGGGCATGCTTCCCCACAACGCCCTCGGGCGCCAGATGTATCGCAAGTTGAAGGTCTACAAGGGCGCTGAGCATCCGCACGCCGCCCAGCAGCCCCAGCCCCTCGCCCTCGATCCCGCCGCCAACGCCACCAAATGACCAGCACTTCCAACCGCGTCGTCTACTGGGGCACAGGCCGTCGCAAAACGGCTGTGGCCCGCGTGCGGGTCGTCCCCGGCAGCGGCAGTGTCACCATCAACGGCCGGCCTGGCGACAACTACCTCAACTACAACCCCGTCTACCTGGCGGCCGTAAAAGCCCCCCTGCAGACCCTCGGCCTCGACGGCCAGTACGACCTGTTGGTCAACGTGCGCGGCGGTGGCCTCACCGGCCAGGCCGACGCGATCAAGCAAGGTGCCGCCCGGGCCCTGTGTGATCTCTCACCCGACAACCGCAAGCCGTTGAAAGTGGAGGGCCACCTCAGCCGCGATCCCCGCGCCAAGGAGCGCCGCAAGTACGGCCTCAAGAAAGCGCGCAAAGCGCCTCAGTTCTCCAAGCGCTGATTCCAGCCCTTTTCCCGTCTCTGCTCGCTCCACCCGTCATGCCGAAGGCCGACATCCATCCCACCTGGTATCCCGAAGCCAAGGTGATCTGCAACGGACAGGTGGTCATGACCACCGGCTCCACCCAGCCCGAGCTTCACGTCGACGTGTGGAGCGGCAACCACCCCTTCTACACAGGCACCCAGAAGATCCTCGACACCGAGGGCCGGGTGGATCGCTTCATGCGCAAATACGGCATGGCCACTACCGACTCTGCAGCCGGATCCAAGAAGGCCGAGGTCCCCGCAGCCGAAGCGCCTGCGGCAGCTGACGAAGCGGCCGAGGCCGTCGCCAGCTGAGCCCAGGGATTAACACCTGCCTGCCGGTTCAGGGCCGGGACCGGCAGAGTTAGAAACTCGGCAGATCTTTCCTGCCAGCCCCCGAGCCGGAAACCGGGTCGCCAATCGCGTCGCCACCTGGATTGTCAGGCCCCGATCGAGCCCTGGCTGCAGGCAGCCCGGATGGCTGATCAACCTCAGCAAGTCGGCCTGGGTTGCACGCCAGGCCGGCATCCAGATGTTCCGGCCAGCCGGATGCCCCTCGGCATCCGGCTTTCGTCCTGAAAGCTTCCATGTCTCTTCGGCTGCCGTTCCGGCGGCATCTGGATGCCCACGCCATGGACCCTGCCCTGCTCCGCGAACGCCTGGAAACGGCCTGCCGGACCTTCGAGACCCTGGAGCGCCAGCTGGCTGACCCGGCCATCGCCTCCGACCCGAACCGACTGCAGACGATTGCCCGCGAGCGGGCCCGGCTGGAGCCCCTGGTGCTCGACCATCAGCAGTGGTGCAAGCTGCAACAAGAGCAGCTGGAGACCCACAAGCTGCTCAAGGAACACCGCGACGATCCCGCCATGGCGGAGCTGGTGGAGCTGGCCGTCAGCGACCTGGAGTCGCTGGAGCAGCGCATCGAAACATTGCAGCGACGCCTCACCCTGGCCCTGCTGCCGTCCGATCCCCGCGACGAGCGCAGCGTGATGCTGGAGGTCCGAGCCGGGGCCGGCGGAGATGAAGCCAGCCTCTGGGCCGGCGATCTGGCCCGCATGTACGAGCGCTATGCCCAGAGCCGCGGCTGGCAGGTGAAGCCAGTCAGTGCTTCGGAGGCCGATCTGGGGGGCTATAAGGAACTGATCCTGTCGATCCGCGGCGAGGGGGTCTACAGCCGGCTGAAGTTCGAGGCTGGCGTGCATCGCGTCCAGCGGGTGCCGACGACCGAATCCCAGGGCCGGGTTCACACCTCCACCGCCACGGTGGCGGTGATGCCCGAAGCCGATCCGGTCGAGGTGCAGATCGACCCGGGCGACCTGGAGATCAGCACCGCCCGCTCCGGCGGCGCCGGCGGCCAGAACGTCAATAAGGTCGAAACCGCCGTCGATCTGCTGCACAAACCCACCGGCATCCGCGTGTTCTGCACCCAGGAGCGCTCCCAGCTGCAGAACCGCGAACGGGCCCTGGAGATCCTGCGGGCCAAGCTCTACGAGCGCGAACTGGCCGAAGCCAACGCCCGCGAACGCGATGCGCGCCGCTCCCAGGTGGGCAGCGGTGATCGCAGCGAAAAGATCCGCACTTACAACGCCAAGGACAACCGGGTCACGGACCACCGGCTCGGCCAGAACTTCTCGCTCGATCCGGTGCTCAACGGCCAGATTGACGATGTGATCGAAGCCTGCATTGCCGCCGAACAGGGACGCCAGCTGCAGGAACTGGCCAGCCAGGCCAGTGGCGCCAACGGCTGAGCCCTGGAGGTTCAGCGGCCGCGATCAACCCCGGAGGCGTTTAGACCCCAATCACGTATTTGGCCCATTCGCTGTTCTGACCGGCGCGAATGCGACGGATCGTCTCGAAGTTGAGGCTGGTGGGGGGACGGCGAGGTTCCCGACGCAGGGGCATGGCCGCCTCCCTGGGGGTGCGATTGCCCTTGCGCACATTGCAGGGCAGACAGGCGGTGGTGACGTTCTCCCAGATGTCGGCGCCGCCCCGGCTGCGGGGCACGACGTGATCGATCGAGAGCGGCTCGCCGCTGAAGCCGCAGTACTGGCAGAGATGGCCGTCGCGCTGGAACACATTGCGGCGGGTGAGCGGCATCTGGCGGTAGGGCACCCGCACGAACTGATGCAGACGGATCACGGTGGGGAGCAGATGATCCGGCCGGATCCGGTGATTGGGGTCATGTTCAAGGCCCTCCGCCTTCCCTTTGAGCACCATCACCATCGCCCGTCGCCAGGTGGTGATATTGAGTGGCTCGTAGGACGCATTCAGGACGAGAACGTGGCCCATGCCTCCCCCCGGAAGTCCTTCCAGGCTATCGAGGGTTGGCCAGCGCTTCGGTGTCCGGCACGACCGCCCCTGCCTGCGGCACCGTTGGCTAGCGTCCAGGCCTGATGGCCTTCCCCGAGCCCCTGACGCTGGCCGGTCTGCTGGCAGGCCAGCTCCACGGCGATCCGCCGGCCGAGCCGATCCGGGCCGTGGTGATCGATTCGCGGCGGGTGCAGGCGGGTGATCTCTTCTTCGCCCTGGGCGGCCGCAGCCGAGATGGCCATGATTTCGTGGCGGCCGCCATCGAGGCAGGGGCCAGTCTGGTGGTGGTGCGTCGCGGCTGGACGGGGTCCACGGCCAGTGACTCGGCGGAGCGGACCCAGCTCGCGGCACTGAGCCGGATTGAGGTCGACGACCCCCTCGAGGCCCTGCAGCGACTGGCCGCCTGGTACCGGCGCCAGCACATCGGCCGGGTGGTGGCGATCACGGGCAGCAACGGCAAGACGGTCGTCAAGGGCGCCCTGACCGCCCTGCTGGCGCGCCGCTACCGGGTGGCCGCCAGCCCCGGCAGCTGGAACAGCCAGGTGGGGGTGCCTCTGGCCGTGCTCTCCGCCCCCGCCGGCACGGAGCTGGGGGTGTTCGAAGCGGGCGTCTCGGCCCCCGGCGAG
Source organism: Cyanobium sp. (assembly GCA_049282435.1). Lineage (GTDB taxonomy): Bacteria > Cyanobacteriota > Cyanobacteriia > PCC-6307 > Cyanobiaceae > Cyanobium. The sequence goes on along the minus strand of JBAPUA010000223.1, from coordinate 14,361 downwards.
ATGGAGCGCATCGCCCGGATCCTTCAGCCCGACTACGGCGTGCTCGTGAACGTGGGCCTGGCCCACCTGGGCGGCTTCGGCAGCCGTGCGGTGACCGCCCGCGAAAAGATGAGCCTGTTCCGCGATCTCCCGCCCGACGGTTGGCTGATCGCCCCCGCCGATCCGCTGATCGAGGCCATTTCCCTGCCCTGCCGGCGCCTGCGGGCGGGCCATGGCGAACCGCGACTGCTCGAGCAGAAACCCCAAGGAGCAGGGCTGGTGCTCAGCCTCGATGTCGGCGGTGAGCGAGTGCGACTGCCGGTGCGCACCCGCTCCGCTCCCCTGGTGGAGGACCTGTTGATCGCGATGACCGCCGGCCTGCAGCTGGGCATCAGCGTCGACGACATCGTGGCTGTGCTGCAGGACTACAGCTTCGGCCCCACCCGCATGGAGACCTGGCGGACACCGGATGGCATCACGATCGTCAATGACAGTGCCAGCGACGATCCGATCTCAGTGCAGGTCGCCCTGGAAACGGTCAGCGCCAGCGCCGAAACGGGTCGCCGCCTGTTCGTGTTCGGCGGCATGGGGGACCTGGGCGGCAGCGAAGCCCATGAGCATGCCCTGATCGGCCAGCTGGCGGCGGAACAGGGCTTCAGCCATCTGCTGCTGCTGCCCCATCCCGCCAGCGACCACACCGCCGGCGCCTGGCGGGCTATCCGCCCCCAGGCGCCGGTGATCGAACTTGCCGACATCCCTGCCCTGCGCTCGGCGATGCGCACCCTGGTGCTGCCCGGCGACACCGTGCTGCTCAAGGGGGCCGCCAATCAGGGCCTGGCCAGCGCCGCCTGCTCGATCTGGGAATCGATGGCACCGCGCCGCTTCCTGGTCGATCTGAACGCCGTGCGCAATAACATCGCTCGCTTCCGCGCCCTCTGCGGCCCCAAGGTGGCGATCCTGGCCGTGCTCAAGGCCTGGGCCTACGGCACCGAGCTGGCCCGCCTCGGCATGGCCCTGCAGGAGAGTGGGGTCGACTGGATCGGCGTCTCAGCCGCCGACGAGGGCGCCGCCCTGCGGCGGGCAGGGGTGCATCTGCCGGTGCTGGTGATGCTGATGGACAGCGATGAGGTCGACAAGGCGGTGCGCTGGCGCCTGACCCCCGTCGTCTACTCCCTGACCTGCGCCCAGGTGCTGGTCGAGAGCCTGCGCAGCATGGACGCGAACCTGGATGTCCATCTCGAGATCGACAGCGGCATGGGCCGGGTCGGCGTGGCTCCCGAGGAGGCCCTGGGGGTGGCCCGCCTGCTGCGGGGCTCGGGGGTGGTGCGGCTCAGCGGCGTGATGACCCACCTGGCCAGCGCCGATGATCCGGCCGCCGATGGACACACCGACAACCAGCTGCGCCGCTTCGAAGCGGCGGTGGCCGCGATTCGCGCCGAGAGCGACGAGCCCCTGGTGATTCATGCCGCCGCCACCTCCGGCGCCGTGCGCTTCGCCGCCGCCCGTTTCGACATGGTGCGCCTCGGCCTCGGCCTCTATGGCCTCTATCCCTCCCCCGCCGTGGCCGCGGCGATCGAGCTGGAACTGGCGGTGGCCTTTCTGAGCCGGCTGGTACAGGTCAGCAACCTGCGGCGCGGCCAGCGGGTGGGATACAGCGGCACCTATGGGGTGACCGCCGAGCAGCAGCGCATCGGCATCGTCGCCGTCGGCTACAACGACGGCGTGCCCTGGAGCTTCTCCAACCGAGGCGAAGTGATGATCCAGGGCCAGCGAGTGGGGGTGCTGGGACGGGTCTCGATGGACTCGATGGCCGTGGACCTCTCGTCCCTCCCCGATGCCGGCGTCGGGGACGAAGTGCTGATCTTCGGGGCGCATGAGGGCCAGGTGCTGCGCCCCGAGGAGTCGGCCGAGCGGGCCGGCACGATCGCCTACGACTTGCTGGTGAACGTCGACAGCCGGCGCGTGCAGCGTCTGTTCCGCGGCGACTGAGTCCGGAGTCTCGCTCTGGCCTTGCGCCGGCGCGGGCGCAAGGCCAGATGGTCAGGTAAACTGATCCAGCCGCTGGAGAGGTGGCTGAGTGGTTGAAAGCGGCTCCCTGCTAAGGAGTTACAGGAGGCAACTTCTGTCGAGGGTTCGAATCCCTCCCTCTCCGTTCCTGGACGTCCCCGGTTCCTACCTGGACGTCCCCTGCCCATTGCCCGAATCGTTGCCGATCTGAAGCGCCACCCGCCTCTGCCGCATGCGTGGTACGGGCAAGGCTCGTTCACTGTTGACGGCAGGCCCGCACCAGCGCGGCGGTGATGGCCGGCAGCAGCTCCTCATCGACGGCAGCCTGCTTGCCTTCACTGAAGACCACCAGCAACAGGGGATCAGCCCCTTCCACCTCCACGTAGGCCGCATCGTGGCGAGCCTGGCTCATCCAGCCGGCCTTGCTCCACAACCTGGACCCGCTCGGCAGGCCCGCGCCGATGAAGCCATCCACCTGGTTCTCGGGATCGGCCGCCCTCTGGGCCGGATCCAGAGAGCGGCTCAGCAGGGCCTGCATGCGCGCCGAAGCCGGCGGCGAGACGATGGCAGCGGCGATCACGCTCTGCAGCAGCCTGGCGGTGGCATCGGTGCTGAGGCGGTTGCGGTTCTGCTGCTGATCCCCATAGAAATCCAGCTCCCGCCCATAGGGACCATCGCCCCAGGTCTTCTGGCAGGCGTTGCAGCCCTCCAATTCGGGCCAGCCCAGGCTGGCCAGCCAGCCATTGACCAGCTGCCGCTGCCGCATCCAGGGTCCGAAACGCTCCGGTGGCAGCGATGGGCCACTGGTGGTGCCGCTGAGCAGATCGAGCACCAGGCCCGTGGCGTCATTGCTCGAATCGCGGATCATGTCCGCCAGGGCTCGCCGCAGTTCCTCGCCGTCCTCCAGCAGCTGGCGCTGCAGCCAGACCTCCGCCGCGATCAGATACACCAGCTTGACCACACTGGCGGGATAGCGAGGGCGCTCGCCTGCCCAGCTGGCGCCGCGCAGCGGCAGGTCCGCCAGGCCGCCGGCGGCCGCATTGGCGCCCCGCTGCAGCAGCGAGCGCGGGTAGCGCAGCCAGGTGATCGAGAGCTGGCGGAACACCCACGGCCGCCCACCGCTGCCAAGATCCTCCACCAGCGAGCTCAGGATCTGGCCCATCCCCGGATCCGGGCTGTAGAACGCCATCACCCCAGACCCGGCAGATGGCGAGATTAGGCACCGGCCGCCCTGACGAACCCCTCGCCGCGGGCAGCCTCTGGCAACTGCAGCATCCCCTCAATGCCTACAGCCGGTCCCAGGGCCCAGGGCTGGCCACCCAGGTGGCGGCGGGCAGGCGCCTGCGGGTGCTGGACGGCGCCAGATCCGGGCGGCTGCGGGTGCGGCTGCTGGAGGACGGCTACCCCTGCTGGCTGGAGGTCTCGGCCCTGCGCAGCCATGGCCTGCCCAGCGGGCCGCCGCTGCTGCCGCGGCTGCAGCGGGCTGCGATTGCCCAGCGGCTGGAGCAGGTGTTGCGCTTTGCCCAGGCGGCGATGCAGGAGCCGAATGTCTATCTCTGGGGAGGCAGCCTCGGACCGGATTACGACTGTTCCGGGCTGATCCAGACCAGCTTCGCGGCGGCGGGCATCTGGCTGCCTCGCGACGCCTATCTGCAGGAGCGCTTCTGCCTCCCCGTGGCGGTGCGCCCTGGCGAGACCAGCCTGCTGGAGGCGGGAGATCTGATTTTCTTCGGCACACCGCGGCGCTGTAGCCACGTGGGACTTCACCTCGGTGGCGGTCGCTATCTGCACAGTTCTGGCCGCGAGCATGGCCGCAACGGCCTGGGCCTCGATGACCTCAACCCCCACAACCAGGATCCGGTCGCTAGCCACTACCGCCTGGAGCTGCGCGGCGCCGGCCGGGTGATGCACAGCCATGACGGCAGTCCCCTGCCCCCTTAGGTTCGGATGCAACCCGCGCCCCCAGCGACCATGGCGGAATCCAGCCGTCCCAGTCTGTCGGTGGTGGTGCCTCTCTACAACGAAGAAGGCAGTCTTCCCCATCTGCTCGAACAACTGCTGGCAGCCCTCCATCCCCTGGGCCGCAGCTTCGAGATTGTGCTGGTGGACGATGGCTCCCGCGACGGCACCCCGGCGCTGCTGCGGGAGCTGGCAGCCCGGACTCCGGAGCTGGTGGCGGTGCTGCTGCGCCGCAACTACGGCCAGACGGCCGCCATGGCGGCGGGCTTCGATGCCAGCAGCGGCGACATCCTGGTGACCCTCGATGGCGATCTGCAGAACGACCCTGCCGACATCCCCCTGCTGCTCCATCAGCTGGAGAGCCAGCAGCTCGATCTGGTCAGTGGCTGGCGCCATCAGCGCCAGGACAACACGATCAGCCGCCTGCTGCCCTCGCTGCTGGCCAACCGCCTGATCGCCAGGGTCACGGGGGTGAAACTGCACGACTACGGCTGCTCCCTCAAGGCCTATCGGCGCGAGGTGGTCGCCGACATGAATCTCTACGGCGAACTGCACCGTTTCCTGCCGGCCCTGGCTTTCATCGAGGGCGCCCGCATCGGCGAGGTGCGCGTGAATCACCATCCGCGCCGCTACGGCAAGAGCAAATACGGCATTGACCGCACCTTCCGCGTGCTGATGGACCTGCTGACCGTCTGGTTCATGAAGCGTTTCCTGACCAGGCCCATGCATGTCTTCGGCTTTGCCGGACTGGTGTGCCTGGGCACGGGACTGATGCTGGCGCTCTGGCTAGTGGGCGAAAAATTGCTGCTGGGGCTCGATATCGGCAATCGGCCACTACTGCTGCTGGCCGTTCTGGCAATCCTGAGCGGGGTGCAGCTGTTCGGCTTCGGCCTGCTGGCGGAACTGCAGATGCGCACCTATCACGAGAGCCAGGGGCGGCCGATCTACAGGGTGCGCAGCACCTTGCGGGGACGAGAACGGGCGGCGGAAACGGTGACGGCAACCTGAGGCAGAGGGCCCTGGCTGCGGCCACGGAAAACCTGCATCGCCGCCGCCGCTTCGGCCATCACCCGGGGATCAGGATCCCGCAGGCCGCGATGCAGCAAGGGCAACAGGCAGCGATGGCGCCAATGGCGAGCCAGAACCATGGCCTGGAGCCGATCAGCAGCACTGCCCTGCGACCAGCGATCCAGCTGGCGCAGCAGGGCCAGCCGCTGGCGCACGGCGCCGGCGGCTGGCAACACCGGCCAGACCGGAGACTCCACATCAGTGGCAGCGGCGACCGTCTTCGAGGGCTCAACCGGCTGCACGACCGCGACGGGAAACTGGGAAAAATGCGGAGTGGTAATCAGCGCGATCTGGGCCCGGTTGAGGGCCGCGACGGCACTGGTGTCGTGCGAACGCAGAAACGGCTGCGCTCGACGCCGGCTGGTCAGCCACGTCGCAGCTAGCAAAGCAGCGGCTAGGGCAGCGAGCAGGGAGGGGTTCATGGGCTGATTCAGGGTGCGCAGCCGGGCGGGATCTGCTGAACTTTTATGTCACCCAATCCAGGCGACAAGAGTGGGGCTGGAAGGTCTCCTTACAGTACCGGCGGTTGTACTTGGCCAATGCCATGACTGGAGAATTTGCGGCCGCCTGGCTTCCATCCATGCTTGTTCCCCTTGTGGGGATCCTCGGTCCTGCGGTTGCCATGGCCCTGTTGTTCAACGTGATCGAAGCGCGCGACTGATCCGTCCGCTGCCCCGACCTCTCCCCGAGCCCCCTACCAAGACCAAGAGCGCCCCATGACCGTCACCCCCGTGGCCGATCCCTGCGTCGGCAACCTGGCGACCCCCGTCAACAGCAGCTACTTCACCCGGGCGTTCCTGAACGCCCTGCCCGCCTATCGCCCCTCCCTCTCGCCCAACCGTCGGGGTCTGGAAGTGGGCATGGCCCATGGCTTCTTCCTCTACGGGCCCTTCGCCATCACCGGCCCCCTGCGCACCACGGAATACTCCAGCACCGCTGGCCTACTGGCCACCATCGGTCTGGTCTCGATCCTGACGGTGTGTCTCTCCATCTACGGCACCGCCGGCAACGGCCCCAATGTGCAGCCTCCGGACGCCACGATCGACAATCCCCCCGCTGATCTGTTCACCAAGGCCGGCTGGGCTGAATTCGCCAGCGGCTTCTGGCTCGGTGGCTGCGGTGGTGCCGCCTTCGCCTGGTTCCTGTGCAGCACCGCTCTGGTTTCCCCTCTGGTGAACATCGCCGGGGGCGTCTGGAGCGTCAACTGAGCCTGAATCCTCAGTATCTCCCTGAACAGCCCCGCTAACGCGGGGCTTTTTTAATGGCATTTTTTCATGACCATGAACGCCATCGCCGCTGGATCTTGACCCCAGCCCTGCCAGCAACGCGCCCAGGCGAAGAGACAAGGAGAAGGGCACGGACGGAACCGTGAAACACGCTTGCTGCAGCCGGGAGAATCGACACAGCCTCAGCCAGGTGTGCGAGATCCAGGCAGGCCTTCCACAAGCCATGAACCAATGGACCTCAGTCAGAAGTTCACGGCTCAGCGGGGCTGATGCTGACCGTTCACGCAGGCGGTGCCCATGGGGAATCATCTCCTTAGCCTGTTCGCCCCCCTGAACCCAGCGACCAGGCGGAGTATCCCCAGCTGGAGCCATCACTGACATCCGATCTTCAGTTCCCCGGCCCTCTGCCGTTGCCCTGCAGTCTGGCCCGGCATCCGAACACTGCGGGCCAGCCACGTATCACAGAAGGATCAGCGTCAACAAGTCCCGGATCAAGAGAGCTCAGAACAGCGGCCCAAAGCGCCTGGGATCGCCTGGCTGCCTCACTGCCTGAACAGATGCCATCAAAAAGCCCCCGGTGGAAGCCGGGGGCAGGTCGTCCCTCAAAAGGAGGTCAGAGTCGTGGATCCAGGAGGATCAGCCGAACTTGCCGGACGTTGAGGCGATCAGGAAGGCGGCGTACGTGAGGATGAAGCCCACAGTGAAGTGAGCCAGACCAACGACGCGGGCCTGAACGATCGAGAGTGCGACGGGCTTGTCGCGCCAGCCGACCAGGTTGGCCAGCGGTGTGCGCTGGTGAGCCCAGACGATGGTCTCAATCAGTTCCTGCCAGTACCCCCTCCAGGAGATCAGGAACATGAAGCCGGTGGCCCAGACCAGGTGGCCGAACAGGAACATCCAGGCCCAGACGGCGAGGTTGTTCGAGCCGTACGGGTTGTACCCGTTGATCAGCTGCGAGCTGTTGAGCCAGAGGTAGTCGCGGAACCAGCCCATCAGATAGGTGCTGGATTCGTTGAACTGGGCAACGTTGCCCTGCCAGATGGCGAGGTGCTTCCAGTGCCAGTAGAACGTGACCCAGGCCACCGTATTCAGGGCCCAGAACAGAGCCAGGTAGAAGGAATCCCAGGCCGAGATGTCGCAGGTGCCGCCACGGCCGGGGCCGTCGCAGGGGAAGGAGTAGCCGAAGTCCTTTTTATCGGGCATCAGCTTCGAACCCCGGGCATCCAGGGCTCCTTTCACCAGGATCAGGGTGGTGGTGTGCAGACCCAACGCGATGGCGTGGTGCACCAGGAAGTCACCAGGACCGATCTGGAGGAACAGAGAGTTGTTGCCGGCGTTGATCGCATCCAGCCAGCCGGGCAGCCAGACGGCGCCGGGACCGGGAGCGTTGCTCACCAGGCTGCTTGGGTTGGCCAGCAGCACATCCATGCCATAGAGGGCTTTGCCACTGGCGGCCTGGACGAACTGGGCGAACACCGGCTCCACCAGGATCTGCTTCTCGGGGGTACCGAAGGCAACGACAACGTCGTTGTGGACATACAGACCGAGAGTATGGAATCCGAGGAACAGAGAAACCCAGCTGAGGTGGCTGATGATGGCTTCTTTGTGCTCAAGCATCCGGGCCAGGACGTTGTCCTTGTTGGCCTCAGGGTCGTAGTCGCGGATGAAGAAGATCGCACCGTGAGCGAAGGCACCGCACATCAGGAAGATGGCGATGTACTGGTGGTGGGTGTACAGCGCAGCCTGCGTTGTGTAGTCCTTAGCGATGAACGCATAGGACGGGAGCGCATACATGTGCTGGGCCACCAGGCTGGTGACCACACCGAGGGAAGCCAGGGCAAGTCCCAGCTGGAAGTGCAGGGAGTTGTTGACCGTGTCGTAAAGATTCCTGTGGCCTGCACCCATGTTGCCCGGGGTCCCCTTGGGGGGGGTGTGGGCATCGAGAATCTCGCGAATCGAATGGCCGATACCGAAGTTGGTCCGATACATGTGGCCAGCGATCACAAACAAACAACCGATCGCCAGATGGTGATGGGCAATGTCCGTGAGCCAGAGAGATTCGGTCTGGGGATGGAAACCACCGAGGAAGGTCAGGATCGCGGTACCGGAACCGGTGGAGGTGCCGAACAGCTGACTGGCCGTGTCTGGATTCTGGGCGTAGACGCCCCAGTTGCCGGTGAAGAAGGGAGCCAGACCTGCGGGGTGAGGAGACACCGAGAGGAAGTTGTCCCAACCGACATGGACACCACGGGATTCAGGAATCGCGACGTGGACCAGGTGACCGGTCCAGGCGATGGAACTGAAGCCGAACAGAACGGCGAGGTGGTGATTGAGGCGGGATTCAGCGTTCTTGAACCAGGCCAGGGAAGGCAGGAACTTGGGCTGAAGGTGGAGCCAGCCGGCGAACAGCGCCCAGGCCGACAGGATCATCATGAAGATGGAACCCTGATACAGCTCGGCGTTGGTGGTCATGCCGATCGTGTACCACCAGTGGTACAGACCGGAATAGGCGATGTTCACCGGGGATGAGGCGCCCGCCTGGGTGAAGGCAGTGATGGCGCCCTGGCCGAAGTGGGGATCCCAGATCGCGTGAGCGATGGGACGGACATGCAGAGGATCGGCGACCCACTGCTCAAAGTTGCCCTGCCAGGCGATATGGAACAGGTTGCCCGAAACCCAAAGGCCGATGATCGCCAGGTGACCGAAGTGGGTGGAGAACAGCTTTTGGTAAAGCCGCTCCTCCGTCATTCCGTCATGGCTCTCGAAGTCATGAGCCGTGGCGATGCCGTACCAGATACGGCGGGTTGTCGGGTCCTGTGCCAGACCCTGGCTGAACGAAGGAAATTTCGTTGCCATTGGGAAAGGTCAGGTGGAGGTCAGCCGACCGCAATCATGCGGGCCAGGAAGAAGGACCAGGTCGTTGCGATACCGCCCAGCAGATAGTGAGCGACACCGACGGCACGGCCCTGGGTGATGGACAGCGCCCGCGGCTGAATGGCGGGAGCAACCTTCAGCTTGTTGTGAGCCCAGACGATGGACTCAATCAGTTCCTGCCAGTAGCCGCGGCCACTGAAGAGGAACATGAGGCTGAAGGCCCAGACGAAGTGGGCACCCAGGAACATCAGACCGTAAGCACTGGAGCTCGAGCCGTAGCTGTTGATCACCTGTGCGGCCTGGGCCCAGAGGAAGTCGCGCAGCCAACCATTGATGGTGATGGCGCTCTGCGCAAAGTTGCCATTGGTGATGTGCTGAACGCTGCCGTCGGCATTGACGGTGCCCCACACGTCGCTCTGCATCTTCCAGCTGAAGTGGAAAATGACGATCGACAGGGAGTTGTACATCCAGAACAGGCCAAGGAACACGTGGTCCCAGGCCGACACCTGACAGGTACCGCCACGGCCTGGGCCGTCGCAGGGGAAGCGGAAGCCCAGGTTCGCCTTGTCGGGAACGAGGCGGGAGCTCCGCGAATAGAGCACACCCTTCAGCAGGATCAGCACGGTGACGTGGATCGTGAAGGCGTGGATGTGGTGGACCATGAAGTCGGCCGTTCCCAGAGGGATCGGACCGGCGGCCACCTTGCCACCGACAGCGACGACGGCGCCGTTGAACACTTCGCTCACACCCGCAAGGGCGTTGGGAGCGGTAGTCCCGGCGGCAGCGGCGTGCAGACCCTGGATCCACTGAGCGAAGACAGGCTTCAACTGGATCGCGGAGTCACTGAACATGTCCTGGGGACGGCCCAGAGCACGCATCGTGTCGTTGTGGATGTAAAGGCCAAAGCTGTGAAAGCCCAGCCAAATGCACACCCAGTTGAGATGACTGATCAGGGCATCGCGGGCTTTGAGCACCCGATCCAGCACGTTATCGATGTGCTTGGCGGGGTCATAGTCGCGGATCATGGCGATGGCGGCGTGAGCGCCGGCACCAACGATCAGGAAGCCACCGATCCAGGTGTGGTGGGTAAACAGCGAAAGCTGGGTTGCGTAGTCAATGCCGATGTAGGGATACGGCGGCATCGCATACATGTGGTGAGCGATGATGATCGTCAGCGAACCAAGCAGGGCTAGGTTCACGGCCAATTGGGCGTGCCAAGAGGTGGTCATGAACTCGAAGAGTCCGTCATGACCTTTGGGAGCAGGGAACAGCAGGGGATCGCCCTTCTGGCCCTCGAGAATCTCCTTGATGCTGTGGCCGATACCCCAGTTGGTGCGGTACATGTGACCGGCCACGATGAAGAGCACCGCAATCGCCAGATGGTGATGGGCAATGTCGGTCATCCAGAGGCTGCCGGTGACAGGATTCAGCCCACCTTTGAAGGTGAGGAAATCGCTGTAGGCCGCCCAGTTACCGGTGAAGAACGCGGAGATACCAGCACCGAAACCTGGGTACAGCTGGGTGAGCAGATCCTGGTTTAGGAACTCGTGGGGCAGGGGAATGTCCGCCACCGAAGCGATGGTCTTGCCGTTGAGCACCAGCGGCTTGCCGGCGTCGATGGCATCCATCAACTGGGTGGTGGGCAGGGACACATGCAGAAGGTGACCTGTCCAGGACAGAGAACCCAGACCCAGCAGACCGGCCAGATGGTGGTTGAGCATCGACTCAACGTTCTGGAACCACTCCAGCTTGGGGGCTGCCTTGTGGTAGTGGAAAACACCGGCGTTGAGCATCAGGCCGGCCATCACCAAAGCACCGATAGCCAAAGCCATCAACTGCGTTTCATTGGTGATGCCCCAGGCCCTCCAGACATGGAAGAGGCCTGAGGTGATCTGAATGCCGTGGAAGCCGGCACCCACATCGCCATTAAGGATTTCCTGGCCGAAAATTGGCCAGACCACCTGGGCACTGGGCTTGACGTGCAGGGGATCGGCCAACCAACCAGTGAAGTTGGAGAAGCGCGCTCCATGGAAGAAGGCGCCGCTGAGCCAGATGAAAATGACGGCCAAATGGCCGAAGTGAGCCGAGAAGATCTTGCGAGAGACCTCTTCGAGGTCACTCGTGTGGCTATCGAAGTCGTGAGCGTTGGCGTGGAGGTTCCAAACCCAGGTGGTGGTTTTGGGACCTTTGGCCAGGGTGCGGTCGAAGTGGCCGGGCTTTTCGAAAAGCTCGAACGACACCGGAACGGGGTTCCGGTCGACCAGATCCTTGGCCTTGTTCCCACGCTCTGGTGGGCTGATGGTCATCGAGAGGTTCCTCGAGGGACGGAATCGAGGTGGAGGTCCACCCCTTCGACAGTGCCGGGATTCGCCGCCTGCAGAAGCAGACAGCAATGCCGGAGCCGCCGTGGGCCCCATGGCCAGGACAGTCAGAAGGACCGACCCGGGACCACGGGCTCCAGCCTGACGGGGGCGAAAGCCCTTGCCATGACTGGGGCGTTGGGCCCCGAAAGGGGACCGCTGGCGGAACTATAGGGGTCGAAAACAAGCGAATTACGTCGCCAGTTACAAAGGTTCAATCCCGGCGCACCCCAGACTGTGACTTGGGTCTTGACCAGGCTTGCCATCATCGTGACAAGCGCAAGTAGCGGCAGTTAGTTACGCTTTCAGCTGCGGATTTCGGAGACTGGCCAACAATCACGTCCCCGCCACCCCTGCTGAGCAGAATGGCCCGATTCCATGGGAGCGGAGCGGCGTGATCGGCAGCAGGGAGCCCCGAACCCAACCGAGGCGGGCAGGGCGCAACGATCGGGACAGCCTGCTGAAACCACGATTGACCGGGCTGTTGAGCCTGCTGCTGGCCCTGAGCCTGCTGATGCTGCCGGGCAGCGTGGCTCCCTGTGAGGCCCTGGGTCTGCCGGGCCGCAGCCCGCGCCTGGCCGGTGATAGCGACCTCCCCTTGGCAGCCTCCGCCCCGGCCGGCTTGCAGGAGGTTGCTCCACCGCTGGCGGTGCAGCAACTGCAGCAGGCCCTGGCCGGAAGGGAACCCCATGTCGAAATTCTGGCGCCCGCCCATGACACCCTTCTCCCCCCTGGACCCTGGACCCTGCAACTGCGGGTGCACGACTGGCCCCTGGTGGATGGGGGGGCGCTCGGCCTTGGCCCCCATCTGGTGGTGCAACTCGACGACGAGGCGCCCCTGCGGCTCACCGGCACCGAAATCACCCTGCCAGGCCTGGCGCCAGGCAGCCATCGGCTCACCGTGTTTGCCGCCCGCCCCTGGGGGGAGGCAGCCAAGAATCCCGGGGCCTGGAGCCAGATCCGCCTGCATCGGGCTGCCACCAATCCTCTGGCGGTGCCGCCACCGGGCCAGGCCCAGCTGATCGCCGTCAGTCCGGCAGCCACGGCGGCGGCCGAACCGCTGCTGCTGGACTGGTTGTTGCTCGATGCACCGCTGCAGAACCTGCGCAGCGACGATGGCCGCTGGCGGCTGCGCGTCACCATCAATGGCGACGGCTTCGTGATCGCTCGCCAGACCCCGCTCTGGCTCAAGGGCTGGAAGCCGGGCCGCAATGCGATCAGGCTGGAACTGCTGGACGGCAGGGGCGACGCGCTGAACCCCCCATACAACAGTCTGGTGCGGGAGGTGGAGCTGAGCCGGACGACCCGGAAGGCCCGCTGGCAGCAGGGTCCGCTCAGCGCTGGCGAGCTGGCGATCCTGCTCGGCGAAGCACCAGCCGAAGCGGTCCAGGACGCAACAGAAACGGAAGCGGCAGCGCAGATCAGCCTGGAGACCGGCTCCGCCGCACGGCCCGGGGCCCCGAGTCCTGCCTCGGCAGCGGCGCCCGCCTCAGACGTCAGGGCCGAAGCTGCGGCGCCAGCGACCACGACACGCCGGGATGCGGAGCAGGTCGGCGGCCCGGACCAGGCGGCAGAACGGGACGCGCCTGGACCTGCGGATCAGACCGCGCCCCCGTCCAACCCGCCCCGCCTCGAGGGCTCGGCGCTCTCCGCCGAATCCGCTCAACCAGGTCGCCTCAGCCGCTCCCTGCCCAGCCCCGCAGAGCCATCCCGCAGCCCGGACGCTGCAGCCAGCCCAGCCATGGCCGACCGAGCCGCCCTCGGGCCGTTGCCTCCCCAGAGCGACCCGGGGCCAGCACCGGACCCGCAGGGGCCGGGATCCCTGGAGTCAGAGGCGGCAACAGGAATCCCAGCCGACCAGCCCGCAGCGATGGCTCCCCGGAGCGCGACGCCGGCAACGGCGACTCCGAGCCTGCGGACCGGTGAATCCGCGGCCGGTCAGGAGGCCGCGGCAAACCCGGCTCCGAGGCCCGGATCCCTGCCGGCACCATCGCCATCACCCCAGCCGACTGCCCTGAGCCGGCCGCCCGCTGCGCCTGAAGCGACCTCCTCGGCAAACCTGCGCCTGCAGCCCAGCAGCAGCCTCAGCGGCTCGGCCCGGGAGCAGGTCAACCCCGACGGCACGATGCTCAGCCCCCCGCGCCGTGGTCCACTGGCCGGATTGCGGGAGCGACTGCTGCCATGACTTCCCCCCCACGCCGGATCGTGGCCGTCGGTTTCAGCCCGGCGGCCCTGCCAGTGCTGCACCAACTCGAACAGGCCGGCCTGCTGGCCGCCGTGCGCTGGCCCCGCGGCAGTGCTGATGCCCGTGGTGAAGCCAGAGGCCACGACAGTGGCGCTGACAGCGTCAACGGGATTCCTGATGCCGGCGGCCCAGACACGGGCTCCTGGCTGGCTCTGCAATGGGACAGCGCCTCAGCCGTGGTGGCGGTGGGGGCCTGCGGCCTGGTCACCCGGCTGATCGCGCCGCTGCTGGCCGGCAAGGAGCGGGATCCGGCCGTGGTCGTGGTGGATCCGTTGGGGCAGTTCGCGGTGCCGCTACTGGGGGGCCACCTGGCCGGGGCCGACCAGCTCAGCCGCGAGATCGCCGCCCTGCTCGGGGGCCAGGCCGTGATCGGCGGCAGCAGCGCCTCGATGGGCCGGCTCGCCCTCGATGCCTTCGGCCTGGCCTGGGGCTGGCGGCGGGGTGAAGGGAACTGGCAGCAGCTGATGGTCGCCGCCGCCGCCGGCCGCCCCCCACAGGTGTTCCAACAGTGCGGCCTCAGCCACTGGCAGGGGCTGGAGGCCGCCGCTGAGTTGGCGGGCTCCTTTCAAGCCGGTCCCGAACTGCACGACGCTGTGGCTGATGATCAGGCCCTTCGCAGCGTCAAAACCAGCATCCTGACCCG
>JBAPUA010000222.1:0-26262 GCA_049282435.1 Cyanobium sp. | reverse complement strand
CTCCTAGCCTCGCCGCCACGACCGGTTCGGGATCACGCCATGAGGCTGCTGCTGCTGGGATGTTCGGGATTTGTGGGTCGGGAGCTGGTGCCCTTCCTGCTGGAGCTGGGACATTCCCTGACCCTGGTGAGTCGCCGCGCCCATCCCTTCCCGCCGCTGGAAAGCGACCGGCTGGTCTGCCTGCGGCTCGATCCCGCCGATCCGGCCAGCTGGCAGAACGAGGAGCTGCGCCGGGCCCTGGCCGCGGCCGAGGGGGTCGTGAACCTGGCGGGGGAGCCGATCGCCGAAAAGCGCTGGACCCCCGAGCAGCGCCAGCTGCTGCTGGACAGTCGCCTCCGCACCACCGCCAACCTGGCCGCGGCGATGGCGCCTTTGCGCCAGCCGCCGCGGGTGCTGGTCAACGCCTCCGCCGTCGGTTACTACGGCACCAGCCTGGATCAGACCTTCCGGGAGACCAGTCCCACCGGCAGCGATCTGCTTGCCCAGCTCTGCCAGCGCTGGGAAACCGCCGCGGCCGCCGTGCCGGGGGGCTGCCGCCTGGTGATCCTGCGTATCGGCATCGTGCTGGGCCCGGATGGTGGTGCCCTCGGCAAGATGCTGCCGGTGTTCCGCCTGGGCTTCGGCGGCCCGGTGGGCTCCGGTCAGCAGTGGATGAGCTGGATCGAGCGCCACGATCTCTGCCGGCTGATCGCCACCGCCCTGGAGGATCCCGCCTACAGCGGTGTCTACAACGCCGTCGCTCCGGAACCCACCCGCATGGGCATCTTCGCCAACAGCCTCGGGCGGGCTCTGGGGCGGCCCAGCCTGCTGCCGGTGCCGGGCGCGATCCTGCACCTGCTGCTGGGCGATGGCGCCCGGGTGGTGCTTGAGGGTCAGCAGGTGTTGCCGGAGCGGCTGCAGGCCCAGGGCTTCCAGTTCCAGTACCCCTCGCTCAACGCTGCCCTCGCCGCTGCCACCAGCCCAGGCCCCCGCTGAGCAGGGCCGCCGCCATCAGCAGCCCGATCGCCGGCGTGAACAGTGGCTCCCACAGGCTCTGGAACAGCCGCAGCGGAGCCTCGACGCCGCGGCTGTGAAGCAGCACCGCCAGGGCGAACCAGAGGGCTGCTGCGATCACCAGGAACACATCGGCCACCAGGACCAGGTCGAGCCAGCCCTTGAGCCGCGGCAGCAGGGGCAGCGAGGTCGCCTGGGCCGCGGCCGCAGGCGCCGAGTTCCGGCCCGGCTGGGGCCTGCGGCTGCCGGGCCGCGGCTGGGTCGCTGGGGCGTCCTGGCCTGCAGGACCGGCCGGCGGCTCGGAAGAGGCCCCCGGCTCGGCGCCGCGGGCCGGTTGATCACTGGCGGCGCCGCTTGCGGTCGGTGGGGGGGTCATCGCGCTCCAGGTTGCAGGTCGCTCAGCAGCTCCATGATCGCCGCGGCCATGCGGTCGCTGCCGCCGCCACCGCCGATTCTCTCGGCCCCGATTGCCGCCAGCTGCCGCCGCCAGGTCGGGCCCTGCTGCGGATCGGCCAGCCGGCTCAGCAGCTCGCTGGCCAGGTCGGCGCCGGCCTGCAGGGCCTCGGCGCTGCCGACCGCGCCACCGGCGCAGTGGACCCCCGGCCCGAGCAGGCGCCGCTGGGCTTCGGCGAAGCCGGCCGTGAACTGGGGCCCCTGGCCCTCCAGCTGCAGCACCGGCTTGCCCAGCCCCACCGCCTGTTCGGCGGCGGTTCCGGTCATCGACAGCACCAGGTCACTGCCGGCCAGCACCGCCGCGAACCGCCCCCAGTGCAGTTGCAGCCGCTGGGGTCCTCGCACCAGCACGAGCGAGGCGTTGCCATCCTCCGGCCCTCGCCCCTGCGCCAGGGTCCAGCCCAGGGGGGCGCCGAGGCGGGCCAGGGTGCTGGCGTCCAGATCCCCCACCAGGGCGGCCTGCAGCGCCAGGGACTGGGGGGGCTGACACCGGGCCGGTAGCCGGCTCAGCAGGCCCAGCAGCCGTTCGACGTTGCCCAGGGCCTCGGGCAGCCGGCTGCCCGGCAGCACCGCCAGGGTCTGGGCGGCGCCACAGGGGATCGGCTCGCCGGCCTCGCTGACCAGATCCATGAAGGGATTGCCCAGGAAGACCACCGGACGCCCCAGCTGGTCACTGAGATCGCTGGCGGTGAGGGCATCCCGGCTCCACACCCGCCGGAAGTGGTGACGGCGCAACAGCCAGCCGCAGGGCCAGGGCAACCGCAGGCGGCCTTCGTAGTGACTGGAGTAGGCCACCAGATACACCACCGCCGGTCGCCGGCTCAGCCAGGCCGACAGCACCGGCAGCAGGTCGCCCACGGCCACGACCAGCTGGTCGCGGCGGCCGCGCAGGCTCAGCAGGCGCCGCAGCACGTCAAGAAATTGACCCTGCCGCAGTTCAGTGATGCGCCCGGCCAGGCTCGTGTATCCCAGCCCGCCGGTGCTGAACTCGCGGGTGCGGCTGATCACGGGTATCCCCGCCTGGCGGTAGGGATGGCCGTGGCCCACCAGGGGCAGGGCCTCCACACCCAATCCCCGGGCCAGCAGCTGCCGGCCCAGCAAGGCGCCACTGAGATCTTCCCCGTGGCCGTTGCTCAGCAGCAGCAGCCGGCTCAAGCCTGCAGCCAGGCCCGCACTTTCTCCAGGGCTTGCCAGCCCGGGCGCCGCCGCAGGCCATCGGCCATCGAGTCGTTCAGTTCGGCGGCCAGTTCGGGGGCCATCAACATCACCCGCTGCACGATCTCGATGTGCTCCCGCACCCCCTTCTGCCCCGTCTCCAGCATGGCCACGCTGAGGTTGATGCGGGCCTGGGGATCCTGGGGGTTGAGGCGCACTGCCATGCGGGCGGAGCCCAGGGCATCGTTGGGGCGATCCAGCAGCAGCTGCAGCCAGGCCAGGCAGGTCCAGCCGGCCGACTGTTTCGGGGACTGGGCGGTGATCGTCAGGAAGTCGTCGATCAGCTCTTCGGGAGCGGCCCCCTGCTGGTAGCGGCCGATCGCCTGGTCGAACAGGGAGGTCTCGCTGGAGGAAGGGCTGGCCGTCATGGCAGCGGCGATGGGGTAGGGCTTGATCTCAGATTCCCACGCCATGTGACCGACCGGCCGTCGGCAGGGTCTTCAGACGGCGAAGGAACTGCCGCAGCCACAGGTCTGGGTGGCGTTGGGATTGGTGAAGTTGAAGCCGCCGCCGATCAGGGCGCTGGAGAAGTCGAGCTGCATGCCATAGATGTACAGCAGGCTCTTGGGATCACAGACCACCCGGAAACTGGGCGCGGCGGCGGGTTCATAGACATAGGTCTCATCGTCGTCGCGGATGGCGTCGGCGTCGATGAAATCCATGGTGTAGCTCATGCCGCTGCATCCCCCCGAGCGCACCCCCACCCGCAGCAGCTTGGCGTCGCCCTGCTGGCGCATCAGGTTGGCCAGCTGCTTCATCGCCGGCTCGGTGATCAGGATGCCCTTGCCGTCGATGCCGGTGAAGGTGGCGGTGGTCGCCTCGCTGGCGGTGGGGATGGCGGTCTCCGAAGTCATGGCGTCAGGGGAGCGGGGTGGGAGGAGCGGGAATCGGGCTGGTCAGCAACTCTGGGGCAGAGAAGGGCTGACTCCGCGATCAGGAGTCAGAAGCTCAGTGACGGTCAAGGGACTGGCTGACCCAGGCGGGGCAGCTGAGCGGCCATGGGGGTCGCTGGACGCCGGAGTGCTGGTGGATGGCGTGCTGACCAGGGACGCCGTGCTGAGCGGGGACGCGGTCGCGGCCCGTGGCGGTGGCCAGGGACGGGATGCCCCGGACCGGCCGAAAGCAGAGAACTGCCTAATGGACTTCACTCTATGGAATACGCCGCGGCGGCGCCTGCCGCAGGGGTCGCGTGCGCCGATCCCCGGCGGCACTCCCGTACCCAGCGGGCCCGGGCCCCGGGCTGGAGGGCGCTGCTGGCCCAGGTCCCTGGGCGGTCCCCGTCGCCGCCCGCCGCTCCATAGAGTCGGGCCTGACGCCGGAGAGCAAGCGTGCGGATCGCCATCGTGGGTGCCGGATTGGCCGGTCTGTCGGCGGCGGTCGATCTGGTGGATGCCGGCCATCAGGTTGACCTCTATGAAGCGCGTCCGTTTTTCGGCGGCAAGGTGGGCAGCTGGGTCGACGAAGGCGGCAACCACATCGAGATGGGGCTGCACGTCTTCTTCTTCAACTACGCCAATCTCTTCGCGCTGATGCGCAAGGTGGGGGCGATCGACAACCTCCTGCCCAAGGACCACACCCACCTGTTCGTCAACCGCGGCGGCGACCTGCGCGAACTGGATTTCCGCTTCGCGGTCGGCGCCCCCTTCAACGGTCTCAAGGCCTTTTTCACCACGCCCCAGCTCGACTGGATCGACAAGCTGCGCAATGCCCTGGCCCTGGGCACCAGTCCGATCGTGCTGGGGCTGGTCAACTACGAGGCGGCGATGAAGGTGATCCGCGACCTCGATCGCATCAGCTTCCAGCAGTGGTTCCTCGGCCATGGCGGCAGCCAGCGCAGCATCGAGCGCATGTGGAACCCGATCGCCTACGCCCTCGGCTTCATCGACTGCGAGGCGATCTCGGCGCGCTGCATGCTGACGATCTTTCTGATGTTCGCCACCAAGACCGAGGCCTCCAAGCTCAACCTGCTCAAGGGCTCCCCCCATCGCTGGCTGACCGGGCCGATCCTGGCCTACATCGAAGCCCGGGGCGGGCGGCTGCATCTGCGCCACCGGGTCACCGAGGTGCACTCCGAATCCAGCGGCGCCGCCACGGCGGAGGCCCCGGAGGTCCGGGTCACCGGCCTGACCCTGGGCAGTCCGGAGGGGGACGTGCACGTGCAGGCCGATGCCTATCTGGCGGCCTGTGACGTGCCGGGGATCCAGCGGCTGCTGCCGCAGGAATGGCGCCGTTTCCCCCAGTTCGCGGCGATCGACCGGCTGCAGGCGGTGCCGGTGGCCACGGTGCAATTGCGTTACGACGGCTGGGTGACCGAACTGGGCGAGAGCCCGGAGGCGATCCGGCGCCGCGGCGACCTGGGCCAGCCGGCCGGACTCAACAACCTGCTCTATACCGCTGACGCCGATTTCAGCTGTTTCGCCGATCTGGCCCTGGCCAGTCCGGTGGACTATCGCCGTGAGGGCCAGGGATCGCTGCTGCAGTGTGTGCTCACCCCCGGGGACCCCTGGATCCCCAGGAAGAGCGAGGAGATCGTCGCCCACACCGATCGCCAGGTGCGGGAGCTGTTCCCGTCGGCGGCGCCGCTGCAGCTGCTCTGGAGCCACGTGGTCAAGCTCGCCCAGTCCCTGTACCGCGAAGCTCCCGGGATGGAGCCCTACCGGCCGGCCCAGCGCACCCCGGTTGCCAACTTCTTCCTGGCCGGCAGCTATACGCGCCAGGACTACATCGATTCGATGGAGGGCGCCACCATGAGTGGCCGGCTCGCGGCCGCGGCGATCCTGGAGCGCCCCGTGGCCCTGGCCAGCCATGCTCCGGTGGTCTGACCCGGCCCCTGGCCCCGGCCCTCGCGGCACGCTTGCAGCCGGGGCAGGCGGCCGGGGCATCGCCAATCGCCCTCAGCAGGTCCGGCCGACAGGGAACCTGGCCGCGGGGGGGAACCGCTGATTAGCTTGAATCGCTGTTGAACCGGTCCCAATGACGTCTGGAACAAGCTGATGGGACGCTGGTTAGAACACACGGTCACCACGGAGATCCAGGCACCGGTGGATCGGGTCTGGGAGGTGTGGAGTGATCTTGAGGCGATGCCGCGCTGGATGCGCTGGATCGAATCGGTGGTCACCCTTGACGATCCCAATCTCACCGATTGGACCCTGGCGGCCCAGGGATTCCGTTTTCACTGGAAGGCACGGATCACGCGGCGAGTTGAATCCCAGCAACTGCACTGGGAATCTGTCGGCGGATTGCCCACCAAAGGTGGCGTGCGCTTCTATCCCCTCGGCTCCGAGCTCACCGCTGTGAAACTAACGGTCAGCTATGAATTGCCTGGGGTACTTGCTCCTCTGATGGAGCCCAGCATCATGGGTAACATCGTCACCAGGGAGCTCCAGGCCAACCTTGATCGATTCCGAGACCTGGTTGAGGCGGGGTAGGTCTTGCCTGCAAGGCCTCAGCGGGCTGCCTGTGATTCTGCTCAGTGGCTGCGGCCTGCTGCAACTGGCGGTACCGCCGCCGCCGACCCCGCCGCCGCCGCCCATTCGCCCGACCCCCGAGAAGCTGGGCCCCGACGTCGATGCGGGCCTGGTGCCCCTGCCTTCACCCGAGCAGGTGGTGACCACCTCCGGCCTGGGTCGCCGCAATCCCTTCGCACCGGTCGTCGTCGCCGCCATCCCGCTGCCCCAGGGTGTGGCCCCGGACAGCCCACCGGCCCAGGCCGTCGCCAAGGTCGCCAGGGCCGGTGGTGATGCCTCTGTGCAGCAGCTGGCGCTGCAGGCGGCGCTCAGGACCCAGGCGGAGGCCGCGGCCAAGGCGGCGTCCGGAACAGCCGCAGCGCCCGGGCCGAACAGGCCGCTGGTGCTGCAATCACCCCAGAATCTGCAGCTCACTGGCGTGATCCAGACCAACGGCCAGACCGAGGCCGTGGTCACCTATGGCGGCCAGAGCGGCACCCTGAGGCCCGGTGACCAGGGAGGCCGCACTACGGAGCTGCTGCCGGCCGGCTGGTCGGTTGTCGCCATCCATCTGGGGGGGCGCGGCCAGCAGGATGTGCCCAGCCTGTTGCTGCAGAAAGGCCGTCAGCGGGTCAGGGTGCGGCTCTGACGCATGGGCGTCACCAATGGGCCGGTCTTGGCTGGACGCGGCCAGCAGGGCCCGCGGGCCGGTGCCGATGGGCGCCGTTCACTCAGGGCTCCGGGCCGAAGCTGCGGATGCAGGCCGCCACCAGGCCATCGAGGTCGTGGGGGTCGGCTTCCGCCTCCACCCGACCCAGCAGGGCCTGACAGCGCCGGCTCGTCTGGGGGCCGATCGAGATCACCCGGGTTCGCTGCAGCTGGTGCAGCCACTGGGCTCCGAAGCTGCGCTCCAGCAACTGGGCGGTGTGGCTCACCGTCTTGGCGCTGCTGAAGGTGATCGCGTCCAGCTGGCCGCGCTCGATCGCCTGCAGGGTGCCGGTGGGCAGGCCTTCCGGACAGCGGGTTTCGTAGGCCGCCACTTCCACCACCCGGGCGCCGGCCTCGGCGAAGGCCTCCGCCAGCACGGTGCGGCCGCCGCTCTGCACCCTGGGCAGCAGCAGCCGCAGTCCCCAGCCCGAGACCGGGAAGTGTTCGATCAGGCTGTCGGCCACGAAGCTGGGGGGCACGAAATCGGCGGCAGCTCCGATCGCCTCCAGCACGCCGGCCGTCTTGCGGCCCACGGCCGCGATCTTCACCCCGGCCGGCCGGCCCGCCAGGCTCGTGCCGAGGCGGCGCAGGCGCTGCTGCACCGCCTCGACCCCATTGGCGCTGGAGACGATCAGCCAGTGGAAGTGCTCCAGCTCGGCCAGGGCGTCGTCCAGGGGGCCCCAGGTGTCAGGGGGACCGATCACCAGGGCCGGCAGGTCCAGCACGCGGGCGCCGGCGGCCTCGAACAGGCGCCGCGCTTCGCCGGCCTGCTGCTCCGCCCGGGTGACGGCGATGGTGCGGCCCGCCAGAGGGCTGTCGGCAGGTGCGCTCGAAGAGGGGGTCATGGGTAGTCCAGGTGGACCATGGCACCGGCATGGCGGCGCAGCTGGGCGGCCGCGTCCGGACGGTTCTGGGCCTCCAGCAGGGCGATCGCCCGGCGGAACCCCTGGCGGGCCCCGTCGATCTCGCCGCTGAGCAGCAAGGCCACGGCCAGGTTCTGGTGGGTTTCGGCGTGCTGTGGGGCCAGCGCGATCGCCCGGCGATAGGCGGCGATTGCGGCCGGCAGCTCACCGCGCTGGCGGTGGATCAGGCCCGCGTTGTACCAGCACAGCGCCACTTCCGGAGCGGCCGCAGTGGCCTGTTGGCTGTGGTGGGCGGCCGCCGCCAGGTCCCCCAGCCGCAGCTCCACGGCCGCCAGGTTGAGCCGGGCCGCCAGGGTCAGCCGGGGATCCAGGGGCAGGGCCAGGGCCTCGCGGTAGAGCCGGCGGGCCCGCGGCGGGTCCGTGTCGCCGTGGGCCATGGCCAGATGCAGCAGTAGCTCGTAGCGCTCCGGATGGGCCTGGGCCGGGCAGGCGGCCAGCCCCTGCTCCAGCAGGGTGATCGCCCGCCCAGGGCGGCCCTCGGCCAGCTCCAGCCCGCCGAGCTTGGCGCTGGCGTAGGCATCGCCCGGGTGGGCCCGCAGTTCCGCCTCCATCGCCTGTCGCAGCCTCGCGGCTTTGCCCGATCCGGCCAGCAGCTCGGGCCGGTAACCGCCGTGGCTCAGGGCCGGCTCGGGCCACTGCCGCACCCGCCAGTGGGGTTCGCGCTCCAGCAGGGTCATGACGCTGTCGTCGACCATGGCGTGATATGGGCGGCTCCAGCGAATGGCCGGATGGCGGCGAAACAGGCGGCTGACGCTCGAATAGGGCGACTGCACGGCCCCCTCTTCGGCTCGCAGCAGGTTGATCACCAGCAGGTCGGGCTGCTCGATCAGGGCCCGGAGCGGCTCTTTCGCCTGGGGGAGCAGGCGCTCATCCGCATCCAGCACCAGCACCCAGTCCGCCAGCGTCAGCTCCAGGGCCCGGTTGCGGGCCGGGGCGAAGTCCCCCGGCCAGCTCATGTGGTGCACCCGGGCGCCGCAGGCGCTGGCAATCGCGGCGCTGTCGTCGCGGGAGCCGGTGTCCAGCACCACCATCTCGTCGACGAAGCCCGCCACCGACTCCAGGCACTGCCGCAGTTGGGCCGCCTCATCGCGCACGATCATCGAGAGACTGATTCGGCTCATCAATCGGTGAAGCCTTCGGCCTGGGATCCACTCTCCCCCAGCCCCAGGCTGCGCAGCAGTTCCGACTGGGCCAGGGGCATCTGGCCGGGGCTGTAGGCCGCGGCGATCGGGGCTGTCAGCAGGGGCCGCAGCGTCTGCCAGAGGTAGGGGCTGCCGTAGACGGCCAGTCCCGCCAGCCTCCCGGCCGCCTGTAGCTGGGCGATCACGGCGGGCCAGGGCTCCCCGCCGCCACCGGCGCTGCCGCGGAAGGGATTGCCGCGCACGAACAGCTGCAGCAGCACCGGTCCCGGAGCCAGGCGTTCCAGGGCGAGCGGTGCGGCCGGATCGTCACTCCAGGGGGAAGGGCTCTGGCCATCGATCAGGCAGGGGCTCAGGCCGGCCTCGGCGGGCAGCACCAGGGCCGGCGCGCCGGCGGCCAGGAAGGGGCAACCCAGCACCGTGTCGACCCGGATCAGGTTGAGGCCGCCGCCGGCCAGCGTCTCGGCGCTCAGCCGCGGCCCCTGCGGCACCAGGCTGCGCTGCACCAGCTCCAGGGCCAGGGCCTGATCGGCGGCCAGGGGGCCGTTGCTGAGGGCCCCGAGGGGAGCGCTTGGGGTCCAGCTGGCTGGACCTGCCGGCTGCGGCGCCAGGGGGGCGATGGCCCTGGTCGTCCCGCCGGCCCGATCGATCGTGACCAGGTCGAGTTCGCGCCGATGGAGCTCGCCCGGCTTGGTTTCCGCCGTTTCGATCCTTGAGCGATCCACCCCCGATCGCTCAATGGCACCAGCAGGGTCCTGGGCCATGGGCGCTGCCGGGCTTCGCCCCGCCGAGGCGGTCGTTCGCCCCGGCTCCGGCCCCGAAGGCCAGGGCGGTGCCGGCGTCTGCCCGGGCTGGGGTTCCCCGGCTGATGGCGCAAGCCTGTCCGCGGGACGGCCGCAGCGGGCCAGGGCCTGGCGCCGCCGTTGCAGGCTGGTCTCGATCCGCTCGTCGCTCAGGCGACCTGTGCTGATCGCCGCCACGATCGCCTCGATGGCGGCATCGGCATCGGCGGGCATCAGCACCAGATCGGCTCCGGCCTCCAGGGCCAGCACGGCTGCTTCGCCGGCGCCGTAGCGGCCGCTGATCGCCTCCATCACCAGGGCATCGGTGACCACCAGGCCGTTGAACCCCAGCTCCTGGCGCAGCAGACCGGTGAGCACCGCGCTCGAGAGGGTGGCGGGTCGCTCGCCATCGAGGCTGGGCAGCAGCAGATGGGCCGTCATCACCGAGGCCACCCCGGCGGCGATCGCCTGGCGGAAGGGGGGCAGCTCGATGCGCTCCAGCCGCTCGCGGCTGTGGCTCAGCAGGGGCAGCTCCAGGTGGGAGTCGCTGCTGGTGTCACCATGCCCCGGGAAGTGTTTGGCGCAGCAGAGCACCCCCTCGGCCTGGGCGCCGCTGAGGAAGGCCGCGGCGAGGGCCCCGGCGCTGGCTGGATCTTCTCCCCAGGCCCGCACGTTGATCACCGGGTTGTCGGGGTTGTTGTTGACGTCGCAGACCGGGCCCAGCACCAAGTTCAGGCCGAGGGCCCTGGCCTCCCGGCCGCTGCAGCGGCCATAGCGCTCCGCCAGGGCCAGGGCGCTGGCAGGATCGCCGGCGTGAATCCGGCCCAGGGCCAGGGGCGGCACCAGCCAGCTGGCGCCCTCAAAGCGCTGGCCCACCCCTTCCTCGACATCGGCGCAGAGCAGCAGGGGCTGGTCACTCCAGCTGGCCAGCTGGCGGGTGCGCTGGCCCAGCTCGGCCGCGCTGGCCCCCAGCAGGATCACGCCGCCCACCCCTTCGGCCAGCAGGCGCCGCAGCTCGGCATTGGTCAGCTCCCAGCGGGGATAGCGCCGCTGGCCGTCGCTGAGATGGCCGCTGGCGCGCACCACCAGCAGCTGGGCCACCCGCCGCCGCAGCTCTGTTGCCTCAGTCATCCAGGCTGGACACGGGCTGGGTGTCGTCGTCGTCCCAGTCCTCGTCCTCGGCCTGGCTCTGCGCGTCAGCGCCGGCTTCGGTCGCGCCGGAGCCGGCGCCCGTGCCTTCGGGCACCTCACCCCGGCTGAGTCGGTCCGCCTCGAGCCGGCCCAGCAGGCCCAGCACCGTGGTGCCCCGTTCCAGGCCCTTGTCCAGCAGAAACACCACTTCGGGGGTGCGACGCATCTTCAGGCGTCGCCCCAGCTCCCCCTTGACGTAGGGCGCGGCCGCCTTGAGGCCGGCCAGCACCAGCTGGCGATCCTCGTCGCTGCCCAGCACGCTGACGAAGATGCGGCAATGCTGCAGATCGCCGGCCACATCGGCGTGGGTGACGCTGACCATGCCGTGGTGGACCCGTTCGTCCTTGATGCCGCTGATCAGCAGCTCGCTCACTTCGCGGCGGATCAAGGCCGCCATCCGCTCCACCCGTCGGCCCTGTGCCATGGCTATGCCAGCGGTGCTGGATTCACCATCGCACGCAGCACCAGCCCCATGCTCAGCAGGCCACTGACCAGGGCTCCCACCAGGGCCACGGCGGTGACCGGATTGCTCAGACGGCGCACCAGGGGCTGGAGCACGGAGTTGAACACCCCCAGGCCAAAGGCCACCAGATAGCGCGGATAGCGCGTCACGTTCAGGAAGAAGTCCTTCATCGCGGCGGCAACGTCTTGGTTCGAATGCCCGCTACTCTGCCGCCCGAAGGCCCGCCCCGCAGAGTCCCCCGTGACGATGGAGCTCCATCAGTTCAGGCATTCGGCCTTCTGTGAAAAGGTCAGGCTGATCCTGGCTGTCAAAGGCCTGCAGGTCACCCTGGTTGAGGTCAGCCCCGGACTGGGGCAGCTGGAGATGTTCCGGCTCTCCGGCCAGCGCCAGGTGCCGGTGCTGGTCGATGGCGGCGAGGTGATCGCCGACTCCACGGCCATCGCCCTGCATCTCGAGGATCGCCATCCGATCCCGGCGTTGTTGCCGCACGATCCCCAGGCCCGCGCCCGGGTGCTGCTGCTGGAGGACTGGGCCGACACCGCCCTGGCCGGCGGCGCCCGGCTGGCTCTGCTGCAGGCGGCTGCCGTCAATCCGGTGCTGCGCACGGCCCTGCTGCCTGACACGACCCCATCGCCCCTGCGGCGCCTGGTCAATGCCCTGCCCAGCGGCGTGATGGCGCCGCTGGGCGAGGCCCTCAGCGAAGTGATCGGGCCCTGTGAAGCCCGCCAGCTGCGCCGCAATCTCGAGCAGCTGGCCCTACTGACGGCGGAGCGCCCCTATCTCGAAGGGGATGCCCTCAGCCTGGCGGATCTGGCGGTGGTGGCCCAGTTGAGTCTGCTGAAGTTTCCATCCAGTGCCGGTGCCCCCCTGGCCGGCCTCGGCGTCGAGGGGATCGCTGACAACCCGCT
This sequence comes from Cyanobium sp., assembly GCA_049282435.1. Lineage (GTDB taxonomy): Bacteria > Cyanobacteriota > Cyanobacteriia > PCC-6307 > Cyanobiaceae > Cyanobium. The sequence continues at coordinate 14,041 of JBAPUA010000222.1, read as the reverse complement.
GCTGTCGGGCCTGTTCAGTTGGCGGGATCGGATCCTGGCGGAAGTGGGTCGAGCCTGAGCCGCAGGTGATCGCTGGCCACGGGGATCGCCACCAGGCTCGCTGCCGGTGATGGGTAGCTGGCCTGCCACTGTTCCCCCTCGATGCCGCCATCGGCGCGCAGCTGCCAGCGGCCCAGGGTTTCCACCTGGCTGACGCGGGGCTCCAGGCCGGCGCGATGCAACACCTGCAGGCTGAGCTCGTCGCTGAGGAACGTCTCCGCGAGTGAGGGGCCGGCTGCGGGCCGTTCACTGCCGCGGGCGAGCACGGTCGACTCCAGCAGGCGATCGCCGCTGAGGCGGCTCAGCTGGCGATCGGGGTTGGCCGGATCGTCCTGCACCGTCAGCAGCTCGTCCCCCAGCAGCGCCTTGCCGACGGCGCGGGCATTGAAGGCCCGATCCGCCACGGCGCCGCCGCGGCCATCGGCGCGGAAGCGCACGGTCCAGATCAGCTCCTCGGGCCGCGATCCCCCCGCCTCGATCCGGCCGTCCGGCAGCACCGCGCTGCTCACCCGCCAGTCGCCGACGAACCAGGCGGGCCAGGCCAGGTCCCGCTGGCGCGCCCGGGGCAGGGGTGCCGGCAGCCGCCACGCCGGCCATTGCCGGAGCCGGTCCGCCAGCACGCTGGGCTGGCCCAGGGCCTCAGCCCGCCGCTCCAGGGGGCTGGCCGCGGGCAGCAACAGCACCAGGGCGGTGATCAGGAGCGCCAGGATGGCGCCCATCCGGCGTTGTGTCATGTCCGATCCCCTGCTGCGGGAACTCGATCATTACGTGGTGCTGGAACCGGCCGCGACCGAACGGATCCTCAGCGCCGCCGAGACCCGCCAGTGGCTGATCGACCAGCTGGGCCAGCTGGAGCGGCTCCCCGCCGATCTGGAGGGTCTCGATGGAGCTGCGGCCCAGGCCGAGCGCCTGCTGGACACCGCCTGTGAGCTGGAGCTGGAGCCGGGGCGCACGATCCAGTGGTTCGCGGTGCGGCTGGAGCCGCCGGGGGGCTGAAGGCGGCGCTGGGGCCTAGTTCAGGCTCGTCGTCGGCTGGCCGTCGCCGTCCAGCAGCTGCAGTGGGGCCGGCGGGTCCGGCTGGCGCTGCTGCAGGATCGAAGGCAGGGCCTCCAGCACCCGCTGGGCGATCCGCTGGGGGGAGTCCCCGGCCCGCTGGATCACCGTCAGGTCGGCCTGGCCGTAGAGGGGACGCCGCTCCGCCAGCAGGGTGGCCAGGCGCTTGGCCGGATCGGCCAGGGCCAGCAGGGGGCGGGGGGTGGCGTCGGCGCTCAGGCGCTCCAGCAGCAGATCCTGGGGCGCATCCAGCCAGACCACCACCCCCTGCTGCAGATGGCCCCAGTTGCTGGGGCGGGTGACCACGCCGCCGCCGGTGGCCACCACCAGCGAATGCCAGGGGGCGATCGAATCGAGCACGGCGGTCTCCAGCTCCCGGAAGCCGCTCTCGCCGTCGCTGGCGAAGATCTCGGCGATGGTGCGCCCGGCCGTCTGCTCGATGACGCGGTCGGCGTCGATGAAGCGATAGCCCAGGGCTGCGGCCAGGGGGCGACCTGTGGCGCTCTTGCCGGCCCCCATCATCCCGACCAGATAGAGGTTGAGACCCTGCAGTCGCCGGGCCAGATCGCCCGCAGGGGGTGGGGCTGCAGTCATGGCAGCGATCGACGGCATTTCAGGCCCGTTTCTAGGATGGAGCCACCTGGACCCGGGTCATGACACCAGCCGGCTTGACGGTGCCGCCCCAGGCTCCTTCCGCACCATCCCCCGCCGCAGCCGAGCCGCCCGCCGCCCCAACCGGCTCCGCCGCGCCCCACGGTCGCGGTCGCGCCTGCCTGATCACCCGTCGGGCCGTGTTCAGCGCCAGCCATCTCTACCGGCTGCCCGAGCTCAGCGACGCCGAGAACCAGGCGCGCTTCGGCCCCTGCAGCATCGCCCCGGGTCACGGCCACAACTACGAGCTGATCGTCGCCATGGGGGGAGCCCTCGATGCCGACGGCATGGTTCTCAACCTTTCGGATGTGAAGCACGCCATCCGCCGTGAGGTCACCGAACCCCTGGATTTCCACTTCCTCAACGCGGTCTGGCCCGAGTTCGACCTCAGCCGCCCTGAGGGCCGCCTGCCCACCACCGAGGCGCTGGCGCTGGCGATCCGGGACCGGCTCGCCCCCCACCTGCCCGTGATGGGCATTCGCCTCTACGAACATCCCAAGCTCTGGGCCGATGTGCTCAGTGGTTCTCCCCTCGATCCCATGGACGCCTTCCTCACCATCCGCACCCATTTCGCCGCCGCCCACCGGCTGGCCAAGCCCGAACTCAGCCAGGCCGACAACGAGGCGATCTACGGCAAGTGCGCCCGGCCCCATGGTCACGGCCACAACTACCTGCTGGACATCACCGTGCGCGGTCCGATCGACGCCCGCACCGGCATGGTCTGCGATTTGGCGGCGCTGCAGAGCCTGGTCGATGAGCTGGTGGTGGAGCGCTTCGATCACACCTTCCTGAACAAGGACATCGAACACTTCGCCGTGTGCGTGCCGACCGCCGAGAACATCGCCCTGCACATCGCCGATCTGCTCACCGCGCCGATCGCCGCCAGCGGCGCCCGGCTGCACAAGGTGCGCGTGCAGGAGAGCCCCAACAACGCCGCCGAAGTGTTCGCCGAGACCGCCCAGCTGGAAATGGTGCCGGCGGCCCTGGAGGCCCTCGCCGGCGCTTGAGCCGGCCCGAGCTGCGCCTCGTGCTGGCCGTCAGCCTCGACGGTCGGCTGGCACCGGCCGCGGGCGGGGCCGCCCAGCTCGGCGGTCCAGGCGATCGGCAGGTGCTGGAGGAGGCCCTGGCCTGGGCGGATGCGGTGCTGGTCGGGGCCCGGACCCTGCGGCTGCACGGCAGCACCTGCCTGATCCACCGGCCCCAGCTGCTGGAGCAGCGCCGCGCCGGCGACCTGCCGCCCCAGCCGCTGGCGATCGTGGTCAGCCGCAGCGGGAACATCCCGGCGAATCTGCCCTTTTTCCAGCAGCCGCTGCAGCGGGGTCTGCTGCAGCTGGTTCCGCCCTGGGTCTCTGCTCCGGTGCCGCCTCCGGGCAGGGGCCTGCCGCTCCAGTCAAATCAGGGGCAGGGGGCTGGGGGCTTTGCCCGCCAGTGGGCCTGTGCCGACTGGCGTGGCGCCCTGGCGGAGCTGAAGGCGGCCGGTGTTGGGCGGCTGGTGGTGCTCGGTGGCGCCAGCCTGGCCAGCAGCCTGGCGGCCGAAAATCTGCTCGATGAGCTGCAGCTGACCCTGTGCCCCCGGCTGCTCGGAGGCCCCCACAGCTGGCTTGGGCCCACGGCGCGGGTGGATCTTGGCGCTCAGAGCGGCTGGCAACTGTTGGAGCAGCGGCCGCTGCCGGGTCAGGAGCTGCTGCTGCGCTACCGCCGCTCCTAGGGCCTGGCGCCCTGCAGCAGGTTGCGATTGCCGAAGCGTCTCGCCAGATCCTGCAGCGGCACCTCCCGCAGGCTGTCGGCGGGCAGGCCCAGCAGCCGCGCCAGGCAGCGCTTCACCACCACCTCGCTATCCTCGCCGAAGCGGCCCCCCAGCATGTCGCTGAGCACTCCCAGGCCGCGGCCACTGCTGTCAGTTTCCTCGATCAGACATTTGCTGGTCGGCACCGCCAGCTTGCGGCAGGGATCCTGCAGGTGACTGGCCAGTTCCCGGTCATCGCCGGCAGCTGCCTCGACACAGACACGGGCCAGACGCTGCTCCAGCTGGGGTCGCAGCAGCATCAGCACGGGTCCCAGCACGCCGGCCCGCGCCTGGGGAGGTGGGCTGAGGGCCGCCATCCCCAGGACGGTGAGCAGCAGTGCTGCGATCGGTGGCGGGTGGCCCATGGGCTGGGGGCTCGGTCGCAGAGATGACCTCGTTAGTTTTGCGTCTTCTGAGACCCTCTGCGTCAACCCTGCCCATGGCCGAGCTCCAGGCGCGCTGGCACCAGGCCATGACCGAGCTGCCCCAGGACCAGTGGCGGGAGCTGCTGGCGGCCCCCCTGGCCGGCGCGGGAGCTGGGACGCTGCCTTTCTATGACTGGTCCTGGCTGCATCAGCTGGAGGCCAGCGGCAGCATCGTGCCCCGCCAGGGCTGGCAGCCCTGCCATCTGGGGCTGTGGCGCGGCGAGCGGCTGGTGGCGGTGGCGCCCCTGTATCTCAAGGGCCACAGCTACGGCGAATTCGTCTTTGACCAGTCGTTTGCCCAGGTGGCCGGCCAGCTGGGCCTGCGCTACTACCCGAAGCTGGTCGGCATGAGCCCGCTGAGCCCGGTGCAGGGCTATCGCTTTCTGATCGCCCCAGGCGAGAACGCCGCTGAACTGACCGCCGTGATGCTGGAGCTGATCGACGACTTCTGCCGCCGCAACGGCATCCTCAGCTGCAACTTTCTCTATGTCGATCCCGCCTGGCAGCCCCTGGCCGAGGCGGCGGGCTGCGCCCTCTGGCTGAACCAGCAGAGCCAGTGGACCAATCCAGGCCATGCGGACTTCGAAGCCTATCTGGCCAGTTTCAACGCCAATCAACGCCGCAACATCCGCCGTGAGCGCCGTTCCGTGCGCGATGCCGGCCTGACCGTGACCCCCCTCGCCGCTGAGGCGATTCCAGCGGTGCTGGTGCGGCGCATGCATGGGTTCTATGAGCAGCACTGCAGCCGCTGGGGGGCCTGGGGCAGCAAATATCTCTCTGAGGCTTTCTTCGAAGCTGCGGCCCGTGAGCTGCGCCAGCACCTAGTGCTGTTCAGTGCCCACCGCGGCGATCCGCTGCAGCCGCTGGCCATGTCCCTGTGTGTGCGTGGCGGCGATTCGCTCTGGGGCCGCTACTGGGGCAGCGACCTGGAACTCGACAACCTGCATTTCGAGGTCTGCTACTACGCTCCGATCGAATGGGCCATCGCCCAGGGCATCCGCCAGTTCGATCCGGGAGCCGGTGGCCGCCACAAGCGCCGCCGCGGCTTCATCGCCGAACCGCGGGCCAGTCTGCATCGCTGGAGCCAGCCCCAGTTCGATGGCATCCTGCGCCAGTGGCTGCCTGGGGCGAACCAGCAGTTGCTGGCGGAGATCGAGGCGGACAACGCCGAGCTGCCGTTCCATGCCGCCTACGATCCACCCCATGCCCCTTCCCGATCCCATCAGTCCCCGCCAGAGCCTGGATGAGGAGCTGTCCCAGCGCTTCATCGCCCTCGACCCGGCCGGCTATTTCCTGATCAAGCTGGATCGCCAGGCCGGAGAGCTGGTGGCCGAGCACTACGGCAATGGCGTCGACGAGCGGGGTCTGGCCATCGATCCGGACACGGGCGAGGTGCTCAGTTGCCGTGGGGCCGGGCCGCGCACACCGATCGCGATCTACCGGGGACGCAGCGCCAAGCAACTCGGCATCGCCCTGACGGAGGGGCCAGGCCCCCATCCGATCCGTTGTCTGGACCATGCTCTGTATCTGGGCCGGGAGCTGCAGAAGGCGGAACTGTGCCTGGTTGAGGGATCCGACTATGTGCAGGATTGAGATGGTCCAGGCCTGAGATCTGTTGAGTGCAAATCCGAAGGTCATGATCACAACGTGCTGGCTTTGATCAAGCCGGCACGTTGTCAATCGTCCGGATGCGGCCCAGCAGCTCAGGGCATGGAGGTGGAGCCCAGAGGCTGTGCATGGACCTGGCATCTTCCAGTGCCCCGCACGCCCTCAGTCTCGGGTGCCTGACCCGCCATCGTTGAGCATGGTCAGGTGGCTCGATTGATCATGCCTCTGTCGTCAATCTAAAGACCTAATCGCTGCACAAGGCCCAGAAAATATTGATGGAGCTTGGATTTGGTGCGTTTGCCTTTTTTGTTCTGGTAGTTGGCAGACTTCTTCTTCTGGTCGAGGCGAATGGATGCCAGCCTCTGGGCCATCGTCTTTTTGCCTTTTTTATTCTGTTTGCTGGCTAAACTTTTCTTCTGCTCACGACGAATCAATGCCATCTTCTTGGCCAATGTCCGTTTCTCAGAACGTTGTTTCGCCCATTTTTTCCAATGGTTTGTCAGCTTTGTTGGCTGCTCGTTCAACGCCCGCAGGCCCTCGATCCAGCCCTGTAGCAGGGTCACAGAGGAGCCCTTTGCTGTCGCCACTGAGGCGAAGCCAAGTCCGAGAACCAGGGCCGCGGCCATGTTGCGCAGGGTCTTCTGCAGCGTGGGCCAGAGTTGTTTGATCAGCGGTTCACGCAGGGCCTGTTTCAGGACGTTATCTCTGGCTTCCAGTTGGTTCAGCAAGGAGGTTTTCAGTGCAGCCAGCGACACGGAAGTTGCATCGGGGGGCAGAGCCGGGGCCTGCAGCTTGAGCATGCGGGTCTGTAGATCCACCAGCGTGTCGGCGTTGATCACGGCATCACGCAGGCTGGCGATGGCCTGGCGGCTTTGTTGGGTCTGCTGAGTCAGGCTGCTGGAAGCTTGATCAAAACCACGCAGAAAGGCCATGCCCTGAAGGGGAGCCAGCAGCAGATAGCCGATTGCGGCCCAGCAGGCCAGGGAACGAAAACGGGTTTGCCGCCGCTTGATGGCCTCATTGCTGGGATCGAGATAGGAGGCCAGCATCATCAGGAACAGCCCCAGCAATGGATTGACACCGTTGTCAATCAGGTTGCTGGACAGAATCAGAATCCAGTTTGGGTCAAGGAGTCTGGGAGGCAGAAAACTGCCGAGAATGGTCAGCAGGAACAACACGACCAACGAGAGCCCCAGCCCCTGAGCACCGCGAGCCAGAAGTTCGGGGCGTGGGCCTGCTGACAAGGGAACGGTTGACATCCTGAGTTTGGGGGTTGGGTAGAAACAAGAACGCGATCGATAAAGTGATGGTGCTCCAGGATTCAACCGGGGCTCAGGCAGCACATATAAATAAAAAGTACTGAGAGGAAAATCCTCCCAGTACTAATGTGGAACGAAGATTTACTTAAAACAGGCCTAAATCAGGTCTGGACTTCACGCTTGCACGGAATGCTTCACCCGGCGGCGCAGGCGACGGCTCCAGGCAAAGGCACTGCCAGCTCCGAGAAGGGGCAGAGGGCCGGGAACAGGAGTCCCTTCAATATAAATATATGCAGGAGCGCCAGTGGCATTTACCCAGCCAGTGGCACCAAGTCTAGATGTTGAAACATAAGTGAAGGGAGTGCCAGCTGTGAATGCTACCGGAGGTGTCGTGGCAACGACCCTGTTCCAGCTCCAGACCGTGTCCCCCCCAATTATTGCTGGAGAGCTGACTCCGGTGAAGGCAAAGGCGTACTTGGTGGAAGCAGTCAGTGCGGGAGCCACGAAAGAAGCAGTTATGTTGCCTCCATCTGTGGCGCCGACCCCAAAAGGATTACCGAAGGTTTGTGTAAAAAGCGCAGCCCCAGTTGGCAGATTGGAGAGCCCTACGTTGTAAAGATTGACAGTAAGACTGTTCAGGTAAGACTCGCCTGGAGTTGCTGCTGTGAGGTTTCCAGTAAGCTTAAATGAAATGAAAGCTGGCGAAAAGCTGCTGGCAGTTTGAAAGGTCACTGCTGCGCTTCTGCCCCCAATGATCGAGCTGACAGAATTTCCAGAAGGGTCAGTTCCCAGGTTGGTGTTGTCAAGCAGGGTCAGAGCCTTGGCAGGTGCCGCGGACAGCATGCCAACTAGAGCTGCGCCCCCGAGAACGACTGGAAGAGCAAGGCGATGAAGCGAAGTTGCCATAAAAGTGCAGCTGTTTGGCAGCAATGTAGCTCATCTCTCGCCGGTTTGGGCGCCCAGTGCAGCGAAGGCGGCTGTCGGACATGTATGGGTTCCCTGGCAAATTGGTGCGGCGGCGTGGCCGCCGTTTGCCTTTGCGGCTATGCGTAGTTGCGCTTTGCCGCAAAGTCTCGCCGGCCAGGCGCCCGTGCTGGCGGTCTTTTGGGTATCGCGCTGGTTCTGGCGTCGCTCCCCGACCCCTCTCGGAACGGGGGCTGCCTCTGTCTGGATTTGGGGTCAAGCCTTGGAGTCACCAGACGCCATGCGTTTGCTGCCGGCAATGCGGATCCGTGTCGATGCGCCTCGCGCATCGGGGTTTGATTTTGTCCGCTCCTGTTGTCGCCTCTGCTGGTGTCCGGTCGTGGCCTTGCCGTCCAGCGAGGGTTGCGCCCCCGTCGCTCAGGGGCCTGGCGTGAATGTCAGATCGGCGCGAGCCCTTTGCTGGCAGTCCGCCGATCTTCGGGGTGGGCCGCTCCCGAACAGTCGGGGGCCTTGAGCCCAATCCGCTGGCACCCCAGGCTGATCAGCAGGGCGGGCAACAGCGGTGATCGTCTCCTGCTCGGATGCTGCGCTGCCGAGCCAGGCGCGCCGCAACGGATGAACAGAACAGTCCAGTCCCGATGTCCGCACCCTGCCTCGACGGAGCCGCTTTGGCGTGTTTCGGGCCAGAACACTTGAACAGGCGCGGCAGCTGAGTTAGCGCGGCAGACCTCAGGCCGGCTGCAGTTCCCGGCTCTGCTCCACCGGGGCTTTGGGGGGATCGGGGGGCAGCGAGGCCAGTTGCTCCTCAATCTCACGGGTGACGATGCCGCGATACTCCTGGAAGTGCTCGTTGTGGGCCAAGGTGACGACGAACTGCTCGAAGTTGTCAGGGTTGAGCCTGGCGATCTTGAACAGCGAGCGCCAGAAAAGCCAGCGGGTGTTGCGCTGCACCCCCTGACGCCAGATCACGATCGAGAGGGCTCGGATGTCAGTCCAAGTGGGCAGCGTGGCCTTGCCCAAGGCCGCGGCCTTCACGTACTTCTGCCAGCGAGGCTGCCCCATCTTGGTGTAGTAATGGGTGACCCGCTCGATGTAGGCGTTGGGCTCATAGAGCCGGCAGAACGCATTGACGTATTCGTTGGCGATGTCGCGGATCGGGCGACTGGGCACAAAGTTGAGCAGGTTGGTCTGATTGACCCCCTTGGCGTCGGTTTTCTCCTGGATCAGCCGGCCTTCCTTTTCCAGGCGATGCCACAGGCCCGTGTTCGGCAGAGCCTGGAGCATGCCCATCATCGCGGCGGGGATGCCGGTGCGACTGACGAAGGTGACGATGCGATCGCCAGCTCCGGTCTTTTCGCCATCAAAGCCGATGATGAATCCAGCCATCACGCGGATGCCGAAGGAGGTGATGCGATCGACCGAATCCTCCAGGGAACTGCGGGTGTTCTGATGTTTGCCGGCGATCGAGAGGCTGGCCTCATCCGGAGTCTCGATCCCCAGGAAGACGCTGTCAAAGCGGCATTCGGCCATCATCTCCATCAGCTCATCATCGGCGGCCAGATCGACTGAGGCCTCGGTCGCGAAGCTGAAGGGGTAGTTGCGCTCGATCTGCCATTGCTTGAGGGCCGGCAGCAGCAGTTTGGCGTTGCGCTTGTTGCCGATGAAGTTGTCATCCACCAGGAAAATGGAGCGGCGCCAGCCCAGGTCGTAGAGAGACTGGAGCTCGGCGATCAGCTGTTCGGGATTCTTGGTGCGCGGTTTGCGCCCGTAGAGCACGATGATGTCGCAGAACTCACACTGGAACGGGCAGCCCCGGGAGAACTGCACCGACATCGAGTCGTAGGCGTCGAGCTCGAGCAGGTCAAAGCGGGGAATCGGCGTCCCGGTCACATCGGGTTTTTCACCGTTCGAGCTGAAACGCCCGGATCGCTCTCCCTTCTGGATCGCCTCGATGAACATCGGCAGGGTGATCTCACCCTCGTCGAGCACCTTGAAGTCGGCGAGTTGCAATTCCGGCGCGTCGGGCGTGGAACTGGCGAAGGGGCCGCCCACGGCCACCGGCAGGTTGCGTTGCTTGGCCTTGCCGATCTGCGCAGCCATGTCGGCCTTCTGCACGATCATCCCGGAGATCACCACCAGCTCCGCCCAGGCCCATTCGGCCTCGCTCACCTCGCGCACATTGCGATCGACGAGCTTCATCTCCCAGTCCTGGGGCAGCAGGGCTGCCACGGTCACCATGCCAAGGGGTGGCAGCAGCACCTTGCGGTTCACCAGCTCGAGAATTTTCTCGTAGCTCCAGAAGGTCTTGGGGAACTCCGGATAGATGAAGAGAGTGCGCATGCGGAGTTCTGACAGGGAGTGCGGGATGGGAGGAGGGATCAGGCCCTCATCGCCTGCATGGCGGTTTGGGGATGTTCGGTCAGGAACTGCTGAATCGGTTAGGCCGGGATGCCACCCGGTGACTTGTCACGCAACCTTAGGGGTTCCCGGCTGGTCCGTCGCCTCGATCCCTGACGTTTCCCCAGTCCCTTCACTGGATATCCGTCGCATCGACCTGCTTTCTGCTGTAATGGCACCACTTTCCTCGCTGTGGCGGCCATGGGTGTGGCGATTTATCTGGCTCTGGTGGGCGGTGGCCTGACCGCCGCATTTCTCTCGGCTTTCATTCTCAAGAGCGTCAAGCTGATCTGAGCCGCAGGCCGCCGTGCCGGATCAGTTCCGTGATGCCCAGCACCAGGCCGGCACTGCCCATCAGGGCAAAGGTGGCAGCGAGTCCGACCCTCATGCTCAACGCTGCTGCCAGCAGTCCACTGAGGCCGCCGCCGCCGAGAAAGGCGATCTGGCCCAGTCCGGCCATGCGTCCACGCAGCACCATCGGCGCGCCCACTTGAGCGATCAGGTTGGTACCACTCAGCAGGCAGGCTGTGCCCGCTCCGATCAGCAAGGTCATGGCCAGGCTCATCGCCAGACCGGGCGAGGCGGCCATGCCCAGCTGGGCCAGGGCCGTGAGCACCAGGCAGCCACCGAGTAGCAGACCGGGTCGCTGGCTGAGGGCCCGGCTGTTGCGCTGCAGCACCACGCCGCCGACGATGCTGCCGGCCGCCAGCACACTGGTGAACACGCCGAGGGCCTGGGGGGATGGCCCCAGCAGGCGGGCGGCGATCAGGGCGGCCAGCCCGGGGTGGAAAAAGCCCACCAGGCAGGCCAGGGCCGTGAATCGCAGCACGTGCCGCAGGGTGGGACCACATTCCCGCCAGGCCGTCGCCAGGGAGGCCTGGCTGCCACCGGCGCTGCGCTGCTCCGCTGCTCGGTTGGGTTGCAGCAGCCAGAGCAGCGAGGCGATCGGCAGCAGGTAACTGGCCGCGTCGATCACCAGGGCCAGGGTCGGTCCACTCAGGGCCAGCAGCCAACCCCCCAAAGGCGGTCCCACCAGCTTGCCGACGTTGAAGATCACCGAGAAGCTCGTCAGGTACGGGGCCAGCTGCTCGGGCCCCTCCACCAGCAAGGCGCAGTACTTGTTGCGCGCCGTCAGTTCATAGCTGCTGGAGATGCCCACCACCAGGGTGCTGAGCAACAGCAAACTCACCTGGGCCGATCCCGTCAGCAGGGGGATGGCCAGCGCGCCGAGGCTCGCCCCCGCCACCAGTCCCCACTGGGCGCGGATCAGCACCTTTTCGCAGCCCAGTCGATCGGTGATCACCCCGGCCGCGCCGCTGATCACCAGGGCGGGCAGGGCCAGGGCGGCAAAATGCAGGGCCAGCAGCATCGGATTGCTGCTGTCGTGCAGCAGGATCCAGCCCTTGGCGGTGATGCCCGCAAACGAGCCGGCGGTGCTCAGGCCCGAGGCCCACAGAAAAATGCTGCGCTGATGGCGCCGTCGCCAGTTGACCGGTGCAACTGGGTTCAATCGGCTGCCCTGCGGGCCTGCACGGCGTCTTGCACCATGGCGGCGGCGCCGACCACCTCGCCCTGCAGGTCATAGCTGTCGGCGCTGAGAATCCGCACCGGCACCATGGTGCCCGGTGCGGCGCACAGGCCGCCGGGGCCGGGCTGGACCTGCACCTCCCCGTCCACCTCGGGGGCGAAGCGGGCGCAGCGGCCGATCATCTCGCCGCTGCTGGGATTCTCCTGTTCGATCAGCACGTCGACGATGCGGCCGATCCAGGCGGCGTTGCGCTCGCCGGCGATCGGCTGCTGCAGCGCCATCAACCGGTCCTTGCGCTGCTGAGCAAGGGCGGCGGGGACCGGGTCGGCCAGCTCGGCTGCGGCGGTGCCCTCCTCCGGCGAGAAGGTGAACACCCCCACGTGGTCGAAGCGCTGTTCGGCCACGAAAGCCAGCAGGTGCTCAAAGTGCTCTTCGCTCTCGCCCGGGAAGCCGACGATGAAGGTGGTGCGCAGCACCGCCTCGGGCAGCTGTTCGCGGATGCGGCTCAGCAGCCCGCTGGTGATGCCCTCCTGCCAGGGGCGATTCATCGCCCGCAGCACCTCGGGATGGCTGTGCTGCAGGGGCAGGTCCAGGTAGGGCAGCACGTTCGGCACCTCCCGGTAGGCGGCGAGCACCTCGGCGGTCAGTCCGGTGGGATAGGCGTAGTGCACCCGGATCCAGGGGATCTCCACCTCCCCCAGGGCTCGCAACAGGTCGTCGAGCCGGGGCTTGCCGTAGAGATCGAGGCCGTAATTGGTGGTGATCTGGCTGATCAGGATCAGTTCCTGCACTCCCTGACTCGCCAGGCTGTGGGCTTCGGCCACGATCGATTCGATCGTGCGCGAGCGCTGGTTGCCGCGCAGCTTGGGGATGATGCAGAAGGCGCAGCGATAGTCACAGCCTTCGGCCACCTTCAAGTAGGCCACCGCCTCTGAGGTGGTGCGGTAGCGGGGCAGATGTTCATCGCCCACAAAGGTGGGATGGGCGCTGACCTGGTTGACCCGTTCGCCGGCCTCAACCCGCTTCAGCACCTCGACGATGTGCTGGTAGTCGCCGGTGCCGACGATCGCCCGGGCCTCCGGCAGGGACTCCAGCAGCTCCTGCTGGAAGTGCTGGGCCAGGCAGCCGGCGATGATCAGCTCCTTGCCCTGTTCCGCCAGTTCCACCAGGGTGCGCACCGATTCCTCTCGGGCGTCCTGGATGAAGCTGCAGGTGTTGACCACCACCACTGACGCCTCCCGTTCATCGGCGCTGACGCCGTAGCCCGCCTGGGCCAGCAGGCCGAGCATGTGCTCGGTGTCCACCCGGTTCTTCTCGCAGCCCAGATGGGCAAAGGCGATGGTGGGCAATCCCATGGGGCGCAGTCCGAGCCAGCTGACCACCCTATGCAACCTGCGGCGCGACTTCGTGGCGACTGCGAGAATCCAGCCAGTTCTGCCCGTGCCTGTGACCTCCACCCGTCTGGCCGATCGCCTCAACAGTCGCCGCCGGGCCGAGCCGGGCCGGCGTTGGGTGCGGATCGTGATGGCTGTGCTCGCCACGATCGGTGCCCTCGATACGGGTTCGATCACCCTCAAGCGCTGGGGCCTGCTCGGCCCGCTGCTCTGCCCCGGTGGCGGCGGCGACTGCGACAAGGTGCTCAACAGCGCCTGGGGTTCGCTGTTCGGTCAGCCCCTGTCGCTGTTCGGTTGTCTGGCCTATCTGGCGGTGCTGCTGCTGGCCCTGGTGCCCCTGGTGTTCAAGGGCGAAAACAGCAGCGTCCTGAACGAGCGCAGTTGGTGGGGGCTGTTTCTGGTCAGTACCGGCATGGCGGTGTTCAGCCTGCTGCTGATGGGCCTGATGGTCTTTCGCATCCAGGCTTTCTGCCCCTTCTGTGTGTTGTCAGCGCTGTTGAGCGTCTCGTTGCTGGTGCTCAGTCTGATCGGCAATGAATGGGCAGACCGGGGGCAGCTGATTTTCCGCGGCGTGTTGCTGGCTCTGCTGATCACGGTCCTGGGGCTGGGCTGGTCCACGGTCGTCGGTCGTCCGGCGGGATCGGTCGGCAAGGGGATGTCGATTCCGGTCACCACCGCCAGCACCCCGGCCAGCCTCGCCCTGGCCGAACACCTCACCAAGGTGGGCGCCAGGATGTACACCGCTTACTGGTGTCCCCACTGCCACGAGCAGAAGGAACTGTTCGGTAAGCAGGCCACCGAGAAGCTCACGATCATCGAATGCGCCCCGGATGGGCACAACAGCCAGACGGCCCTCTGCACCGCCAAGAAGGTGGATGGCTATCCCTCCTGGGAGATCAACGGCAAGGTCGACTCCGGCGTCAAGCCCCTGGCCAAACTCGCCGAGATGAGCGGCTTCAAGGGCCGTTGAGGGCAGC
>JBAPUA010000221.1:0-25247 GCA_049282435.1 Cyanobium sp. | reverse complement strand
CGGAGCAGCGAGTTCGCAGATCGTGCATCGAAGCGCAACCCTGGGCCTCGGATTTCTTTGGCGGCCGAGCTGTTGGCTGAGCTGTTGCGCTGGGCTGAGCTGAACTGTTGCGCTGGGCTGGGCTGAGCTGAGCTGAACCGTGCAACCGGGCTGATCCACCTAACCGGGCTGGAGCGCATGGCCGAGCAAGACCTGGAGCCAAGGCGGAGCTGATCGACAGGTCTCCACCCCGCGCCGGAGGGGCTGGCAGGTGGCGGCAGAGGCCTTGCCGGTTCCGCCCTCAGCGGTGGCGATCGGACCAGCCGCGGCTTCCCGGCCCAGTCCGGCGATCGGCTGACAGGTTCGGGCCAGGTCCGCCTGGAGGCCAGGGAGACGGCGCCGCATCGAGAGCCGCCCCAACCGCTCCGATGTCCCTGGATGCCGCCCCTGACTGGCCAGGCCGTGGAGCACTCGTTAACTTGAGGGCCATGCCGATCATTCTCACGTTCGCCGCCTTGCAGGCCTTTCCCCCGAACGCGGTTGCGACCTGTCCTGGCGGGGCGCAGGGTGGCTGAAGCGGGAGCCAGGTTGGCAATCCGCCTGCTGCAGGATGCGGCCGAGCGGGGCGAGATCGATCCCTGGGATGTGGATGTGATCGCCGTGATCGACGGCTTTCTCGATCAGCTGCGGCAACGGATCGAGGCACCCAGGCTGGCCACCCTGCACCGGGGCAGCTATGAGCAGGATCTGGCTGAAAGCAGCGAGGCCTTCCTGGCGGCCTCGGTGCTGGTGGGGCTGAAGGCGGAGGTGCTGGAGGCGGCCACCTTCCCCAGCGAAGCGATCGTGCAGGAGGCCTCGGATTTCGACGACCCCGATGCAGACTGGCCGGGGGCGGGGGGCTTCAGCCTGCCGGCCCGACCGGAGCGCCATCTGCAGCGGCGCCTGGTGGCGCCGCCGCCACTGCAGCGGCCGGTGACCCTGGGGGAACTGATCAGCCAGCTCGAAGACATCGCCGAACGGCTGGAGGCGGACGAGGGCCGCGCGCGCCAGAAGCCCCGGCCGCGGCGCTACAGCGACCGGGCCGCCATGGCCCAGGTGGCGGCCCTGGCCCACCGCGAGAAACTGCCGGAAACCACCGCCGGCCTCAGCCGCTTCCTGCAGACCTGGACGGACAGCAGTCGCTGGATCGGCTTTGACGAGCTGGTGGCGGCCTGGGGGCAGGCGGTGCAGCAGGCTGGCGCCGAGGAGGATCTGGACCTGGACCGGGTGGGGGTGTTCTGGGCGCTGCTGTTCCTCTGCTCCCAGGGGAAGGTGGAGCTGGACCAGCCTGGCGGGCTGTACACCCCCCTGAGCCTGAAGCGCCTGCAGGAACAAAGCGAGTTGCTGGCGCTCCCCCTGTCTGTCACCAGCGGCACCAGCGCTGGTGGGGACGGGTCAGATGGGGGGCCGGCTCGCGAGCCGCTGGCAGCCTGAGGCCATTGCCTAGGCTGAATGCTTGATTGCAGTAGCCGACGTCAATGAAGGCGATGATTCTGGCGGCCGGTAAGGGAACAAGGGTGCGACCGATCACGCACACCACGCCCAAACCGATGATCCCGATTCTGCAGAAACCGGTGATGGAGTTTTTGCTGGAGCTTCTGCGCCAGCATGGCTTCGATGAGATCATGGTCAATGTCTCCCATCTGGCGGAGGAGATTGAGAACTACTTCCGCGACGGCCAGCGCTTCGGCGTGCAGATCGCCTACAGCTTTGAGGGTCGCATCGAAGATGGCCAACTGATCGGCGATGCCCTCGGATCGGCCGGTGGCCTCAAGCGCATCCAGGACTTCCAGCCGTTCTTCGACGACACCTTCGTAGTGCTCTGCGGTGATGCCCTGATCGATCTCGATCTCACCGAGGCGGTCAAGCGCCACAAGCAGATAGGCGCCATGGCCAGCATGATCACCAAGCGGGTGCCGAGGGAGCAGGTCAGCAGCTACGGCGTCGTCGTCACCGATCCAGAAGGGAGAGTGCTGTCGTTCCAGGAGAAACCGGCGGTGGACGAGGCCGCCAGCGACATGATCAACACGGGCATCTACATTTTTGAGCCCGAAGTCCTGGATTTCATCCCCAGCGGTGAACCGTTCGACATCGGCTCTGATCTGTTCCCCAAGCTGGTGGCGGCCCAGGCACCGTTCTATGCGCTGCCGATGGAGTTCGAGTGGGTGGACATCGGCAAGGTGCCGGATTATTGGCAGGCAATCCGCAGTGTGTTGCTGGGGGAGGTGCGCCAGGTGCAGATCCCCGGTAAACAGGTGCGGCCTGGCATCTACACCGGCCTGAATGTGGCCGCCAACTGGGACAAGATCACGGTGGAAGGACCGGTCTATGTGGGCGGCATGACCCGCATCGAAGATGGCGCCACGATCATCGGCCCAGCCATGATCGGCCCCAGCTGCCACATCTGCAGCGGCGCCACGATCGACAATTCGATCATCTTCGATTATTCGCGCATTGGTGCCGGCGTGCGCCTGGTCGAGAAGTTGGTCTACGGCCGCTACTGCGTCGACCGCAACGGCGACCATTTCGACCTGCAGGAAGCCTCGCTCGATTGGCTGATCACCGACGTGCGCCGCCAGGACGTGGCCTTCCCCTCACCGCAGCAGAAAGCGATGGCGGAACTGCTGGGGAGCGAGTTGGCGCTGAGTCCATAGATTCAGGCCTGACCCGGTGCCCCACGTGCGCTGGGTGGCAAAGCTTGTCCAAGGCGGTTCCAGCTCGACTCCGATGCCATTCCAGTCACACCTGCCCGAGGCCTCACGCGCCTGTGACTGATCCCGGCATCGGCCGCCAAAACACAGCCAACCCATCCGCAGAAGGCTATGGCAGAGCGACCGGGCAGTAAGTTGGTGCTGAGTTCGCAGAGTGGCATCCACCATCGTCAACACGATTGATCAGGACTCACGAGCATCAGATTCCGAGGGCCTGGCATCTCCCTTGGGAATTTGTCCCAATACGACAATCAGCCGTCTTAGGTGGATCCATCGGGGGAGGTACTTCCAAAGATCACTTCATATCCATAAACATGTTCCAGCTTCTTCCCAGAAAGTCACTTTACGATTACAATGCGCCCCCGAATTCGGCGAAGTTTCTGGGGATAGTTGGTCAAATTTTGGTGGGCATTTACTTGCTCAGCGTGCTCCCAATCAGCCTGCCGATTGCATTCATGGATTCGGAATGGCAGTTACGAACCGCCAAAGCAATTCAAAATAGCGCAGGCTTCCCGCTTGTGGGAACAGGATTGTTGCTCGTCGCCCGCAAGTTTGCGCCAACAGACCATGTTCTTCGAAACCGTCTTTCCATTGTCAGCCGCTTGGCACCATGGATTGCCATTGGCTTTCTGCTGCTCATCCCACTACAGGTCAATGCTTCAATCAGAAATCTTGCCCATACCTCAAGAAATGAGCAACGAGACCTGCGAAATCTGATCAATACGATTAAAGCCATTGAAACCGCTGATGACGAGTTCGCTCTGAGGAGCGCCATAGCACGGCTGCCGGGTGCACCCCAGCAACTCAACGGCAACATTCAAGGCTCTGTTCAAGAGATTCGAAGCAAGCTTGCGGCCGAGCTGCGGCCTCAGGCTCAAGCGCTGGAGACCCAACTCCGCGAGGCTGATCGCTTGCGCTGGTTTGACACCCTAAAAAACTGGATGCGCGATCTGCCATCATGCTTGCTTTACGCCATTGGCTTTGTTGCCATTTCAAACAATCGCAAGCTGAGCAAAATCTATGCTTTCCTTGAGAAAATAACTTAAACACGTATCAGCTATTCTAAGCTTTTCGGCATCTATTAATAATTTAGCAGCGCGCTGGTCGTCTTTTCAGCCTCAAATCACTCGCTCAAGATTCGGTCTGGTTGCAGAAAATTCAACCACCACCACAAGCCATACCATCCGCCAAGAGCGTGGTGCCCCAAGTTCCCTGAACAGAACTTGGGAACGTTCCCCCGCAGAGGAGATTCAATCCGGAATCGAATGGAGATCGAAGTGGGCGGATTTCGACTTGCCAACTCGCTCAGATTTATTGAATAGCAATCGATCTCGAATCCCAGGCATGCCTGAAGGGTGGTCCAGGCGAGATCGACCTGAGCCCCTTTGGGACATTGGCCTAGAGCGCGAGTGCGGGCTTTTGGTTCGGAGCGGGCTATGTGCAACAACATCCGCTAGGTCCACGCTCCAGCTCAAAGGTCTTGCGAAGGACATTCCATTCAAAATGATGTCGGCTGGAGCTGGCACCACAAGAGGCGAAACAGCTCAAGACGATTGAGCGGATGACACAATGATGGGTTACTTGATGGCAAGTCATAAAAAAGCACTGTAAGACGTGGAATCTCACAGTGCCGATTTAAAGATGTGCGGAATGCCTTGACCGCTAGATCCCTCCGAACTTACGCCTGCTTGATGCGCCGGCGCAGGCGACGGGACATAGCAAACGCGCTGATCGCCCCGAAGACTGGCAGAGGACCAGGAACGGCAACGGAGGAACGATTTTCCTCAGCGTAATAGTTCATGGAGTTGTAGCTGGAGCCGCCCACCAAATGGCCGTTTACAGTAGCGCCGTTTCCGTTCGTAATCAAGGTTGATTGAACCAGTGAACCATAATTCATGCCAGCAGGGATTGTGTATTTAAGCCTAAGACCGGGGGCGACTTGGGAACTGGTGACGATCTGAGACCAAGCGATTGTGGGGTCGGATGCAGTCATCGATCCAATCCCGAGGGTGATCCATGGGGTTGAACTTGAAAACTGATAGGCAACATCAGTAAAAGTTACTGGTGCCGCAACATCTTTTACTGAAAATCCGAACTGTATGTATTGATTAACGGAAAGGTTGGTCGTGTCAAACTGTTGAATAGCGAATGAAGGCGTAAGCGGATTAAAGAACGCGCAGTTGTTGTTTCCTGCAACATTTGATGCCACGCATGCTGCCTTTGATTCGCTAGGCGCGCTGACCATGCACCCTAAAAGCACAGCCCCAGCGACAAGAGGCCCCTTAATACCAGAGGGGGGCTTAAGTGAAAACATGACTAAAATCAAGTACACTTTAAAATATTAACTCAACTAGACGCATCTCCGCTGCACTCTGATGCGCATTTGCGCGTACCCCCTGGGACTCAGGTGTCGCGGAACGGTTCATTCGTCAGCTATACGTCCCCGGCGCCACCAGCTCAGGGCCGATGCCACGGGCCCTCTCCGGCACGGGGCCCACTCCCGCCAGCCGCAGAATCTCCGGAATCCGCTCCTCGGACTTGATCGCCATCAGGTGCACGCCCTGGGCAATGCCACGGTAGCTGGCGACCTGTTCGGCGGCGATGGCGATCCCTTCACCGGCAGGATCAGCAGAGCCTGCCAAGCGGTCGATGATGCTCTGGGGGATCTTGGCGCCAGGCACCACCCGATTGATGAAAGCGGCGTTCCTGGCCGATTTGAGCAGGAACACCCCCGCCAGCACCGGCAGATTCAGGGGACCGGTGAGCTCCTGCACGAAACGCTTCAGCGCCTCGACATCCATCACCATCTGGGTCTGCAGAAAGCGGGCGCCGGCCGCCTGCTTGCGGCGCACCCTCGACACCAGTCCGCTCCAGCTGGCCGACTGGGGATCGGCGGCCGCGCCGGCGAACCAGTCGGTGCCGCCATCGGGCAGCTGCCCCCGCACCGGATCCTGGCCGGCATTGAAGCGGTGCACCAGCTGCAGCAGCCGCACCGCCTCCAGCTCGTTGACGGGCCGGCTGCCGGGCTGATCGCCCGCCTTGAGCGGATCGCCCGTCAGGCAGAGCAGATTGCGGAGTCCCAGGGCATGCCCCCCCAGCAGATCCGCCTGCAACGCCAGGCGATTGCGATCCCGGCAGGTCATCTGCAGCACCGGCTCGACCCCCTGCTCCAACAGCAGTCGGCAGACCGCCAAACTGCTCATGCGCATCACCGCCCGGCTACCATCGGTGACGTTGATCGCATGCACCAGACCCTTCAGGCACGCTGCCGCAGCCAGGGTGCGGCTCGGATCGGCGCCCCTGGGAGGGGTCACTTCGGCCGTCAGTGCGAACTCTCCCCTGGCCAGGGCCTCTCTCAGTAGCAAAGCCACCCCCGTTGGTGGCCTCATCATGCAGCAGCAACCTGCCTACAGTGATGGATCTGCTGTGCGTCCATGCCTGAGCGCGGCCTTCCCGATCGACCTCCGGCAACCCGCCTCGGCGCCGCGGTGCCTGCGTCGCAGCAGCAGCAGCGCCACGACCTCTCGGAGCGGGAAGTGGAGATCATCGAGCTGGTGGCCACCGGCCTGACCAATCAGGAAATCGCCGGCCAGCTGATGATCAGCAAACGCACCGTCGACAACCACGTCAGCAACATCTTCACCAAGACCGGCGCCAAGAACCGGGTGGCCCTGCTCAACTGGGCGATGGACAATGGCAAGATCTGCCGGGACGGCTTCAACTGCTGCTCGTTGGAAGGTCCAGACAGCCAACGCTCGGCGGGCTGAGCCCGGTTTCCGAGCTCAGCGGCCCACCCGGCCGAAGACTCCCGGACCCTCCAAGCCGACAGCTCGGCTGCAGACCTTGCCGCTGCAGCGCCGTGGGCCGAGCCCTCGTCAGAGATCCAGCGCCGCCGAGCGACTCAGGCTGCCAGCAGTTGTTGCCGCTCGGATTCACTCCAGAGCGCCAGGGGCCTTGCCGCCAGGGCCGCATTGCTCAGCTCATGGCGACCGGTGAGCTCCAGGCCGCACCAGGACGGCGGGATCACCGGCTGTTCGGGATCGTCCAGCTCGACCTCCGCCACCACCAGGGGCGCATTGTCCGCTTCGAAGACATCCAGCACCCAGTCGCCGCCAGCCAGATCCAGGCCATAGCGGCACTTGCACAGCCGGTGGGGGGCCAGCGCCAGCAGGGCCTGGGCGTCGTCGAGGGGAATGGCGTACTCGAACTCCAGACGGCTCAGGGCCAGGCCCGGGCGGTCATCGGCTGCGGCGCCGGTCCGGGACGGCGCGGCCTTGAGGGTGAGCCAGGCCATCGCCGCGTCTTTGGTCAGGGCCTCCCGGATTCGCACCCGCACGGTCAGGCCATCGGCTCCCTGCAGCAGATACCCCTGCTGCAGGGAGGCCTGCCAGCGGACATGGGAGCGCCAGCCCGGTCCCACCACCAGAAAACGGCGTTCGATCTCAAGGGCCAAGGGGATCTCGTCAGCAGGGGCCCAGTGATTCTGAACGGTCTGGGGCTTCAGAGATGGCGCAGATCCAGGGCCCAGTCGGAGATCTGCTGGCGGATGCGGTGCCGTTGCCAGGCAGCCAGCAGCGGCACCAGCAGCAGCGACAGGCCATAGGAGTGGGTCATCAGCGCCAGCGCCAGAAGGACCACCAACCACCAGGGCATCACCCACATCACCCGGTTTTTTGGGCAAAGGCGCTTGCGGCGGGCCAGCTGCACGACGGAGCGTTCCCGGGAACTGAGGCCGATATCCATAGACGCAAAAAAGTGAGCATAGATATGGCGCTGGAGCGTTGGCACGCTTCGCTTCTATGGCAAGTATGCACCAAATCCCTGAAATGGTGCATCCTGCGTCATTGGTTCCCGCCCCCTGCACGGCCAATCGCCTCTGGCCGCCCCAGGGTCCTGGCCCGCGCTCAGGGTGATTCAGGATCGCTCGCCAGCAGGGCCGGTCGCCCCTCAGCGCGCCTGGCGCCGGTTTCAGTTATGGGAGGGCTCCACACCGGTGAGGCTGCCCGCCCAGTGCAGCTTGCGGGTCAGGGTGCGGTAGTAGGAGGGGCTCTGCTCCAGCAGCACCATCAGGGCCGGATGGGGGCCGCGCTGCACGACACAGCGATCTCCCGGCTCCAGCACCGTGGCATGGGCGCCATCTTTCCAGAGCTTCACACGCCGGCTGCTCTCCCCCAGGGGCCAGACCGTGAGGCGCGAGCGGGGCGGCACCACCACAGCCCGGCTGGACAGGCTCATCGGACAGATCGGATTGACCACAATCGCCTCGATGCCGGGATGGAGAATCGGCCCGCCCGCTGCCATCGCGTAGCCCGTGGAGCCGGTGGGAGTGGCGATGATCAGGCCGTCGCCGCGGTACTGATCCACCACTTCGCCGTCGATGTCGAGCTCCAGCACACAGGTGGGTGAGACCTCATCGAGGCAGGGGCGGAAATAGAAATCATTGAGGGCGCCATGGGGCCCCTCCGCCGCCACATCGGCGCTGGCGCCCTCGTCGTCGCGGCCACCATCACCGGGCTGGGACACGCCATCGCCGCGGTCGATCCTGGCCTCCAGCATCATGCGCCGCTCCAGGGCGAAGCGATCGTCCCGCAGGCGCTGCCAGAGGGTGTCGTCGCCATCGAGCCGCAGCAGGGCCCGATCATGGGTGAGAAAGCCCAGATGGCCGCCGATGTTGAAGCTGAGGATCGGTACCTCGAACCGGGCCAGATGGCGCGCCGCCCCCAACACGGTGCCATCGCCGCCCAGCACCAGGGCCAGATCGGGAAGTTCGGCCTCCGTGGCCAGCAGGCCGGGGAAGGGATTGGTCGCCAGTCCGCAGGCCGCCACCGTGACCTTCGCCCCCTGGAACTCCAGATCCTCGGCGCAGCGGCGGGCCTGGCGCTGGGCCGCCTGACTGCCGCTGCGCACAATCAACCAGATCCGTTCTAGCCGCATCGGCCGCAGGGGCATCAAACCCCAGCCTGCCTACCAGCGCAGCAGGTTGAAGCGCTCCATGTCGACCGTTTCGCGATTTCGATACAGAGACAACAGGATCGCCAGACCCACAGCCGCCTCGGCAGCGGCCACGGTGATCACGAAAATGGCGAACACCTGGCCGCGGATCAGCTGGCCATCGAGAAAATCGGAGAAGGCCATCAGGTTGAGGTTGACCGCATTCAGCATCAGCTCAATGCTCATCAGCACCCGCACGGCATTGCGGCTGTTGATCAGACCCCAGACCCCCGTGCAGAACAGCAGGGCGGCCACGGCCAGGTAGGCCTGCAGGGGAATCGTCGAGCCGAAGGTGATCGATACGGCCTCGGCTGCGGCCCGGGGATCGGCGCTCATGGGGTGGTTTCCAGCAGGGGTTGGCCGCCAGCGACGGCGGAAGCAGCCGTGGCAGAGGGATCAATCAGCAGGGGAGTGCGGGTTTTCTCGATCAGACCCTGATCGACAGGTTCGCCCGTGATCACATCACTGCTATAGACATCGCGGCGGGCCAGCACGATGGCGCCGATCATCGCCATCAGCAACAGCACCGAAGCCAGCTCGAAGGGCAGCAGGTAGTCACTGAAGAGGTGTTCGCCGATGCGGATCGTCGCCTCCTCCCCCACCGGCAGCGGCCCGGGCAGAGCCCAGTGGGTGGTGAAGGCCACCCGCAGCAGCAGCACGAACAGCCCGGCGCAGACCGCGCCGGAGAGCAGCCGCCGCAGCAGTAGCCCCGGAATCGCCGCCAGATTTTCCTTTTTATTGACGAGCATGATCGCGAACAGGATCAGCACGTTCACCGCACCCACATAGACCAGAATCTGGGCTGCGGCCACAAAGCTGGCGTTGAGCAGCAGATAAAGGCCGGCCATGCCCAGAAACACACCGCCCAGCAGGAAGGCGGAATAGACGATGTTCGGCAGCAGCACCACGCCGAGTGCCCCGAGCACCACGATGGCGGCAAGGGTCAGAAAGCAGATCTGCTGGATGGAGGACGCGATCGTCATCAGGGCTGGGCTCCTTGGTCGGCCGCGGCGGGCTTGGCGGCCGCTGGCTTGCTGGCAGTTTGAACGGTCGCCGTCGCGGCTGGGTTGGCGGCGGCCAGGGTCGCCAGCACCTGCTCGGGCAGCTGGCCAGCCCGGGGAGCATCGGCGGGCACCCCATGGGGGTCCATCTCACCCTTGGGCAGATAGGCCAGCTCCCGCAGGGCGAACACCGCCGGATCACTGGTGACGCTGGTCGGCAGGCGGCCGAGGGCGACGTTGTCGTAGTTGAGGCTGTGCCGGTCAAAGGCGGCCAGCTCGTACTCCTCGGTCATCGACAGGCAGTTGGTGGGGCAGTACTCCACGCAGTTACCGCAGAAGATGCACACCCCGAAATCAATCGAGTAATTGCGCAGTTCCTTCTTCTTGGTGGCCTTGTTCATCACCCAGT
This sequence comes from Cyanobium sp., assembly GCA_049282435.1. Classification (GTDB taxonomy): domain Bacteria; phylum Cyanobacteriota; class Cyanobacteriia; order PCC-6307; family Cyanobiaceae; genus Cyanobium. The sequence continues at coordinate 15,117 of JBAPUA010000221.1, read as the reverse complement.
CGACCACCGGCAGGTTGATCGGGCAGACCCGCACACACACCTCACAGGCGATGCACTTGTCGAACTCGTAGTGGATGCGGCCCCGGTAGCGCTCCGAAGGGATCAGCTTCTCGTAGGGATACTGAACCGTGATCGGCCGTCGCTTGAGATGGTCGAACGTGACCGCCAGGCCCTGGCCCAGGTACTGGGCGGCGCTGACCGCTTCCTTGGTGTAGTCACCGACTTTCTTGAGGAACCCGAACATGGTGCTGGTTGGGGAAAGGGGCGGATCCGGCGAACGGCGCCCGGACCATCTTGACGGGCAAAGCCCGGAGCTGACGAACCCGCTCAGCCGCCGAAGGCCATCGGGAAGGCCAGCTTGAGGGCGGCGGTGACCAGCAGGTTGACCAGGGCGATCGGCAGCAGGAACTTCCAGCCGAGATCGAGCAGCTGGTCGATGCGCACCCGGGGTACGGTCCAGCGCAGCAGGATCGCGAAGAACACCAGCAGGTAGGCCTTGAGCACGGTCATGACGATGCCGGTGGTGGCGGTGATCACCTGCACCACGGGCGAATCCAGGGACTGACCCAGCCAGCCAGCCAGCCATTCCACCGGCACCGGGAAGCCCCAGCCACCGAGGTACAGCACCGACACCAGCAGGGCTGAGAGCACGAGATTGATGTAGCTGCCCAGATAGAAGAGGGCGAACTTCATGCCCGAGTACTCGGTCTGGTAGCCGGCCACCAGCTCCTCTTCGGCTTCGGGAAGGTCGAAGGGGAGACGCTCACACTCGGCCAGGGCACAGATCCAGAAGATGACGAAGCCCACCGGCTGGCGCCAGATGTTCCAGCTGAGGATGCCGGCGCCGTTCTGCTGATCGACGATGTCGACCGTGCTGAGGGAGTTGCTCATCATCACCACCGCCAACACCGCCAGGGCCAGGGGGATCTCGTAGCTGATCGACTGGGCCGCTGCCCGCAGGCCGCCGAGCAGGGAGTACTTGTTGTTGCTGGAATAGCCGCTCATCAGCAGGCCGATCGGCTGGATGCTGCTGAGCGAGATCCACAGAAAAATGCCGACCCCGACGTTGCTGATCAGCAGGTTCTGGCCGAAGGGCACCACCAGCCAGGAGAGGATCACCGGCACCAGCACCAGCACCGGCCCGAGGGTGAACAGCAGGCCATCGGCGCGGGCCGGGATGATGTCTTCCTTGAAGACGAGCTTGAGGCCATCGGCCATCGGCTGCAGCACCCCCAAGGGGCCGGCGTATTCCGGGCCGATGCGCTGCTGGACGGCGGCGGAGATCTTGCGCTCCAGCCAGACGTTGACCAGAACGCCGACCACGGCGGCCACCAACACGGTGAGCATCGGCAGCGGCAGCCAGAGCAGCCGGGCGGCGCTGGCGCTCAGACCCAGCCCCTGCAGGGCATCGGTGAAGCTGGCCTGCAGATCGAGACCTGAACTCACGAGGGCGGTCGTCTCCATGCGGGCAAAAGAGGTTGGTGGACCTTAGGAGGGAGTCGGTCGACCCTGTAGGGGCAGCCAGGGCCTCTCCAGGGAACCGGTGTAAATCTGGGTCGGACGATAGATGCGATTGGCCCCCAGCTGTTCACGCCAATGGGCCAGCCAGCCGGCGGTGCGGGCGATGGCAAAGATCGGCGTGAACAGGTCGCGCGGGATGCCGAGCTTGCGATAGACGAGCCCGGAATAGAAGTCGACGTTGGGGAAGATGCCCTTCGGCCCCAGCCGCTCGGCCGCCACCGCCTCCAGGCGCCGGGCCACGTCGTACATGCTGTCATGGCCGAAACGCAGGAACAGGTCCTCGGCCAGACCCTGCAGGATCACCGCCCGCGGATCCTTGACCCGGTACTCGCGATGGCCGAAGCCCATGATCTTGCGCTTCTCGGCGATGGCCCGGTCCAGCCAGGTCTCCACCTGATCCACCGAGCCGATCTCGTCGAGCATGTCGAGTACATCCTCGTTGGCGCCACCGTGCAGGGGCCCGGCCAGGGTGCCCACCGCCGAGGCCACCACGGCGTAGGGATCGGTGAGGGTGCTGGCGGTGACGCGGGCGCTGAAGGTGCTGGCGTTGAGGCTGTGCTCGGCGTGCAGGATCAGGCAGGCATCGAAGATGCGAGCCGCCAGGGGATCGGGCTCCCGCTCGGTGAGCATGTACAAAAAGTTGGCCGAGTAGGCCAGATCGTCGCGGGGCTGGATCGGATCCTGACCTTTGCGGATCAGCTGGAAGGCCGCCACCATCGTCGGGATCTTGGCGATCAGCCGCACCACCGCCTCGGTGATGTACTGCGGGTCGTAGAGGGCGCGGCGGGAGTAGAACAGCCCCAGCGAGGCGGCACTGGCCTGGAGCGCGTCCATCGGATGGCCGCTGGCCGGGAAGCACTTCATCATGTCGCGGATGCGGAAGCTCACCCGCCGGTGCATCTGCACCTCCTGCTCGAAATCGCGCAGCTGGAAGATCGTCGGCAGCTCCCCCCAGATCAAGAGATAGACCGTTTCCAGGAAGCTGCTGTGGGAGGCCAGCTGGTTGACCGGATAGCCGCGGTAGGTGAGCACGCCACGGCTGCCGTCGATGTCGCAGATCGCCGACTGGGTGGCCGGCACCCCCTCCAGGCCTGGGCGAAACACAGGCACAGCTGGAGCGCTGGCGGGCTGGGAGGCCAACGCCGAGGCTGATACGGCCTCCGTGTCGCTGGCTGCACCGGCGGCGGCAGGGCCTTCAGGGCTGCGGGTTTCAGGGGTGGTTTTTGCCGCCATCGCGATCGGATCCGATGGGGCGAACCTACGCGGCACCGTCAAGCCCATGCCGTAGCGCAGGCTGCCAGCGCCCCAACTCAACCGAGCAGGCTGCGGGGGCTGAGCAGCAGCCGCAGGCTGGCGCTGCCGGGGGTGGGTCCCGCCGGCAGCGCCAGCAGGGCCAGACCCGCCTTGCGCAGCTCGATCGCCCCTGGGGTGGCCCCGAGCAGGCGGGCGGCCAGCAGCCCCAGGTCGGGTTCATGCCCCACCAGCAGCAAGCGGCGCCGGGCCTGCGGCGGCTTGTCGCCACCGGTCTCGGCCGTGGCCAGGCTGGTCAGGGTTGCGGCCAGCAGCGGCAGGGAGTCGTGACCGGGCTCGAGGGTCTCACTCAGTTCCAGGGTCGGCGCCAGGCCGACGGACCTGGCGATCTCCGCCGTCTGCCGGGCCCGGGTCAGGGGACTCGAGAGCATCTGGTCCGCCACCAGGCCCAGGGCCAGGACGCGCTCCAGCACCGCCCGGGTGCGCTGATGCCCTTTGTCCGTGAGCGGCCGGGTGCGATCGGCGCGCTGCGGACTGCGCGGCTCCGCAATGCCATGGCGCAGCAACAGCAGTTCGATGGCAGGCATGGGGGTTCCGGCAGGGTTCACCAGCACCAGCCTGATGCCGCCGCAGCGGCCGCAACCAGCCTGCGGCCATCAGCGCTCGAAGCTGAGACGGGCCTGCAGATGCAGGGTGCGACCTTCCGGCTCGATCGCCAGCGCCAGGCCCCGCAGCGAGCCATCGAGGCCGCCACCGGCCAGGGCCGAGAGCAGTTGCCAGGGCCCCCAGGAGCGCAGCAGCTCGCGGGTCGGCACGCCGGTCAGCGCCCACTGCAGCGGGGCCTCGGCCTCGTCGAGGGCGACCAGGGCCGCCTGCAGCTCCTGGCTGCCGCGGCCGGCTTCGGGTTCATCGAGCAGCGCCAGGTTCCGGCCCCACCGGGCCAGGGGGCCGCTGACCTGGCGCCAGGCCGCCAGAGGTGCCTGCAGGATCTCACCGGCTGCACCCGCCCTGCTGCTGCGCTGGCCGCTGGCCTCGAGGCGGGTCCAGACCTGGAGGGATCGATCCCCCAGCTGCAGCGGTGCCTGGATCAGGCCCTCTGCCGTCAGGGCGGGCTGCAGCAGCTCCGGCGCCGGCTGGTCGCTGGCCGTGCCCATCTGCCAGCCCCGGGGGCCAGCGGCGAGCAGCAGCGGCCCCGCGGCCCTCTCGGCCACCAGCAAGGGGATCGGCCCGGCCGCCGATGGTTCGCGAGGGGCCGGGCGTTGAGCGCCGGTGCTGGGACGTCGGTCGCCGGAACCCTGGCCCCGCCTGCCCGCGGCTGGGCGCTTCTGCGCGGCTGCAGGGGCGGTGTCGCCCGCCGGCGCCACGGTCTCAGCGGCATCGCCGACAGGCTCGGCCGCGCCTGGGAGCGGACCGGCGCCGACGGTGCTGGCCAGAGCCCGCTGCAGCAAGGGCCGCCACAGGGGCTGCTGCAACTGGGCGGCGGGATCGTGCAGCACCAGCAGGCTGGTGAGCTGACCCCTCAGACCGGCGAGCAACTGCTGGTGTTGGGCGGGATCGGCCGGCCGCAGCGGGGCCGGGGCCAGCGGCTCGGCGGCGCCTGGCTCACGGGCCTGGAGCGAGAGAGGGGCTGGGGCCAAGGAGGTGGATGCCGAGCCGCCCGGAGCGGGGATCTCTGCCGCCACGGGGACTGGGGCAGCGGCAGCCGGGCTGGTCGGATCCGGGGCCACAGGGCTCGTCAGCGCCGCTCGATCGATGGCAGAGGCAGCGGGCGAGTCAGCCGCCGATGGCCCGGGCGGCGGGGTTCCTGGCAGGTCTGGTTCGGCGGCGAGGGCCCCAGCACCCAGGGAAGGAGCAGGCGAAGCGGCTGGCAGTGAAGCGGCTGGCAGTGGGGCCGCTGGGGGTGAAGCCGTGGGCGTGGAAAGCTCGGGCGTGGGGGCCGTGGACGTCGAAGCTGTCGTTGCTGAGGGCGTGGGATCCGAAACGGCAGGCGTCGACACGAGCGGCGCTGGGTTCGCCAGCGCCGGCGACGCCGCTGCGATGGCCCTGACGGGGGCCGGCAGCTGCAGATGGCCATGGAGCACCACGCTGCGGCCCTGCGGCCGCAGCGAAGCCACCAGCTGGGTCGGCCGCTGCGCGGCGGCCGCCGGCAGGGGCCAGCCCAGCCACTGCTCCAGGGCCTGGGGCCTGGCCAGCAGCAGGGCGGCTCCCTCTCCGAGCCGATCCAGCTCCCGCTGCAGTCCCGGCTGGGAGGCCTGATTGAGTTCATCGATCTGGGAGACGTCCAGGGCCTGCTCCAGCACGCCGCGGCCGGAGGCGATCAGCACCAGATCGTCCTCCACCAAGGCGGTGGCCAGCGGCACGGACCGACTGCCCACCAGGGCGCCGCGGCCGCTGATCAACCCCATGCCGCGATAGCTGCTCACCTGCAGATCGGTGCCGGCCAGGCTGCGGGTCTGCCAGAAGCGCTGCAGAAAACGGCGGGCACCGCCGTCGCCGCCGCGGCTGGGCAGGGCCAGCAGCCAGCCGCCCGCAGGCAGGCCGCTACCGGCAGCCTGCGGCGACACCGCCGCCGGAGTATCGAACAGCACCAGGGCGATCCCGGGGGCCAGCCACTGGGACAGCTCGTCGTGGTAGTCGAGGCCGGCGGCGGCGAAGGCGCCATCCCGCAGCCGCGCGATCGCCTCGCCGGCGGGCCGGCGCTGGCGGGCCGGTGCCACGGCCCGGGCGTAGGCCACGGGCTGCTCGCCATCGCTGAACCAGTAGAGGCTCAAGGGAGCCTGGGCCGGCACGAAGCGGGCCGCCCGGGGAATGGTCAGGGCGTGATGGGCGAGCTGCAGCGGCCCCCGCTGCCCGATCAGCCACCAGCCCGCCAGGCCGAGGCTGAAGAACAGCAGCACCACGGCCAGCACCACCGCCAGAAACGGGCGGCCCTTCATGCACGCACAGCAGGATGGGACCATCCTGCCGCCCGCCCGGTTTCCATGTCCGACACCAGCACTGCCGGAGAGGGTTCAGCGACGCCCCGGTCGATCAGCGCCAGCGCCCTGCAGGCCCGACTGGAGGCCGGCGAGGCGATCCAGCTGGTGGATGTGCGCGAGGACAGCGAGCTGGCGCTGGCCCGGCTGACCCATCCGGTGCTGCATCTGCCCCTGAGCCGCTCCCAGGAGTGGATCGGCCAGCTTGATTCCCTGATCGATCGACAGCAACCCGTGGCTGTGCTCTGCCATGCCGGGGTGCGCAGCTGGCATTTCGGCTGCTGGCTGATCCAGGAACGCCACCATCCCCAGGTCTGGAACATCCAGGGGGGCATCGACGCCTGGAGCGTGGCCGTCGATGCCTCGATTCCGCGCTACTGACTCCGCTCCTGACTGGGAGGACGGATCACCGCGACGGCAGCCCGATCTCTACGATCCTGGTCTTACGTTTCTGCAACCGGGTTGGAAACCCTGCCGCGCCGGCAACAGGATGTGCTCAGGGCCACGGTGCGGCACTACGTCGACACGGTGGAGCCGGTGGGCAGCAGCACCCTGGTGCGGCGTTTCGGCCTGCCGGCCAGCCCCGCCACCGTGCGCTCAGCCATGGGCGCCCTGGAGCTGCGGGGCCTGCTCACCCAGCCCCACACCTCCGCCGGCCGCATCCCCAGCCAGCAGGGCTATCGGATCTACGTGGATCAGCTGCTGCCGGAGCCGGGCTCGGCCGCCCGCCAGCTGGAGCGGGAACTGGCGGGGGTGAGCCTGCAGTGGGCCGCCCTGGACGATCTGCTGCTGCATCTGGCCCGCCGCCTGGCCGATCTGACCGGCCTGCTCAGCCTGATCACCCGCCCCCAGCGCCGCCGGCCGCAGCTGCAGGCGATCCGGCTGGTGGCCAGCAGTGACCGGCTGCTGGTGTTCCTGGTGCAGGGCTCGGCCCTGACCACCAGTCTCAACCTGCGGTTGCCCAGCGGCGCCGAGCGGCAGCTGCCGATTCTGGAGCGCTGGACCAACGATCACCTGCGCCACCAGAGCGGCGAGATCAGCTGGGAGCGGTTGCCCGAAGAGCTGCGCCGCAGCGGCGCGGTGCTGCGTCAGGCCCTCGACCACCACGAGCGTCTGCGCTCCGCCGAGCTGGACGGCGTGGTGGCAGCCGGCCTCGGCGGTCTGCTGGGCCAGCCGGAGTTCAGCCGCACCTCCAGCCTGCTGCCTCTGGTGCAACTGGTGGAACACCAACCCGAGCAGGTGCTCGGCCACTCCCTGCTGGATTCCCCCGCCCCCTCCGACAGCATCTGGATCGGTCGCGAGCATCCCCACCAGGCCCTGGAAGCCTGCTCGGTGGTGCAGGCCGCCTATGCCAGCGCCGATGGCTGCTGCGGCCATGTGGCCCTGGTGGGGCCGATGCGGATGGCCTATGCCACCGCCCGCTCGGCCGTGCGCTCGGTGGCGACGATTTTGCAGCGACTGCTGAGCTGAACCCGAAGCCAGACTCCTTTTATGACTTATTGCGTCGCCTTCCTGCTCGAGAAGGGTCTCGTCTTCGCCTCCGACTCCCGCACCAACGCCGGGGTGGACTACATCTCCACCTACAGCAAGCTGCATGTGTTCCAGCCGGCTGAGGATCGGCTGTTCGTGATCATGGCGGCCGGCAATCTGGGCACCACCCAGGCCGTGCTCAACCGCATCCGCCGCGATATCGACCGGCACCATGAAGAGGCGACGGAACGGGCCGACCTGAAACCGGCGGCCGACGGTCCAGCCTGCTCCTCCGACCGCTCGCCAGGAACCGCCGCCGCGGGTGCCCCCGGCGCAGCGCCGACCCTGCTGACCTCCCGCTACCTGTTCGAGGCGGCCGATTACATCGGCAAGCTGAGTGTGGATGTACAGCGGCAGTTCAGCACCTCCCTGCGGGAGGCGGGCGCCACCGGCGAGGCCAGCTTCATCCTCGGCGGCCAGATCGCCGGTGAAAAGCATGGCCTCTATCTGATCTATCCCCAGGGCAATGCGGTGATGGCCACCCCCGAAACCCCATTTCTGCAGATCGGCGAGAGCAAATATGGCAAGCCACCGCTCGATTACATCGGCCATCGGGGCCTCTCCCTGGAGGATGCCGCCCGCCTCTGCCTGGTGTCGCAGATCATCACCCGCCGCTCCAACCTGACGGTGGGGCCTCCGTTTGAAATTGCCTTGATCCCCGCCGATGAATTGCGGGTCTCCCGGCGCATCAAGCTGGAGAAGGAATCGGACGAAGTGAACCGCTCGATGGAGGTGTGGACCCGCACCATGCGCGAGGGGCTCCATCGCCTGCCGCGCTTCGCCTGGGAGCAGGATCCGCTTTAGGGCAGGGGGCCCTGATCGGCGCGGTCTCCGGGACATCGGAGCCGTCAATATTGCCGGCTCCACACCTTGAAGCCAGTGGTGATCATGATCGAGCCCCTTCTGAGCGCTCACCCCCCCAGCCGATCCCCCAGCCGCTCGACCATGGTGTTGACATCCTTGTCGCCGCGGCCGGAGAGGTTGAGCACCACCTCGGTGCCGGGGGCGAGGGTGGGGCAGAGCTTCTCCAGCCAGGCGAAGGCGTGGGCCGTTTCCAGGGCCGGGATGATGCCTTCGAGCTGGCAGAGAAGCTGCAGGGCCTCGAGCGCCTCGTCGTCGGTGACGGCGCCGTATTCCGCCCGGCCGATGCCCTTGAGATAGCTGTGCTCCGGGCCGACGCCCGGGTAGTCGAGGCCGGCACTGATCGAATGGGCCTCCTGCACCTGGCCCTCGCTGTCCTGCAGCAGCAGGCTCATGGCGCCATGCAGCACCCCCACCCGGCCTTCGGTGATAGTGGCCGCGTGGCGCCCAGTGGCGACGCCATCGCCGGCGGCCTCGACGCCGATCAGGCGCACCGAGAGATCCTCGACGAAGGGATGGAACAGGCCCATGGCGTTGGAACCGCCGCCGACGCAGGCCACCAGCACGTCGGGAAGGCGGCCGAAGGCCTGCTGGCACTGCTGTTTCGCCTCCTCACCGATCACCGCATGGAAATCGCGCACCAGCATCGGATAGGGGTGGGGACCGGCGACCGAACCGAGGATGTAGTGGGTGCTCTCGACATTGGTGACCCAGTCGCGGATCGCTTCGCTGGTGGCGTCCTTGAGGGTGGCGCTGCCGGCGGTGACCGGCTGGACGGTGGCGCCGAGCAGGCGCATGCGGAACACGTTCAGGGCCTGGCGGCGCATGTCCTCGGCGCCCATGTAGATCACACACTCCAGGCCGAAGCGGGCGCAGACCGTGGCCGTGGCCACGCCGTGCTGGCCGGCACCGGTTTCAGCGATGATCCGCTGCTTGCCCATGCGCAGGGCCAGCAGGGCCTGGCCAAGGGCGTTGTTGATCTTGTGGGCGCCGGTGTGATTGAGGTCCTCGCGCTTCAGCCAGATGCGCGGCCCCCCCTCGGGACGCCGGTAGTGCTCGCTCAACCGCTCAGCTTCATAGAGAGGGCTGGGCCGGCCGACGTAGTCGCGCAGCAGCTGGTTCAGCCGCTCCGTGAAGGCTGGATCTCGCCAGGCCTCGGCCGCCGCCGTCTCCAGCTCCGCCAGCGCCGGCATCAGCGTCTCCGGCACGTACTGGCCGCCATAGGGGCCGAAGCGACCGAGCGCATTGGGCCGGGACGAGCGCTGCAGCGCTTCGGGTGCAGGCTGGAGGGCGGGCATCGGCGGGATGGTGCTGGTCACCGGCGGCGCTCGATCAACGGCTCCTCAGCGTAGTGACTGCGCCCTCCGAGCCATGGCTGCGGCGGCTGCCGGCCGCGCCCGGCGATCGCCACCGAGGATGGCGGCACAGGCCCATTGCTCAACAACAGGACGGACGCCATGGCGAACAGAGGCGGCTGGCAAGAATTCAGCCGGGCGGAGAGCCTGCAGCGCGGCACACCGACGCCGGCCGACACTCCCAGGGCCCAGCAGCGGGTGCGGGTGCAGCGCACCAAGGCCGGCAAGGGCGGCAAGCTCGTGACCGCGATCACCGGCCTGGAGATCAGCGAGGCCGAGGCCAAGGCGCTGCTCAAGGCCCTCAAGGCCTCTGCCGGCACCGGCGGCACCCTCAAGGACGGCGTGATCGAACTGCAGGGGGATCAGCTGGCCCCCGCCCTGGCGGCGCTGGAGACGGCTGGCTTCCGGCCGAAGCAGGCGGGGGGGTGAGGCTCAGCGGGCCCGCCAGAGCGGAACCCCAGGTCACGGACTGGATCCACAGCCAGCGGCAGAGCACGACCCAGCGGAGCCGCATGTTCAAGCGGCCTGGACGGCTGGCCGTCATGGCGGCAAAGGCTGGCCACCAGGGACAATGGCCCCGAGACACCCGCACATGTGGCCGCCGATGACCAGCTCCCAGGCCCCCGCCGGCACACCCGGCGACAGCCCAGCCGGCAAGGCCACCAACATCGTCTGGCACCACTCCACCGTGACCCGCGCCGCCCGGGCCCACCAGCGCGGCCATCGCAGCGCCATCCTCTGGTTCACCGGTCTGTCGGGCGCCGGCAAGAGCACCCTGGCCAATGCCGTCAACTCGGCCCTGTTCGAGCAGGGGCTGGGCTGCTATGTGCTCGACGGCGACAACGTGCGCCATGGCCTCTGCGCCGACCTGGGCTTCGGCGATGCTGACCGGGAGGAGAACATCCGCCGCATCGGCGAGGTGGCCAAGCTGTTCCTCGATGCCGGCGTGGTGGTGCTCACCGCCTTTGTCTCACCGTTCCGGGCCGACCGGCAGCGGGCCCGGGCGCTGGTGCAGGAGGGAGACTTCATCGAGATCCACTGCGCCGCTGACCTGGGGGTGTGCGAAGAGCGCGACACCAAAGGGCTCTATGCCAAGGCCCGCGCCGGCACGATCAAGGACTTCACCGGCATCTCCAGCCCCTACGAGGAACCGGAAGCCCCCGAGCTGCGGGTGGACACCGGCAGCCAGAGCCTGGAGGACTCGGTGGCCCAGGTGCTGGCCTACCTGGAAAGCAAGGGGGTGGTGCCGGCGCCGGGAGAAGCGTGAGCGGCAGCGGCAGGGCCCGACCTTCCAAACCTCGACGAGGCACGGACCCAGCTGGCACGAACGACCCAAGGCCAACGCCACCCTGATCCGGAGCAACGTGAAATGCCAGGTTCAATTTTGATCGTCAGCGCCCTGCATGAGGAGCTGGAGCTGGACGGCGTGCTGATCACCGGCATCGGCAAGCTCAATGCCGCCTATGCGCTGACCCGGGCCCTGCAGCACCGCAAACCGGAACTGGTGGTGAACTACGGAACCGCCGGCGGCCTGAACCCGCGCCTCAGGGGCCTGGTGGAGGTGGGCCGGGTGCTGCAGGTGGACATGAACGCCGAACCCCTGGCGCCGCGCGGCCAGACACCCCGGGACTCGGCGCCGAGCACCCTGGAATCGGGCCAGGACGGGGTGGTGTGCGGCAGTGGTGACCAGTTCGTCACGGCGGTGGATCCCTGGCTGCTGAGCCAGGGGGTGGAGGTGGTCGATATGGAACTGTTCGCGATTGCCTCGGTCTGCCATCGCGAAGGCGTGGCCTGGCGGTCGTACAAATACATCTCCGATCACGCCGATCGCCAGGCCACAGGCAGCTGGCAGGCCCATCTGACGGGAGGCCAGGCAGCCTTTGGCAGGCAACTGGAGCAGCTCCACGCCGAGCCCTTGGCAGCCCAGAGCGATCCGTGAATCCAGGCCATCGACCGATGCCGGCGGCCCCCAGGCGGCGGCAGCGACGCTGGTTTGTGCTGGCGCTGCTGATCGCGGCGGCCCTACCGCTGCGTGGGGTGCTGGCAGCGCCGGAACCGGAGCCGCCGGGGGGAGGCGAGCGCAGCGTCACGGCGGTGACCAGCGTGACCCTCAGCCGCTACATCGGCAGCTGGTATGAGATCGCCAGGATCCCCAATCGCTTCCAAAAGCAATGCGTCCGCCACAGCATCGCCCAGTACAGCCTGCGCCGTGATGGGCGGATCAACGTGCTGAATCAGTGCATCAAACGCAAGGGCTCCGTGGATCAAGCCACCGGCATCGCCAGGGTGGTCGACCCGAACAGCCATGCAAAGCTCAAGGTGAGCCTGGTGAGCTTCCTGGGCTGGAGACCGTTCTGGGGTGACTACTGGGTGATCGGCCTGGATGACAACTACCGCTGGGCGGTGGTGGGCACCCCGGACCGGCGCTACGGCTGGGTCCTGTCGCGAACACCAACGCTGGATGGGGCCACACTCGCCACGATCGCGGAAATCGTGGCGCGGAATGGATATGACTGGGCGCAGTTTGTGATCGGGGATACGGGGAGGTAGAGGGGAGCTTGCTGCCCCGAGTAGAGAAGAAGCAGTCGCGATGATTGATCAACTTGCTGGCGAATGATCCCAAACTTCGCATGCATTACCTCGTTAAAATTATCATTCATCTCTTCGCATTGCCGATCTCTCGTCGGCTCTCACATGCCACTCTTGTGAGAACTGCTTGGGCAGGTCGAACACTCAAGATCAGCGGCGGGCAATAGCCCATGCATTCACCAGGCATCCTTGGCTAAAGCCGCGCTGGATCTTGACGTTAGGCGATGCTGATGTCTTCTGCTGAAAACGCCTCAAGCAACAGGCTCTTGGACAACAAACTGTTCGATGGCGGCCGCAATCTGATCAGCCACCTCAAGCGTGGGGAAGTGGCTGCGTGCATCCAACTTCGACACGGTGAACCAAGGATGATTCGCAGCGAACTCCTGCTGCGCAGCGAGGTAGGCAGGATCCTCCGGCTGAGCATACAAATGCATCACCGGCACGGCAGGGGCGAGGTGGGTCAACGCCTGAAGTGGAGACCCAGCCTTGGCGTAGGCGGCGCTGATTTCACGGCCAGCACGAGCCCACATGTCGAATCCATAGGAACCCATGTCTTCGCGTACGTACTGGACGAGCCCAGGAGTGTCTATTCCATGGAGCCACATATCGAAGAGTTGCTCCCGCGTTTGGTGCCAATGGGATGGGTCCTGGAGAGACTGGAGGACTTCGAGGAAGGGCGGCGGCGCCTCCAGGATGATCCAGTCAAGGAACACAAGATGGGAGATGCGCGAACCCAGCCGGCGGCGCAGTTCGATGGCAACCCAACCGGCATGGGACAGGGCTACAGGAACAACGCGGGCCGCGCCACTTGACGCAATCACTGAAAGGGCATCCTCAACCAGATCGTCGGATCCGAAATCATCCAGTGGCGTTTCCGACTGGCCATGGCCTCGCCAGTCGAGAGAAAGGGAGCGCCGGCCTGTGGCGCTGGTTGCGGCAAGTTGATCGAAGACGCTGCGACTACCACACCAACCCGGCAGGAAGAGGAATGCAGGCTCGTCTTGGCCCTGATCGACGTAGCTGATTCGCGTTGCTTGCGACATGACTTCTGGCATTCGTGTTCTCCTGTCAGCAAAGCCTGTTGGCGCCAGGGATCAAATTGCCTGGAAAAACATCAAACGCCAAGCAGGCCTTCACATTCCGTTTAATCGCCTCACTATGCTGGCTACGCCATCGAGCTCACATGCGACGATTCGGCAATTCATATGACCCATCAATCAGGCAAGTAGTTGTGAGAATCTGCGATAGCAAGCGGATACGAGAGGTGGTGGCAGACCCTCGCGAAAGTCGCAAGAGAACTCTGAGTGTCTTCACGTATCAGTCCGCCTAACGTGGTGCGCATGGGTAGCACTCAGGCGATTGCATCACGTTGCATCCGCTCGATGCGCTTGTTCGTCGCGCCGCGCTAACCGAACGCGGCAGTTACGGCGGCATCACCCAGAAGCAGCACACCGAATGCGATTGACCCATAGCGCAGGACCCGCGGACCCCACTGACGCATCCAGCCGTCGATCCGGTCACTGAGAACATCGAAGTGGGCCCGATACACACGATGCGCCGCCACGAACGCCAAGAGCGGCACCACGAACACAAGGTTGTAGACCAGCAACCCGATCAGCCACTCCGAAGACGATAAAGAGGCCTCGCTCATCAACGCAATCGCCGCAAAATACGGCACTGCTGTCATCACCTCGTTCAACATCAACAGCACCCCGAAAAGGAACGGACCGAACAGGCCACTTGGAGGCTTGCGCACCCTCCGCCCATCCGCAGGTGCGCGGTAGAAAAGACCAAAGACCACCAGTCCGAGTCCCAGCGCAACCTGAGCATGAAGCCAGACCTCGTCCGGAAGCCGGGAGAAGTGGGTTGCCACCCATCGCGTCAAACCGCCAGCGAGGAGCCATCCACCGACGAGCATCACGACGAAGACGCCGGCGATGAAGGCGAATGCACGACGCTCGGGGTGGGCGCCCCTGAGGACATACAGCTCGCCCGCGAACAGCGTCGGATTCAGGCTGTCGAGGAGGGCTAAGCCCAGAACCGCGATCAAGAGCCGTGAGTCCAAAGTCAGCCCCCCCCCTACGAGTCGAGGTCCCATGGTGCCGCGCCAAAGAATAAGCTCGCAGTTGGCTCCGCCTAACGCTCATCATCACCCGCCCGCATCAGCTTTTGCGAATACGAGTTCTGCTCGCCGGGACGGGTGAAGATGATGTTAGCCCTCAGGCCATTAATTGCATCGGTCTGTACCTCTAGAATCTGGCTGCGGTCAATGCGACGAAGGCATTGGGAACGAAATAGGGGGAGTAAGGTAGGTAGTTGTCGCGAATCATAACGTGAGAACTTTGAATGCCAGGGGCAGCAGATGGATAGCCCTGCCCCAGGAGGTTCAGCATAAACTGCAGGTGATCACTTCGCCGTGAAGGGAAGCGAGGAGTGATGCAGCACGATGCGGACTTCCCCGTCCGGCTCCCTTACGAATGCCCAGGTCTTGTCAACGGTGGTTACCTTGCCGCTGCTGTCGGTGAGATCAACATTGCCCATGGTGATGGCCAGTTCACCATGTAGCTGGATCACCTGATTGCGGATGGCGCAGGCTTGCCAGGGCTTGATGGCAAAGCCCTTGTCGTTGGGATAGCTGGGATTACCGCCTACGAAATAGGCCAGCGCGCCGACCTTGGTAGCGCGGAAGGTCTGTGGTTGCTGAGTCAGCGTGGGTTTGAAAGCTACGGCTCCATACTGATAGCCATAGGCTTGGTCGAGGATCTTGCTAGCCGTTGCCTCGGCCGCTCCGAAACCGCCTGCGGTGTATGCCTTGCTGATCGCCAGCAGGCCATTGCACCAGCCTTTCTGCGAGTTCAGCACCTGCTGTTCAGTGATGTTGTTGTTCATGCGCATTGGTTGGCTGTCGGCTGGCTGACGGACACAAGTCCGAAAAGCCAAGCGACAGAACGAGTCTCAGACCATTGGGTGGGCAGGGAGCCATGGGAGCTTGGGGCTGCGAAACCAATCCAAGTCCCAGTGGTTCCCCAGACCCG
>JBAPUA010000220.1:0-4348 GCA_049282435.1 Cyanobium sp. | reverse complement strand
CCCCATACAACCCCACCTCGCCATCTAACAGTGTTGCACCACCGCCCTGGCACTCGGGTATCCCCACTTCATCGCTGTGGGATATATTGACTCCCCCTAACCCCATCATGCCATCCCCCACTTCCACTGTGGCACAGGCACAGCATACAAATAAACAGCCAAGCCATTATACTTATTCACAATGTACATTTACTTCCTGGTCTTGTGAAAACCCACCCCCCCACCCGAAGAACCCAGCCGACCAACCCAAATTAAAAAAACATTTAACCATGGGCCCCACCTTATGCCTTGAGGCATTACGGTTGGTGGATCATCCAAAAGGCAAGGCTCACTTGCCGTATTGGGTATCAGGTGACTAACGGTTTTTTACGTGCCTTCAAAGCAATTTAATCTCCTCCACCTCCCAAGTAAGTTCCAGCGCACTTACGGGCCTCAGCTCTGCCTCGTTAGCCCCGTAGGTCCTTGGCGTGGCCTCAGCAGCCTCCTCCCGAGGTGTTGTCGGTCATAGTGCTTCTTCAGCACATCCCTAGGAGGTTCAGGCCTGAGCCCTGGCCTTCCTGGTGCTGATCGTGAATCTGGCCAACCAGCGGATGGAGCGGGTCCTCACCGCCAGCGAGGCGGAGATGGGTACCGCCGGCTGTGGGTGGATCGCCGCCGCATCCTGTTCTCCTCTGGCCTCGAGGCCCTAGCGGCCACCGTGCTGATGGTGCTGGTGCACCGGGCGGCCAGCTGCGGGGCCGGAGGGGAGGCCATGCGCCAGCTGGCCCTCACCCAGCGGGGTTAGCCGGACGGGCCGGAGGAGCTCTGAAGGGGGCGTTCGCCTGGGGATTGCAGGCGATGAGCTGGGGCCAACCGCCACAAGTGGATACCGGGTCCGATATCCACTGTTCGCGCCAAACACTTTTTGCGTCTACTGCTGCGGTAGCAGGAATTCAACTGATCTGCTAGCGGTGGTTCTCGGAAAGGAGTATGAGGGTTACGGTGGTTCACGGAAACCACCCATGTAGCGTTAGGAGCCCGGCCGACATGCCCAGAAGCCTGGGATGTTATGCGGACCGCGTAACAAAACCATGACAAAGCGAGGGTGGCCCCCAGCCTGGCTACAAATGAAGAGTTGCGCTGCGGGATCTCAAGCGATTGACATTTTATGCGGCAAAAGGCTGGCGCGCGGAGCTTCTGCGGACCGCCGAAACGCTGTTAGCCGAATCTCTGGGAAGGTCGCCTGACCGGGCGGAAGGAATGGATGCGCTCTAGCCTGGGATCTAGCTACAGTGGATTCAGCTGGGAGGAAAGCATGAATTTCACGTTGGAGTGCGAACAAGAAGTAGACGGTCGTTGGATCGGAGCGGTGCCTGAGCTACCCGGAGTCCTTGCTTATGGAAGTTCCTCTGCTGATGCAATGGCAAAGGCTGAAGTCTTAGCCCTTCGTGTTATTGCTGATCGGCTTGAGAATGGCGAATCCGAGCCAGTCAGCATCCGGTTTTCACTTCCACTCTCTGCATGAGTAATTGGCTGTCAGTCAAAGCCAAGAAAGTATTGGCAGCCTTGCAGTCCATTGGATGGAGAGTTAAGCGTCAGTCAGGGTCTCACAAGACGCTTGAACATGCAGACTATCCGGACTATGTCTTTGCATTCCATGATGGCGAGGAGATTGGTCCCAGGATGTTTTGGCTCGAATCGCCAAGCACACTGGCCTTGAACCAGGTGATCTGTGATGCAGGTGGGAAATCGGCTTTCAATGCCATACACCTGAGCCGCCCCCTGCTGATCTTTGTTCAACGTTCTGGCCCTCGGCGGCCAGGTGTGATGGCAAGCGTTATGCTGCCAAATGGGCGCGAAGAGGATTCTCGTCGAATCCGCTGCTAACAATTTCAAGAAGACTCACCCTTCTGTTTTCTAAGATCTCCTTGCACATGGTCAGCATGGATATCGCGCTGGACCCTGCAGGTTTATCCGATAAACCCAAAAATGCCTGACTGGCTATAGTTGAAATGACGTCAAAAGTCTTCGGGTTTATTCGTCAAGCCAGGGTCTATTCTTTTGCTTGTTAGTATTTTGCTTGAGTGCACCCGTTGAGGCGTAGAGATCGATGGTGTAGCTAATCAGCTAGAAGGAAGTCCTGCCAAGCAGTGCAAAGATCGATTTGGCCGAGTCCAGCTTCTCGGTGCAGCTGTCAAACCTATGCCATCCTGACTTCTGTGGCATGGGGCCGGCTCCAGGGAATCCATGATCACCATCAACTCCGGATCTGATCCGCCACTTGGAGCAGTTGTTCTTGCCTTTGCCGGACCTGCAACCCTGGAGATGATCTGTATCCACTCCTGTGAGTCGTTCAAGGGTCTGCATAGCATGCTCAGATAAATTCGGCTGGGCTCCTGATACAGTGTGGGCTCTGGACTCTGGATGCATGATGCAAGCTTCCTTGGCTCTCTGCAGGCAGAATCAGTGCGGAGAAGGTGAGCAACGTCAACCTTTTATGTAAGCATTCCTCAGTAGAATCCGTCGCAACGATCATGGCGCAGATTTTGGGCCTGCTGGCCATCTTCCTCGTAATTATTACAAGCTACGGAGCGGGTTTAAATCTTTGGGGTGACGAGGCTTATGCCCTCATCGTATCGGCCAAATCAGTGGGCGAAATCCTTGCCGCCGATCCATTCCACCTGCCAACTTATTACTTGGCATTGCATCCAATCGTCGGCTTTTTCCCCGCAGGTAGTGAGCTGTCGTTGCGGCTGATCCATGGGTTTATCTTTGGCATCGGGCTTGTGTTTTGCTGGCACATTGCCCGGTCGTTTCTGGGACGTGGCCGGGCACTCTGGGGTGTGCTTATCCTCACAATTCTGCTGCCTAATTATATTTTTTATGCAACAAATATCCGCATGTATGCATTGCTATTCGCGGCCTCCATGGCGTTTCTGTGGACCGCTTTCCGTTTGCTGACGCCCGGCGGTGACAGGAGGAGCACTGTGCTCTGGCATCTGCTGACCGCCCTGTTGTGTGGCCTGGTGGATTGGCCTGGCCTGTTGGTGGTGGGGGTTACCTGGCTCGCGCTGATCTTGCTGCGTCGCCGCTGGCTGGTGGCCCGGGGCTGGTGGAGTGGCAGGACGGTGGCCGTGGTGGGCGCCCTGGCAGGGAGTGCCGCCCTGGTGCTCAGGGAGCCGCTCATGCGCTTGATCGTCGCCTGGCCCTCCTCGGCACGGGCGGCGGCGGCGGGAGGCCTGGATTTGGGTGCCCTTGCGAAAACGCTGTTTTTTTCCAGTCGGCCCCTGCTCGACCTGGTGTATCCACCGGTGTACCCCCTGGTTCTCAACGTGCTGCTGTGGCTGCTGTTGGTGCTGGCGGTGTCCGTAGCGGGCGTGGTGCTGTGGAGGGGGGGAGACGAGCGACAGCGGCTGGTGGTGGTGCTGGCGCTCACCTGGCTGGTGGGTGCCCCGTTTGGTTTTGCCGTCACCCGGGTCTTCCTGCCATCCCAGTTTTTCCTGCTGCTCAGCCTGGCCCTTGCCCTGCAAAGCCTGATCAGAGAGCGCCGCCGATCGCTCGTGCTTCTGCTCTGGAGTTGCCTGATCGCGGTGGGCTTGGCGAACCTGCAGCAGGCCCTCGTCCCCACCCTCCGCATCTACTCCCGCATTCCCTTTGCCGCCATCGCCCGAGATGCCCTGGCGGCGTCGCGCGATCGCAACCTGTCCACCATCGTGGTGTCGCGCCACACCCTCAACGCCCTCTCGGTTGAACGTTTCGCCCGGCCCCAGCTGGTTGAATCCCAGCGGCTGCGCCTGCTGGATGTCCGACCCGTTTGTACCTCATTCCCAAGGGGGACGTTTGTGTATGTGCAGCTCATGCCAGAGGACGGGGAGGATAGTGATCCGCGTCGGATCTGTGGTGAGGGGGTGGCTGTTCGGGTGGACATGCTGCGCTCCTATGTGAGCTTCGCTGAACTTGGCTACAACCGCCTGTGGGATGGCAATCTCAACAACCGCGGTGACGTGGCCGCACGACTGCAGCTGGTGACGATCCCTGCAGCGGCTGAAGCTCCCCCGTCTTCGGGGTAGTTTGAGGCGGGGCTCGAGCCACGATCCACGCGGTCAGCATCATCGCCGGCAGTAGATCCGATCAGTGTTTAAGTGTAAAATGTTTGAAAATAGGCTTGCTTTCACGGGTAACGATGTGGGCTGCGTGTTTGGCTTTCGTTTGAAGGCTTCTTTTTGGTGTTTGGCGGCAAGCTCTTTGACGACAGTCGGTCTTAAGGGCGCCTCGAAAAATTCGAGTTCCGCGCGGGCTGACCAGCGAGACCCACTGCAGCAACTGGAGTGGATGGAGCCCAAGGCCACGCCAGGGCCAATTTTCGAGG
>JBAPUA010000219.1:0-10254 GCA_049282435.1 Cyanobium sp. | reverse complement strand
GCCTTGTTGGGGGAGCCGTAGCCGATGGTGGTGGTGACCTTGATCAGGCTGGGCCGGTCGGTGACGGCCTTGGCCGCCTCAATCGCCCGGGTGATGGCGGCCACGTCGGTGTTGCCGTCGGCCACGTGCTGCACATGCCAGCCGTAGGCCTCGTAGCGCTTCATCACGTCCTCGGTGAAGGACACGCCGGTGTTGCCGTCGATGGTGATGTGGTTGTCGTCGTAGAGGGCGATCAGCTTGCCCAGGCCCAGGTGGCCGGCCAGGGAGGCCGCTTCGCTGGCGACGCCCTCCTGGTTGCAGCCGTCACCCATCAGCACATAGGTGTAGTGATCGACCAGGGTGGCGCCGGGACGGTTGAACTTGGCGGCCAGGTGGGCTTCGGCGATCGCCAGACCCACGGCATTGGAGATGCCCTGTCCCAGCGGGCCGGTGGTGACTTCGACACCCGGGGTTTCAAAGGTTTCGGGGTGTCCCGGTGTGCGGGATCCCCACTGACGGAACTGCTTGATGTCCTCCAGGGTGACGCTGTCGTAGCCGCTCAGGTGCAGCAGGGCGTAGAGCAGCATGCAGCCGTGGCCGGCCGAGAGCACGAAGCGGTCCCGATTGAACCATTTCGGGTTCTTGGGGTTGTGGCTCAGCACCTTGTCCCAGAGGGAGAAGGCCATGGGTGCGCAGCCCATCGGCAGCCCCGGGTGTCCGGAGTTCGACTTGTTGATCGCGTCGACCGCCAGGAAGCGGATGCTGTTGATGCAAAGGCTTTCGACGGACGTGGAGGGGGCGACGACCATGGCTGGGCTTGGCTTAGGAGTAAGGGTGCTGGGATTCCAGGGGATGGCTGGATCAGCGCACAGGGCGCTGGATTCAGGTCATCCGACGGAAGGCGAGGCAGACGTTGTGGCCGCCGAACCCGAACGAGTTGGAGAGCACCACGTTCACGCGGTGTTCCCGGGCCTCGTTGGGGACGACATCCAGATCACAGGCCGGATCGGGATTGCTGTAGTTGATCGTAGGCGGTACGAGGTTGTGGCCTATCGCCAGCACCGCTGCCACCGCCTCAATGCCGCCGCTGCCGCCGAGCAGGTGACCGGTCATCGACTTGGTGGAGCTGACCGGAATCCGGTAGGCGTGGTCGCCCAGGGCGGACTTGATCGCGGCCGTCTCATTGCTGTCGTTGGCCTGGGTGCTGGTGCCGTGGGCGTTGACGTAGTCGACGGCCTCCGCCTCGAGACGGGCGTCGATCAGGGCCAGGCGCATCGCTTCGGCTCCACCGACCCCACCGGGAGATGGCGAGGTGATGTGATGGGCGTCGCAGGTGGTGCCGTAGCCGACGATCTCGGCCAGGATCGTGGCCCCCCGGGCCTGGGCGTGCTCCAGGCTTTCGAGCACGATCACCCCGGCACCCTCGCCGATCACGAAGCCGTTGCGCTCAGCGTCGAAGGGGCGGCTGGCGGTGGTCGGATCGTCGTTGCGGAAGGACAGGGCCTTGGCACTGGCAAATCCGGCCACCCCCAGCGGCGTGATCGCCGATTCGGCTCCGCCGCAGACCATCACATCGGCCAACCCGAGCTGGATCTGGCGGAAGGCATCGCCGATGGCATTGGAGCCGGCGGCACAGGCGGTGGCCACGGCGCTGCTGGGTCCCTTGGCCCTGAGGGCAATGGCCGCCAGACCGGTGGCCATGTTGGGAATCATCATCGGCACGCAGAACGGGCTAACCCGGTCGGGACCGCGGTCGGCCAGCACATGGGCCTGGGTTTCCATCATCAACAGACCGCCCACGCCCGAACCGATGGCGACGCCCACCCGCTTCTCGTTGCTGACGTCAATGGTGAGGCCGGCATCGGCTACGGCCTGCTTGGCCGCGACCACGCCGAATTGACAAAAACGGTCCCAGCGCTTGGCCTCCTTCGGCTCCAGCCAGCCGGCCGAGTCGAAGCCCTTCACTTCAGCGGCGAAGCGGCAGGCATGGCGTGATGCATCGAACAGGGTGATTGGCGCGACGCCGTTGCGCCCTCCGCTCAAGCCCTGCCAGTAGGTATCGACATCGTTGCCGATCGGTGTGACCGCGCCCAGGCCAGTGACGACGACGCGGCGGAGTCCCTCCACCATGGGCGCCTCAGGCCTGCTTTTCTAGGATGTACTTGACGGCATCCCCGACGGTGGTAATGCCTTCGGCGGCCTCGTCGGGAATCTCGATATCGAAGGCCTCCTCAAGGGCCATCACCAGCTCGACGGTGTCGAGGGAGTCAGCGCCGAGATCGTTCTGAAAGTTGGATTCAGGCTTGACTTCACCGGCATCGACGCTGAGCTGCTCGGCAACGATCGAGCGCACTTTCTCGAAGATCGCTTCCTGGGACATGGCCGCTTTGTGAGAGGCCGCATCCTACGGGTCCGCCTTGCAGGGGTCCCCCCTTGCGCCCCCCTGCAGCCAGCCCGTCAGCGCCCGTGACGTATGAACAAGGGTGACGGGCTGGGGGCGTCCTGGCTGACCTGACGGCCGCCTTGGGTACCTTGGGCTCCACGCCGTGCGCGTTCACGCACCCCGTCATTCCAACGAGGACCATGTCCCACGCCGTCAAGATCTACGACACCTGCATCGGCTGCACCCAATGCGTGCGCGCCTGCCCTCTCGATGTGCTGGAGATGGTGCCCTGGGACGGTTGCAAGGCCGGACAGATCGCCTCCTCCCCCCGCACCGAGGATTGCGTCGGCTGCAAGCGCTGTGAAACCGCCTGCCCCACCGACTTTCTCAGCATCCGCGTCTATCTCGGCGACGAGACCAGCCGCTCGATGGGCCTGTCCTACTGAACATTCCGGATTCACTCGCCCGCGGTTGTGTCCGCGGCCTGCGGTTCCCATAAGCTCAGGCCCGGCCCTCGCCGGGCTTTTTTGTGGCCTCCCTCCGCTGAACCGTCCCTATGTGCGGCATCGTTGCCCTGATCGGTTCGCGCGAGGCTGCGCCCCAGCTGCTCGAAGGCCTGCGTCAGCTCGAATATCGCGGCTACGACTCCGCCGGCATCGCCACGGTGGACCGTGACGGTCTCCACTGCCTCAAGGCCGAAGGCAAGCTCATCAACCTCAGCGGCCGCTATGAGCAACAGGGGGCTCCAGGGCACTGCGGCATCGGCCACACCCGCTGGGCCACCCACGGCAAGCCGGAGGAGCGCAACGCCCACCCCCATCTCGATGGCAGCGGCCGCCTGGCGGTGGTCCAGAACGGCATCATCGAAAACCACCGCAGCCTGCGAGAAGAGCTCCAGGCCGGTGGGGTGACGTTTCGCAGTGACACCGACACCGAGGTGATCCCCCATCTGCTGGCCCGCCGCCTCCAGCAGCTGCGCGCCGAAGGGCTGGCCGCTGACGCCGCCCTGCTGCTGCGGGCCGTGCAGGAGGTGCTGCCCCTGCTGCACGGAGCCTATGCCCTGGCGGTGCTCTGGGCCGAGGTGCCCGGCGCCCTGGTGGTGGCCCGCCGTCAGGCGCCGCTGCTGATCGGCCTGGGGGAGGGGGAGTTTCTCTGCGCCAGTGACACGCCGGCCCTGGCCGGTTTCACCCGCACGATCCTGCCGCTGGAGGACGGTGAGGTGGCCCTGCTGACGCCGCTCGGCATCGAGCTCTATGGCGGCGATGGCCAGCGGCTGCAGCGCGCTCCGAGCCTGCTGAGCGGCACCGAGCACGTGGCGGACAAGCGCAGCTTCCGCCACTTCATGCTCAAGGAGATCCACGAGCAGCCGGAAACAGCCGCCCTCTGGGTCGCCCGCCATCTGCCGGAGCCACGCCCGGCCGATGCCCCCGGGCTGCCCTCTTCCGAGGGCCTGTCGATGGTGGCTCTGCCCCTGGATGAGGCAGTCTACGAGGGAGTGGAGCGGATCCAGATCCTGGCCTGCGGCACCAGCCGCCATGCGGCCCAGGTGGGCGCCCACCTGCTGGAGCAGCTGGCCGGCATTCCCACCAATGTCTTCTATGCCAGTGAGTTCCGCTATGCGCCGCCGCCGCTGGTGCCCCACATGCTCACCATCGGCGTCACCCAGTCCGGCGAAACCGCTGACACCCTGGCGGCCCTGCTGATGGAACAGGAGCGGCGCCAGCTGATCGCCGATCCGGCTTTCGCTCCCCTTTGCCTGGGCATCACCAACCGGCCGGAGAGCTCCCTCAGCCGACTCGTGCCCCACATTCTCGACATCGGCGCCGGCATCGAGGTGGGGGTGGCGGCCACCAAGACCTTCCTCGGCCAATTGCTCGCCTTCTACGGACTGGCAGTGGCCTTCGCCGAGCGGCGCGGACACCGGCCCGGCGGGCCGGATCCGCAGCGGCTGCGGGCGCTGGTGGAGCAGCTGCGGCTGGTGCCCGCCCTGTTGCAAGCCCTGGTGGAGGACCACGATTGCCGCTGCGCCGAGCTGGCTCACCTGTTCGCCGACACCCAGGACGTGATCTTCCTGGGGCGGGGCATCAACTACCCGATCGCCATGGAGGGGGCCCTCAAGCTCAAGGAGATCAGCTACATCCACGCCGAGGGCTATCCCGCCGGCGAGATGAAGCACGGGCCGATCGCCCTGCTGGATGCCCGGGTGCCGGTGGTGTCGATCGCCGTGCCCGGCAGCGTCTTCGACAAGGTGCTCTCCAACGCCCAGGAGGCCAAGGCCCGCGATGCCCAGCTGATCGGCGTGGCCCCCCTGGGGCCGGATACGGAGCTGTTTGATGTGTTGCTGCCCGTGCCGGAGGTGGACGAACTGCTCAGTCCCCTGCTGACCGTGATTCCGATGCAGCTGCTCAGCTATCACATCGCCGCCCATCGGGGCCTGGATGTGGATCAGCCCCGCAACCTGGCCAAGAGCGTCACGGTGGAGTGAGGGGCGGGCTTCAGCCGGGCGTCGTGGCCAGGCGGTCGCTACGGCCGTAGCGATCCTCGAAGCGCACGATGTCGTCCTCTCCGAGGTAGGCGCCGCTCTGCACCTCGATCATCTCCACCGGGATCTTGCCGGGGTTGCTGAGGCGGTGCCTGGCCCCCAGGGGGATGTAGGTGCTCTGGTTCTCCCCCACCAGCTCCTCGACGCCGTCCTTTTCGACCACAGCGGTGCCCTTGACCACGATCCAGTGCTCGGCGCGGTGATGGTGCTTCTGCAGGGACAGGCAAGCTCCTGGGTTGACGATGATCTTCTTCACCTGCCAGCGATCGCCCTCGGTGATGCCGTCGTAGGAGCCCCAGGGCCGATAGATGCGCCGGTGGGCCTTGCTTTCCGGGGCGCCGGCCCGCTCCAGCAGATTGACGATCGTCTTGACATCCTGGGCGCGGTCGCGCCGGGCCACCAGCACCACGTCGTCGGTTTCGACCACCACCAGATCTTCCACCCCCAGGCCCACCACCAGACGGTGCTCGCTGCGCAGGTAGCAGTTGCGGCTGTCCTCACTGATGACGCGGCCGCGCAGCACGTTGCCATTGCCGTCCTGATCGGCGGTTTCCCACAGGGCACTCCAGCTGCCCACATCACTCCAGCCGGCATCGAGCGGCAGCACCGCGCCGCGGTCGGTCTTCTCCATCACGGCCACGTCAATGGCGACGCTGGGGCAGTTGGCGAAGGCCTCGCGCTCCAGCCGCAGAAACTCCAGATCGGCGGAGTCGTGCTCCAGGGCGCAGCGGCAGGCACTCACCACCTCCGGGGTCAGGCGTTCCAATTCGGCCAGGATGGCGCTGGAGCGGAACAGGAACATGCCGCTGTTCCAGGTGAAGCGGCCGCTGGCCAGGAACTGCTCGGCGGTGGCCCGATCGGGCTTCTCGACAAAACGGGCGATCGGCATGGGGGCCTGCAGACGGCCCCCCCCTGCGCTCGTCGCCTCGGGGCTGGGCAGGTCCTGGGCGGCTTCGATGTAGCCGTAGCCGGTCTCCGGTGCCGTGGGCACGATGCCGAAGGTCACCAACTGGCCCGCTTCGGCGGCCGCCATGCCCGACTCCACCGTGGCGCGGAAGCGCTCGGCATCGCGGATCACGTGGTCGGCGGCCAGCACCAGCAGCAGCGGATCGGCGCCGCGGGCGCTGGCCTGCAGGGCCGCCACCGCCACCGCCGGAGCGGTGTTGCGGCCCATCGGCTCCAGCAGGATCGCCGCCGGATCCACCCCGATCTGGCGCATCTGTTCGGCGACGATGAAGCGGTGGTCTTCGTTGCAGACCAGCAGCGGCGGCGCCAGCCGCGTCAGACCGCTGAGCCGCAGCTGGGTCTGCTGCAGCAGGGTTTCCTCGCCGCCGCCGGCCAGGGGCCAGTACTGCTTGGGATAGGTGGCCCGGGAGAGCGGCCACAGGCGGGTGCCGCTGCCACCGCAGAGGATCACCGGGACGAGGGGAGCGGGTATCTCAGCTTGTGTCATCGTCGCTGTCACCGACCCGTCGGGGCCGTTGGGTGGGTTCATTCAACCGGACGCCGGCGGTGTCCGGCGCGTCAGAGGTCCAGCAAGCCGGGCGGAGGGGTGAGGCCGATCCAGCCCTCCTTGAGCTTGACCACGGGCACGATCGCCTGCACGAATGGAATCAGCAGAGGGCTGGGAGCCGGCTCGCCCGGGCGTTCGATCTCCAGCAGGTCGTTGCCGGCATGGAGCAGGTCGCGCACCCGGCCGATCAGGTCGCCGGGACTCCCATCGGGCTCGAGCAGGCGAGCCTCCAGCCCCACCAGGTCCAGCAGGTGAAATTCGCCCGGTTGCAGCGGCGGCCGGTCACTGGCGGGCACCAGCAGCTCCCGGCCCACCAGGGCCTCGGCCGCCTCGCGGCTGTCGACGCCGGCCAGCTGCACCACGAACAGCTCCTTGCCCGGCAGCTGGCGGCCCCGCAGCAGCTCCACCGCCTGCGGGGGCTGGGGCGGGCGGCCCTGGAGCCAGCGGCGGCCGGGCCTGGTGAAGCGCTGGGGAAAATCGCTCATCGGCAGCACCCGCAGCTCCCCCTGCAGCCCCTGGGCGGCCACGAGCTTGCCGACGGCCATCAGCTCGGGCGGGGTGGCGGCGGTTTCCGGTGGGGTGGAGGCGGGGTTGTCTGGCGAAGTGTTGGACAAGGTGTCTGGGGGGCTTCCTGAGGGGATGGGTGCGCCGGCGGGGAGTCAATCCGGCTGGGGGAGGCCGGCGCCGGCGGCGTGGCGGCGGGCCTCCGCTGGGAGCGCGGCGGGCGGTGTGCTCAGCCGGGCCTGGAGCCAGGTTGCCAGCAGGGAGGCGAGCCCAGTTGGAAGCAAGCATGGCCTCGCTTCCAACTGGGCTCGAACTGTCCGGGTGCGGGGCGGGTCGCGGCCTGCCACCGCCGGCCGTCCGCCGGTTGGCCAGACCGTCTTGGCCTCGATCGCTCCGGGATCGACGCTTGGCATGACCGCGTCGTTCGCCCCGGGATCGGCGCCGAGAAACCCTGTGAGCGCGAAGCCCTGTGCCATCGACAGGGCAGGTGGCGGCAGGGACCGAAGCGGG
The DNA here is from genome assembly GCA_049282435.1 of Cyanobium sp. Classification (GTDB taxonomy): domain Bacteria; phylum Cyanobacteriota; class Cyanobacteriia; order PCC-6307; family Cyanobiaceae; genus Cyanobium. The sequence continues at coordinate 2,823 of JBAPUA010000219.1, read as the reverse complement.
TGTCCCGTCAGCCAGGAGGCGCAACGGCAGCGGCCAAGCAGCCTCAGGACAGCTGCTTCCAGGGTGCCGTCGCCGCACCCTGCCGGCGGACCCGATCAGGGCGTCGTCGCGAGGAGCCGGGGGCTGCCGGGATCGGATCGTGGTGCCAAAGGACGGCACCGCCCAGGCCGTGCCGCCCGGAGCGAGCCCTGTCAGGCCCGCGGTTCAAGGGGACGCCCCGCAGGCATTCGGCCGGGGCAACACGGGCCGCCCAACCGGCGGCTTGGTCTCCGATAATGGCGCCAGCTTTCAGTCCCGCCCGCGGCGGTTTGCGATGGCCAGCCTGCCGATCCTGCCTGGCTCCACCGTGGTGGTGCGTGATCCGAGCTCCATCTACAACGGCTACAAGGGCTTCGTGCAGCGCATCAGCGGTTCAAGGGCCGCCGTGCTGTTCGAAGGCGGCAACTGGGACAAGTTGGTGACCATGCCCCTCACCACACTTGAGCAGTCCTGAACAGCCGGGACCCATCGGCCTGAGGCGGATGCCCCTGCTTTCTGAGGCGGCTCCAGCCGATTTGGGGGCTTGTTGTGGCGGCGGTGCGGTCCGGTTGCGGGCGATGCCAGGGTGCCGGTCAGGCCCCCGGATGGCACTGGGGGCGGCTGGTTCGTCCCCGGCACCGATGCGCCCGGGATCCCAGGGACGTCCGTTTCTGTTGCCGTCCGTGCGGGCTCCGCTCACCCTCGCGGAGCTGAACTGGGCTGCAGGTCCTCCAGGGCGATCCGGGCGGCCTCCTGTTCGGCGTCGCGGCGGGAGCCGCCCCAGCCTTCGCCGAGCACGTCACCGGCCAGTTCGACGCGGCCCTGGAAGCGGCGGGGATCCCCGTGGAGGCGGCTGTGCTCCTCCACCCGATAGCAGGGCAGGCCAAGACCGCGGCCCTGGCTCCATTCCTGCAGGGCCGATTTCCAGTTGTGGCGATGGGGATCCGCCAGCAGCTCCTGACAGCTCTCCTGCCAGTGGGGCGTGAGCCAGCGCTCCACCGGCTCCAGGCCGCCCCGGGGACCGCCCCAGGCCACATAGATGGCGCCGATCAGGGCCTCGCAGGTTTCGGCCAGCACCGTGGCGCGGCCGGCCCGGTCACCGGCGGCGGCGGCGCCCAGGTGCAGCATCGGTTCGAGGGCGATGCGCTCGGCCAGTTCGGTCAGCCAGCGGTCGCTCACCAGCTGGGCCCGCAGGCTGGAGCGCTGGCCCACGCCCAGGCTCCGGTGGCGGCGCGCCAGGAACTCGGAGGCGGCCAGGCGCAGCACCGCGTCGCCGAGGAACTCCAGTTGCTCGTGGTTGCGGCCCAGGCCGGCGGAGCTGTGGCTGAACGCCTCCTCGATCGGTGCCAGGGCGCTGGCGCTGGCGCCCGGGCCGCCCTCAGCGGTGGGATCCAGCCCGAGGCTGGACAGGAAGGCGATCAGGAGCCGGCGGCGCTCCGGGGTCATGGGGCCGAAAGGGGAGAAAGGGGGGTGAAAGCAGGACGTAAGCCGGGTTCTGTTCTCCGCCTTCCCCGGTCCGAAGGCCGGGGAAGGCGGGGGCGATCATCTGTCTGGGACCGCCGTTACCGACGGCCTCGAGCGGCTCGCTTGAATCGGGACGGGGAAGTCGGCCAACCGTTGTCCCTGGGCCTTGCTCCCAGCCGGGGTTTACCGAGCCGGCACCTCTCGATGCCGCTGGTGCGCTCTTACCGCACCCTTGCACCCTTACCTGTGCGGCGGACGGACCAAAGCCCGAGGCCGCCATCGGCGGTGTGTTTCTGTGGCACTGTCCTCACGGTCACCCGCACCGGGCGTTACCCGGCAAGCCTGGCCGTTGGGGAGCCCGGACTTTCCTCAACCGGACCCGGACCCTGGCCCGAAGGCCTGATCCGCTCCGATTGCGATCACCTCGCCTGCTTTCCCAGCCAAGCTAGAACCTGCCCCCATCCAAGCCCCTGGCGCCGGTTCCGGCAGCGCTGGTCCCGGCCTGGTGGCAGCTCAGCCCGCCCTGGAACCTGCCGATCTATCCTCGGCCTGGCCCTGGCACCTGCCTCAAGGGCTCGGGGGCTGTAGCTCAGCCGGATAGAGCGACGGTTTCCTAAACCGTAGGTCGTGGGTTCGAGTCCCGCCAGCCCCGTGTTTGAGAATCCAGTAAAAACCAGGCCACGGCAAGGGTTCTGGAGGAGGTGAGTCTGGGTGGCTGTCTTGGCAGTCGCGTTGTTTCGGGTCTTTTCGCGAGCGTTTTTAGTCCACACTTAGTCCACATCTGTGGACTAGCTGGTTCCCGTGGAACGCGCCATCGCCAAGGCCAACGAAGCCCTGAAGAGCAGGGGCATCCGGATGACCATCGAGCAGCGGCGTAACGGACTCGTGCTGCGGGGGACTTGGGCCGGCGCCTTCGGTGACCGGCGACAGCAGCGACTACCCCTCGGAGTACCTGCCACGTCGGCTGGGGTCCTGGAGGCGGAGAGCCTCGCTGTCAGGGCGGCCAGCGCGATCGCCAAGGGGGAGCCACCGGAGACAGTCCTGGCCCCAACACAACCGGCTCGGGGCAAGCAGAAGCTCAAGTCGAGCAACGTGACCGGCGAGGAAGCTGTCTCCGCCATGGAGGCGGAGTACTGGGCGACGCGTCACCGAACCAGCGCCGCGGAGCGTTCCTGGGCCAGGCTCGCCACCGAGCTGAATCGCCTACCTCCGAAGCTGGCTGACGGACACAAGTCCGAAAAGCCAAGCGACAGAACGAGTCTCAGACCATTGGGTGGGCAGGGAGCCATGGGAGCTTGGGGCTGCGAAACCAATCCAAGTCCCAGTGGTTCCCCAGACCCG
>JBAPUA010000218.1:0-2882 GCA_049282435.1 Cyanobium sp. | reverse complement strand
CGGGTCTGGGGAACCACTGGGGCTTGGTTTGGTGTGACAACCCCAACGTCTCATGGCTCCCTGCCCACCCAATGGTCTGAGACTCGTTCTGTTGCTTGGCTTTTCGGACTTGTGTCCGTCAGCCAGGCCGCTCCCACCACGCCAACACCACGCACGCCGACACCAACGAAACCAGTCACTGCTCACTTCGCCCGGGAACCGGAAATCACCAGCACGGCAACAACCAACCCTCAAAAAAGGGAGAAGACAACGCAGAAAAAATCGAAAATTCTCCTCGGAAATCGCGTTTCAAAATCAGGCCGGAACAACTCCTTTTGGCTACCTGCAAAACCCCATCGAAAAACCGAGGGGGTATTCCCCTCTTTCCGGAAACGGCGGCAATGCCGCTCGGAAAATTTCTCAGTTCCAGAAAATCCCTCTCAGCTTCTGCTGTCCTGATCGGCCACCAGCAGCAGCCCGCCGATGATCGCCAGGTTCTTCAGGAGCTGGATCCGCTGGCCGCTGTCACTCACATCACCGTGGAACAGTAGCGTCGTCGGCACCAGGAACACCAGCAACAGCACAACACCCAGCCGGGCTTTCCAGCCGCTGATCACCAGGACCGAACCCACCGCCATCAAGGCCATGGCCGCCACCAGAAGTGCCGGCGCCAGCGGCAGTCCCTTGGCGGCGATCATCCCGGCCACAGCGGCAAAGCCCGTCAGCTTGCCGATCACCGCCTGGATGAACACCAGGCACAGCAGCACCCGGGCAATCCGGTTGAACACCGACAGGCGTGCGGTCTGCAGGGTCATCAGGGCTTCACGCCAATCGGCGGCATTCTGCCCCTGTTCGTTCAGCACCGCCCCGGAACCACCTGCATGCCGATCGGGGCCAGGGCGATCAGGGCCAGCTTGATGTGCTGGATCCCGAAGGGAATGCCGATGATCGTCACCAAACAGGCCACTGCAGAGGTGAGGTGGCCGATCGCCAGCCACCAACCCGCCACCAGATCACGTTGCCGATCAACCCCAGCGGTCCAGTGCCGAAATCCATCCGCCCGGTGAGCTCCTTGCGGCTGACCGCTTCCTGGCCAAACGGCCAGAAGGAATAGTTGCCAATCACAAAGCAGGCCCTGGCCCAGGGAATGCCGACGATCGTGATCGCCGCGACCAGTCCGGCCAGCCACCAGCCCAGGCCCATCACAAAGCCCCCCAGGAGAAACCAGAGGACGTTGAGCAAAAAACGGAGCATGGGCCAGGCCGCGGCGCTCTCCAGCTTGCTTGCTGCAGCCAGATCATGCCCGTGATCAGAACAGCATCCGACCGGTCGGCTTCTCTTGCCACAGCCGCAAGATGTGCATATCAAGCCACACCTTGGCATATAGCTGTGGTTGATTGGGTGGCGGATCCAGTAATGCTGCATCCCTGCGGCAGCTTTGGGGTCCCGATTCCCTCTAGCCTGAATAGTCAGACCGCAGTGAACGATATCGGCATCGGAATCATCCAGCCACCGCCTCAGCATCACCCCGCCTTGGATGGGATCGGGTGGACGTGGGCAGAGCATTCCTTCGGGGGCGACAGCCTTATGTTCTTTCTGATCATCCTGGCTCGCTATTTCCTTGCTGCCGGAGGGTGTTGGTACTTGCTCCGTGCTTGCCGTTCCCGTATCATATCTGCATCGTCGGAACTTCAGAACCGGCGGATCCGCGACGGGATCCACCATGACATCCGCCTGTCAGTGCTCTCGGCAGCGGTGTTCGCCCTGGCTGCGGCCGCGATGCTGTGGCTGCAAGCCCATGGCATGACCCGGTTATACGCGGGTGTCGAGTCCAGCAACTGGTGGTATCTGGGTGTGAGCTATCTCACAGTGCTCATCTTACAGGACGCAGCGTTCTACTTTACCCATCGCCTATTCCATCGCCCAGTTCTGTATGCCCTGTTTCACCGGGGGCACCACCGCTCCCGCCGGCCCACACCCTGGACATCCTTTGCGTTCGATCCTCTAGAAGCCTTGGTGCAGTCCCTGTTTCTGGTGGTGGTTGTGATGCTGATCCCCCTGCACTTGATCACCCTGCTGGCTGTGCTCAGTACCATGACTGTGTGGGCAATCGTGAACCACCTCGATCTCGACTACCTCCCACGCCGGTTTCCCCATCACTGGCTGGGCCGCTGGGTAATCGGGCCGGCGCACCACGCCCTTCACCACCGACGTTCGTCGGTGCACTTTGGGCTCTACTTCACTTTCTGGGACCAGGTCTGCAGCACGCATGATGCTGGCTACTCCACGGGTCTGAACGCTTCTACTGCTACGACCTGATGGGGCCAAGGCTCAGGACGTCAGCTCTGATTGGGATCACAATGAGATCAGCCGCTCGATGCAATCAGAGGGCAGGGTCGCCAGGTTGAGCTGGAGCAGGATTCACCTGCACCACGATCACGCCATTGACGGCTTGCTTCTTTTGTGGCGTTTCCCCTGACAGTGGTGCAACCAGCGAGGACTTCAAAGGGTAGCGCCCCTTCGAGTGGTGTAACTCAGGAGGTCCTGTGACCCTCTCTGGAGGGTGAAACAGGAGCAGTCAGGGATGACTGCCTGGAAGCTGATTGCGCAGCTCCATCGATCCACTATGAACCCTGATCGCTGAATGCGCAACACAGCGATCGAGGAGATTTGCGTAGATCGAGCAAGGAGCTGGTCCGATTCAGCTGATGGCTACTGCCGCCTACTCGGCCGGATGACCATCGGTGAGCCCCAGTAGCTCCTCGGGCTGGGGGATTTTGGCCATGGTGGCCTCGGAGAAGAAGCGGCGGCGTTCCAGCTGCCATTCCTCCTGCTGCTCCAGCAGCTGACTTCCCACCAGCCGGGTGATCGCGGCGTCATTGGGGAAGATGCCGACCACGTTG
>JBAPUA010000217.1:0-4159 GCA_049282435.1 Cyanobium sp. | reverse complement strand
AACCAACAGTGTTGCTCAGGTTAATTGCTTGAAGTCCCTCGGTATCAAGGCCAGATTTGCAACCAACTGCAGCCTTGATACCATCAAGAGCCAACTTGACAAAGGCTTCCCAGTTCCCTGCGGCATTCTTCACCATGGCCCAAGTTGTGCCCCGTCCGGCGGCGGCCATTGGGTATGTGTTGTTGGCTACGAACCCAATGGTTTGATCGTGAACGATCCATGGGGTTGTCTTGATCACGCAAGCGGTACCTACGTTTCACAAGACGGGAAACATGTTAACTATAGCTACAAGCTCTTTGACTCTCGCTGGACGATTTCTAGTTCATCAGATGGATGGGCAATCCTGGTGGATTGAGCCCGTGCCTGATCCCAGCCCGACTGAAAGTGAGTCACAGGCCCGTGACCAACGCAGTCTCGGTTCAGCTGCGGAGCGGCAGGGATCAGCCCGTCAGGATGAGCAGGCGCGACGCTGGATCCAGCGGGCATCAGACGGCAGAATTCCGTAGTGGAGCTTGAAATCTGCAGTGAATAAGCGAGGGTTCGTATAACCACATTGCATGGCGATGTCCCTGATCGAGCAGGTACCACCTGAAGCCTTGATGCGTTGCATGGCAGCATCCAATCGCTGTGCGCGAATGTACTGAATCGGAGTACAGTTTAGCTGCTTGCGGAATGCATACTGCAGGGCCCGCCTTGAATAGCGACTTCTCGCCTCCAGATCACTCAATCTCAATGACTTGTCGAGGTTGGCCTTGATGTAGTCAATCAGATCATCAAAGGCAACCTTCCCCTGAATGGCATGAATGCGCATTTGATCTCCAGGTTCCCGCTGCAGCAGCCCAGGATCCAGCATCAGGGCGGCGAACCTGCAGATCTGATCATCAAGGGCGAATCGGCTGACAACTAAAGGATTGGTAGGCAAGCATTGATCAATGAATTGGATCAACGAGTGCAGCATCTTCGCCTGCGGCCCGCATGGCAACAGGCAGGGTGAAAAGCGGTCCAGCTGCAATCGCCGCTCGACCCGACCTATGGATTCACCCGCCATCACAGCAGCCACCCGCTGAATGCTTTGGGGTGACAAGGTGATGATCACGCCACTGAAGGTGCCCGTGAGTTCACGGTCTCCCGGGGGCAACAGCATGGCTTCGCCGGGGCGGCTCCCTGTTTCTCCGAGCGGAGTCACCGCACGACGAAAGCCATGAATACCTAATACGAACTGAGCATTCTGGCAATCTTTAACGGTAAACCTGGCATCTGTACCGGTGTAGCTCAGCAGATTGACGTCATTAATTCTGAGATGACCAATCCGATGTCGGCAATACTGGGGCGGCACCAAGCCATAGAAGGTTTCGACATTGGCAGTTCTGCTCATCTTGGCGGCGAACATATCGGAATCATGAACTGAATCATGACTCAGATTCTGCATTGGAAGTGGATAAAGCTCCATGGCCTTGTCCTCAAACCTTCACTGGCTGACTGTGGAAATGCCGAGGGGGGATCAAGCCACGGCTGCATCTCGGCTCGGTCAAATCAGGTTTGCTTGAGCGAATACTCCAGAAGAAAGGCGGCCAGACTGGAAAGAGAGCGCCCTTCACGATCACTTCGCTCAACCAAATCGTGATAAACGGTTTCAGGTAGCGTGATCGTCATCCGCTTCGGCTTTCTGAAGAGAGGGCTGCAGCGAGGCTGATCAACCTGGGACGAATTGGTGTTCAGAGAAGCACTCATGACGATGGTGACTCGTTGCCGATGCATCATTTTTGCATCCTTTAGGCTGAGATGCTCCATCCTTGCGCCATTTACTGGGCCTTGCGCCGCCATTCAGTCCTGGTTAAGCCATTTGCGACATTGTTTCGCAATACTTACAGAATCCTGTCCTAATCAGCACTCTGGCCCCCTGTCAACAGGGCCATTCATTCCCTCGGCCGCTCGTCAGCGATCAACGGGCTGCTCGACCGAAGCCATGGAGCCGGGGACATCCCTGGATTGGGAGGGAGTCGATCCGCGCCTGCTGTGGCCTGCGCCCTGCCGGTTCCACACCCGTGCTCGCCAGGAGCTGGCGCAGAGAGCGGCTATCACCTTCAGCGCCGCTATCGGCCGCAGGCGACCTCACGTCGACCGGGGCCCGCAGGGCGTGGACATTGGGCGTGGACTGGATGTCAGCGCCATGGCCGATCGGGAGATGGCGCCCAGCGAGATCGTGGCGGCTGCCCTGAAGCCCCGCCGCCGCTGCCATCAGCTCGACGCTGCGGACCCGCGCTAGCTGCCGGCGGGAGCCTTCGCCGGCAGCTGCCGGATCTTCTGGCTCAGAAGCCCCTTCAGGCGCCGTTGCCGCCGGCCACGCCCCTGCCCAGCAACAGATCGCGGGCACCGTTGACCAGCTGCATCGTGTCGTGCTGGCCACCGCGATCGGGATGATGTTCAGCTGCGGCCGTTTTCCAGGCCCGGGTGACGGTCCCCTCGCTGATCCGGCCGGAGAGCGGCAGGTGCAGCCGCTGCCGGGCCACGATCGCCTCGAGATCGGGATGCTTGCCCAGGGGCCCCCAGTCGGCCTTGCTGAGGGCGGGACTGCGCTTCTTGCCGCCCTTGCGTCGGGAGGAGCGGGCCGCTCCGCCGCCGAAACCCCGGCGCTCGCCCTCGGCACCGGTTGCGGCCGGACCTGGATCCTCGTCCCGGCTGGGGATGACCACCAGGGACAGCGGTCGTTCGCGCTTGGTCTGGGGCATCGCCATCACAACTCGAGTCTCCAGTTTCCTGCATCGCCGCCAGCCCCGTCCAGATCCCGCCCACAGAACGCGGCCCTGAGCCGCCGGCAGGGCTGCAGGCAGGACTGCGGGCGGGGGAGGGAGAGGAACGCGGCCGGACCTCCGTCGCCGCTGGCCATTCTGGTGAGAATGGCAAAGGCGAAGATCTTTCCTGTTAGGCCCCGGGTGACTTCGAGATTTGGCCTGAGATCGGCGGCGCTGAGATCAGTGGCGGTGAGATCAGTGGCGCTGAGATCAGTGGCGCTGGCAGCGGCGGCAGCGTCATGCCATTCGTCATTTTGGAGTTGTTGGCGTCAGCGACCACCCCTGTGACCACAACCGCATGGATCGTTTGGGCAGGGGTGCTGCAGATCGAAGCCGCCGGGGCCACCCCGTGGGACTCCACATCCAGAGCCAGCGGCGCAGGTTCCTGGGCGCGCAGCTTGAGGACGTCCTGCGCGTCCTTGACGACGAGGGGGCCCCAGGCCATCGAGCCATCGTCAAACCGCATGTGGGACTCAGCAGGCAGCGAACCTGGACAGGAGTGCCGGATCCCGCTCTGACAGGTCCCGCGATCGCGGATCGACACCAGGTCGTCGAGAAACCAGGGCTCCAGTGAGATGCGGTATTGCAACGGCATGATCTGGCCATCACCCAGCGACCCCAGCTGGGTGGCCGGTTCGACTCCGGCGCAGATCCCGATCATCACAATTCAGGGCTGCCAGATGCAGAGGCTCTCGGTGGCCAGCACGGCCGCGGCGGTCGATCCCTGCTCCAGTTGGCGGACGGCCACGATCGAAAACCTCACGATCGCCGTCGCGGTGCGTGCCGCGACGGCAGGAGGTCCCGCCCGCGCGGGCAGCGCGCGAACGGCACGCCGATGGTGCGGCCTCACCACGGCAACGCCTTGGTGAGGCCGTTGATGTTCAGGATGTCCGCCTGCGGGCCTGGGCGATCCTGCTCCCCTGCCGATGGCCCCCGCCCAGCAGCCGTTTGCGGTCTGCCCCTGAACCTGCCCAGCCGGTCGATCCGCAACCAGCCGCTACCGGCAGCGCTGGGAGAGGGCCTTGAGCAGCCGCGGGATCGCATCGGCCTGGCCCTGCAGCGCAAAGGCCTCCCGCTCCAGCACCGAATTGCCATGCTGATAGTTGTTGACCAGAATCCCGCTGATTTCCTGGGACACCACCGGCGCCAGCGGCAGCGTCCAGCCCACCGGCGTCAGCACCCCATGGGGACAGCTCTGCACCGCATGGGTGGCCTCATGCAGAAACACCTGGATGCCGATGCCGAGCTCAAAGCTCAGCGGTGCAATCCAGAGCGTGCGGGTTCGCAGCACGAACTCCCCGTAATTGCGCCGGTTGGGCGGCGGGGCCATCCGCACCTTGAACCCATGGCGCTGCAGGGCCTGCGCC
>JBAPUA010000216.1:0-11477 GCA_049282435.1 Cyanobium sp. | reverse complement strand
GTCCAGCAGCTGGATGGCCAGATTGCCAGCCTTCAGAGTGAGCTGGCTCAGATCCGCAGTCAGTTGACTGACGCTGACGTCAATCTGCGCTATCAGGAAGTGCGCTCTCCGGTGAATGGCATTATTTTTGATCTGAAACCAAAATCAGCAGGCTATGCTGGCCAGGGCACTGAAACCGTAATGAAGGTGGTGCCTTTCGACAAGCTTGAAGCCCACGTCGAAATCACCAGCGATCTGATAGGTTTCGTTCATCAAGGGATGCCGGCTGAAATCAGTATCGATTCCTTTCCATCTTCTGATTTTGGTGTTTTGCAGGGATCGGTTGTTCAAATTGGTTCCGATGCCCTGCCACCGGATCAGGCCAAACAGCGCAATGACTATAGTTATCCCGCCAGTATCCGTCTGGATAGTCAGCAGCTAAAAATCAAAGACGGAAAAAGCCTGCCGCTTCAAGTCGGCATGAGTCTTAATGCCAATATTAAGTTGCGAAAAGTAAGTTATTTGCAAATGCTGCTCAGCTCATTCCGTGACAAGGCTGATGCTCTGCGGCGTATTTGAGAGCCATGCGCGTCGAATGGCTTGCTTGAAGTCTTGACCCGCCGCTTCACAGGGTGAGTCGCTTCGTTTGTCGCCCTTGACAAGCCACCAACGCAGCCTGTCGCTGGTCAGCGGTCCCTGTGTTCGCGGCTGTCTCAGGGCGCCGTGCCTGCCGGTTTGAGAGCCGTCAGATTCAGAAGCGGTCAAACCGGCCCAGTGCTTGCACTCGGGCTGCTCCCGCTGGCGCTGCTGGAGCATCTGCAGCGCTAGCAGCCTGATCTGGACTGAATCCCGATGTGGCGGACCCTGGGGTGGCCGGTGCGGCAGTGGAGGCCGCTGCAGGGAACAGCGGCGGTGGTGACTCTCCCGCTGAGCGACGACCCCGCTGAGATCCCCTTCAGTGATTCCACCCAGCTCCAGGGGGGCGATCGGCAGCACGGTGTTTTCCCACCTGCTGTGCCCCTACTGCCTCGCAGGGAGTGAGAGCATTGTGGCCCTCTCGGAAGGACTGCCGAATGCCCTGGCCGCGAGTGGCGGGGTTCCGGGGGGATGGCGCATGGCCCGATTGTCGACGTCCTGCGGCATCCGGAACGGCAGATGAGCCGCTGACATCACTCGGCTCCATAACGCTTTCTGCAGTCTCTATGGGCTGGCATGCAGCGGCCACAACCGGTGTTTTGGCCCGCAAACGGCCCCATGGTGCTGCCCTTTTTGGGGCTGTGCCTTCGTACCTCAGCAGGGTGAGCACCCCTGTCTGCCTGCCGGCTGGTCGCTCCCCAGGCTGAATCGGGTGGTGGTACTGGATGGGTGAGGGAGTTTCGGGCGGGTCGGTGCGGCCAGCCCCGCTGGCGTTCCACTGCCGGTTACGTCCGCCACTCCCGCCCTCGCCCCTGTCTCTTGTGGTCATGGCCGCCCATCCCTCGTCCCGCTCCACCGCCAAAGCGCCTCGCCGCGATTCCGCCGCCGATGATGCCACTTCGCCGCAGATGGCCACCCCCGAGCAGAAGCTCGTCGCCGCCGTGATCGAGCTGATGGAGGCCGGCACCGCTCCCTGGCGGCGTCCGTGGGATGGGCGTTCCGGGGGCCATCACGTCAATCTGCTGTCCGGCCGGCGCTATCGCGGCGGCAATCCCGTGCTGCTGACGTTCGGTATGCATCTGCGGGGTTCGTCTTTGCCCTATTGGTGCGGTTTCGCCGAGGCCAGGGCCCAGGGCCTGGTGCCCCGCAAGGGGAGCAAAGCGGTCGCCATCGTGCGGCCCCAGCTGCAGAGCCGTCCGCCCGGCGCGGTGGCCTCCCCTGGCGACGAGCCTGGGCCCAGCTGGGCAGGGGAACCCCGCAACCGGGAACCCGGCCAGTCTGAGCGCAGGAACGCGAAGTCCAATCGAGCCAATCCTGATCCAGGGCCATCCAGGCCAACGGAATCAATCCCAGCCGACCACCGCCAGCCCGGGCGCGGCGGCAGGGAACCGGGCAGGGGTCCAGAGGCCGCCAGCCAGGAGCGTGCCTGGGTCCGCTACAAGCCGCTGCCGCTCTTCAATGCCGCCGATCTGGTGGGCCCGGGGCTGGAGGAGCTGATCGAGCGGCGCCGCTTCCGCGAGGGACTGGAGCGGCGATCCGAGCCTGAGCGACTGGCCGCCGCCGAGGCGGTGCTGGGGGCCTGGTCGGTGCCGGTGAGCCACGGCGGCGATCGTGCCTGTTATTGGCCAGAGGCCGATCGCATCCAGTTGCCGGATCGCTCCGCCTTTGACTCGGCCGCTTCCTATTACGCGACCTGGGCCCATGAAGGCATCCACAGCACTGGCCATCCCTGCCGCCTGGCCAGGGATCTGGGCGGAGTGTGCGGCACGGCGTCCTATGCCCGCGAGGAGCTGGTGGCGGAGCTGGGGGCCGTGTTGCTGGGGGATCGCCTCGAGATCGGCAGTGACAGCGCCAATCACGCCGCCTACCTGGCCCACTGGGTGCAGTTGCTGCACCAGTCCCCCCGCCTGCTGTTTCAAGTGCTCAGTGAGGCCCGCCGGGCGGCGGACCTGATCTGCCCGGAGGCTGTCGAGCCTGAACTGGCGGGGTCCTGAGCCGCGGATTCGCCCCCGCTGCTAATCGTCGCGGCGGCGAATCCGCAGCTGTATCGGCAGCTGCTCGACTGGTGGTGGCTGCCTGTTTGTGCCGACTTCGGCGCCGCGTTCCCACCCACCGGGGGCGGCAGGGGTGCCGATCGCCGTGAACCTGGTTTCCAGTCGGGACGGTCGCCGCCTTTCCGGTCGCCGGTGCTACCTATGGCGCCCTTCTCGAACCGTCCTCCCCAGTTAGCGTGACTGAAGCCGTTCGTGACCGGATGACCCAGCTCCACGATCTTCGGCTGCGGCTGCTGGTGCAACAGGAGAGCGAGCGCATCGCCGACAGCCAGCCTGATGAGCTCGATCTCTCGGTGGTGCAGGCCCGCTGCCTCTGCTGGCTGGCCCTGCTGGCCGAAGCCCATGAGGAGCAGGCCACGGATGCTGAGCATCGCGGGGATGTGGAGCAGGCCATGGGCTGGTTCGCCGACGCGATGCGGCTGCGCGATGTCCTCAACGTGGTGAGCTCGATTGAGATCCCGTTGCCGGCGGCCATCGACAAGGACGATCCCGAGGGCGGCGCCCACCGCGGTGACGATTGCCAGCAGGGTCCACGGGCTGCCTGATCCCTCGCCCGGGCAGCTCTCCGTTGGGTGCCGGGTGCGGCCCTGGCCGGCCCCGTCCACTGCTGGCCTCGTTGCAATGCCATGATGGAGTTTGACGAGCGTTTAGGGATTCGGTGCCTGAAGAGCCCTGCCAATGCCCTGACTGCCAGCGCTTCTATCGGGAACACGACCGACTGATCCGCGAAAACCCCAGCCTGCGGCAGCAGCAAGAGTTGAATTGGGCTGCTCTCCAGTCCTTCCGTACCCTCGCCGGTCGCGTGCTTGAAGAGCTGCAGAAGCAGCATGGCGAAGGTGATGGAGTCCCCCTGGCCGGATCCAGCGGTTCTCCGCCGTCGGCCGAGTCAGCCAGCCGCGGCGCCGTCGCTGACAACGAAGCCGAAGCCGATGCCATCCAGCAGGCCATGGCCGATCTGGAAAACATCAATGCCCACCTGTTCTCGATTGAGGCTCTGATGGAGCGCATCTTTGATGTGCGGGTGCCCGAGGAGGTGGAGCAGACCTTCCGCGAGGTGGCCGGTGAACTGGCTCCCGATCCCCTCAACGCTGATCGGCTGCGCCTCAACCGCCTGCTGCATCAGACTCCCGATCTGCCGGATCACCGGGCCTGAGCCGATTGCCTCAGCCTCTGAGGCTGAGGCTTTGCCTTGGTGAAGGTGCCCGATTCTGCGATTGGGCTGACCGTCTGACCTGCCTTTTCTCCGTTGTTGAGTGTCAGCTCAACCCTGGGGTGCGTCCGAGCCGCGCGCCGGGATTGAGCTGCCGGGCCTTCAGTCGAGTTCGCAGGTGATCGTCACGGGGAAGGCCTCGGCCTGCCAGATGCGCGTGGCGTATTCGCGGATCGAGCGATCGGAGGAGAACATGCCGCTGCGGGCGGTGTTGAGCAGGGACATGCGATTCCAGTGCTCGCGGTTGGCCCAGGCGTGATCGACCGCATCCTGGGCGGCCAGATAGGACTCGAAGTCGGCCAGGGCAAAGTAGGGATCTCGGCCGGTGAGGTTTTCCAGCAGGGGTCGGAACAGGTCACCATCACCGTTGCTGAAGTGTCCCTGCTCGATCAGTCGCAGCACCTCGGGCAACTCGGGCACCTGGGCGATCAGCTCCCAGGGGCGGTAGGTCTGACGCAGGGCATTGATTTCTTCGGTGGTCTTGCCGAACAGGAAGAAGTTCTCGGCGCCTACCTGCTCACGGATCTCGACATTGGCGCCATCGAGGGTGCCGATGGTGAGAGCACCATTCATGGCGAACTTCATGTTGCCGGTACCTGAGGCCTCGAGGCCCGCCGTGGAGATCTGCTCCGAAAGATCAGCGGCCGGATAGACCCTTTCCCCCAGTTTGACGTTGTAATCCGGCAGGAATACCACCCGCAGGCGTCCCTCCATGTCGGGGTCGGCGTTGATCGTTTCGGCGATGCCGTTGAGGAAGCGGATGATCAGCTTGGCCATGTAATAGCCGGGCGCCGCCTTGCCGCCGAAGATCACCGTGCGTGGCGCCATGCCATCGGTGAGGCCATTCTTGATGCGCAGGTAGCGGGCCACCACCTGCAGGGCATTGAGGTGCTGGCGCTTGTATTCGTGGATGCGCTTGACCTGGACATCAAAGATCGAAGCTGGATCCACCAGGACACCGGTGTGGCGATGGATGTACTGGGTGAGATGGCGCTTCACCGACAGCTTGGTGGCGCCCCAGCGCTCCAGGAAGCCGGTGTCTGAGGTGTGCTGTTCCAGCTGCCGCAGCTGATCGAGATCGCTGACCCAGCCCTCGCCGATCGTTTCGTTCAGCAGATTGGAGAGCTGGGGATTGGCCAGGGCCACCCAGCGCCTGGGGGTGACACCATTGGTGACATTGGTGAACTTCTCCGGCCAGAGGCTGGCGAACTCCGGGAACAGATCCTGTTGGACCAGACGACTGTGCAGGGCGGCGACGCCATTGACATGGTGGGCCGCCACCGTGGCCAGATGGGCCATCCGCACTGCCTTGGAACCCTCGTCGTCGATGATCGACAGCTTGCGCAGGATCTGATCGTTGCCGGGATATTTGAGCCGGACCTGCTGCAGGAAGCGGCGGTTGATTTCGTAGATCAGCTCCAGGTGCCGCGGCAGCAGGGAGCCGAACAGATCGAGGCCCCACTTCTCCAGTGCCTCTGGCAGCAGGGTGTGGTTGGTGTACGAGAGCGAGCGGCTGGTGATCTCCCAGGCTTCGGCCCATTCGAGATGCTTGTCATCCAGCAGCAGCCGCATCAGCTCGGCCACGGCGATCGCCGGGTGGGTGTCGTTGAGCTGCACGGCCCAGTGATCCGGGAACTCGCTGATCGCGATGCCGCGCATGTCGAGGCTGCGGATCATGTCCTGCAGGGAGCAACTCACGAAGAAGTGCTGCTGCTTCAGCCGCAGCTTGCGCCCCTCATCGGTGCCGTCATTGGGGTAGAGCACCTTGGAGAGGGTCTCTGAGCCCACCTTTTCCTCCACCGCGCCGTAATAGTCGCCGCTGTTGAAGGCATAGAAGTCGAAGCTTTCGGTGGCATCGGCACGCCACAGCCGCAGGCGATCGCAGGTGTTGACCCGATACCCCAGAACCGGCACGTCGTGGGGGACTCCGATGGCGTGTTCGGCCGGGATCCAGCGGACCCGGTAGGCGCCGCGTTCATCGCGGTAGCTCTCGGTGCGGCCGCCGAAGCCCACGAAACAGGCCTGGTCCGGGTGGGGGATCTCCCACGGCCAGCCCGCCTTGAGCCACTTGTCGGTGATTTCGACCTGCCAGCCATCGCGGATCAGCTGGTCAAAGATGCCGAACTCGTAGCGGATGCCATAGCCGGTGGCCGGGATCTGCAGCGACGCCAGCGACTCCAGGAAGCAGGCCGCCAGGCGCCCGAGACCGCCATTGCCCAGCCCGGGTTCCTCTTCCACATCCAGGATTTCCTCGATGTCATTGATGCCGAAGCGGCGCAGGGCCTGGGCCACCTCGTCGCGGATGCCGAGCATCAGCAGGTTGTTGCCCAGCTGGGGGCCGATCAGGAACTCGGCGGACAGGTAGGCCACCGCCCGGGTCGGGGAGGAGCCGATCGCCTCCACCCCCGCCAGATAGCGGGTCATCAGCCGATCTCTGACGGCGTAGCTCAGCGCCATGTAGAGGTCGTGGCGGCTGGCGGTGGGGGCGAGCTTGCCCAGCGTGTAGAAGAGATGCTCCGTCATCCCGTCGAAGACGTCGTCAGCCTCCAGGCCGCTGCGGTCAGGGTCGGCGTAGCAGCCTGGGGTGGGCAGGCGCAGATCGATGGGCTGGTGCTCGGGCATCACGGGGGTTGGCTCCACACACGAAGCGCTGGCGTGAACCGTAGCCATGGATGCTGATCCTCCATCCCTTTGAAATGGCGGCATGTGCAACCGAACACCCGTGGCTCGCCGCCTAGGGTCGCTTCGCCTCGGCCGCCAAGGCCCGTATCCATGACGCTGCCCACCCTGCTGCTGGCGATCGGAAACCACCAGATCGAGGTGGCGGAAACGCTCATCCAGGTCGGGCGCTTCCTGGTTCTGTTCATCGCCGCCCGGATGATGGCGGAGCTGATGGTGCGGCTGTCCCTGCCGACGATCCTGGGCGAGCTGCTGGCCGGTGTGCTGATCGGTGTCTCCGGTCTTCACTTTCTGCTGCCGCCCGAATCAGGGGCCCAGATCAATCATCTGCTGCTGGATCTGGTCGCCTCCCTCGCCGATGTCACCCCGGCGACGGTGCAGGAGCTCTACAACGAGAGTTTCCCTGGCCTGCAGCAGATTTCCGTGCTGGGCCTCTATGCCCTGCTGTTCCTGACCGGCCTCGAGAGTGAGCTCGATGAGCTGATGGCGGTGGGGCTGCAGGCCACCACGGTGGCGGTGACCGGGGTGCTGTTGCCCTTCGCCCTCGGCACGGCCGGTCTGGTGCTGCTGTTTCACGTGCCCCTGATCCTGGCGATCTTCGCCGGGGCCGCCATGACCGCCACCAGCATCGGCATCACCGCCTCGGTCTTCGGCGAGCTGGGCTGGTTGCGCCGCCGCGAGGGCCAGATCGTGATCGGTGCCGCCGTGCTCGATGACATCCTCGGCATCGTGATCCTGGCAGTGGTGGTGGCCCTGGCCGGGGGCGAGGCCCTGACCGTGGGCCCGATCGTCAGGCTGGTGCTGGCGGCGATCGTGTTCGTGGCCGCGGCCCTGATCCTCAGCCGCACCGCCGCCCCGGTGTTCGACTGGGTGCTCGATCGGCTCAAGGCCCCCGGCGAGGTGGTGGTGGCCGGTTTCGTGGTGCTGACCCTCTGCTGTTTTCTGGCCCAGGCGATCGGTCTGGAGGCCGCTCTCGGGGCCTTCGCCGCCGGCCTGATCCTCAGCCGCTCCCGCCACACCGCGGCGATTCAGGAAACGGTCAAGCCGCTGGTGGCCCTGTTCGCCACAGTGTTCTTCGTGTTGATCGGCACCGGCATGGATCTGTCGGTGCTCAACCCGCTCGATCCCGCCAACCAGGAGGGGCTGGTGGTGGCCCTGTTCCTGCTGGCCGTGGCGATCGCCGGCAAGGTGGCCGCCGGCTGGACCTACACCAGCAGCGAACCGACCAATCGGCTGGTGGTGGGCCTGGGGATGATGCCCCGCGGCGAGGTGGGTCTGATCTTTCTGGGCCTGGGTACCCAGGCCAAGCTGCTGACCCCGGCCCTGGAGGCCGCGATCCTGCTGATGGTGATCGGCACCACCTTCCTGGCTCCGGTTCTGCTCAGACTGGTGCTCTCCGGCCAGGAGACCGTTGTCGAGCAGACCCTCTGAAGCTGATTCATCCGGCCGCAGCCTGGGGGCGCTGCTGAGCCGCTGGGGTTTCAGCCTCGCGGGCTGGCGTGACAATCGCCACGGCGAATGGTGGCTGGCGGCTCAGTTGCTACTGGTGTTCTCCCTGCTGCTGCCCGCCTGGCCGCGGCCGCTGAGCCTGGGGCTGGCCTGGCCGCCGCCGCTGCGTTTCGGCGGGGCGGTCCTGGTGCTGTTGGCCCTGGCTCTGGGCGTTCAGGCTTTGCTGCGACTGGGCCCCAGCCTCACACCCCTGCCTGAGCCGATGCCAGGGGCTGCCCTGGTGACCGACGGGGCCTATGGCCGCTGCCGCCATCCCCTGTACCAGGCGATTCTGATCGGCGCCCTGGGTATGACCCTGTTGCTCGGCAGCCTGCTGCATTTGCTCCTGATGCTGGCCCTGGCGGCGGTGCTCGGCGGCAAGGCCCGCCGCGAGGAGCGGGCCCTCTGCCGTGAGCACCCGGGCTACCCGCCCTATCGCGCCGCCACTCCGGCGATCGTGCCCCGGATCCCCTGGCTCGACTGGCGCTGACCCGCCCTGCCGGCGGACTGCCGGGACAGGGGCCAGCCTGGCGGCCCCTGTCCCGGCATCGGTGCGATCGCTGCCCGCTCGACGGGCGCTGGCTCGGTGCGGCCGGCCAGGGGCTTCCGGCGGGGCCGGCAGCCCCACGGCTCGCGCCCTGTCGCTTCAGTCCTTGTCCTTCCCCTGGCGACTGGCCACGCTCCAGAACAGGCCCGAGAGCACCGCCATCAGCCCCAGGCTGGAGGACCAGCCCGGCCCCAGCGCCCAGCACAGCACCAGTTCGACCACCACACCCACCGCCAGGGCGAGCGCCAGGCTGGCGATCACCAGCACGATCTGCTGGGTGCCGGCCGTCAGCGGCCCCTCGGCCAGGCTCTCTTCGAAGCGGATGATCGGCCCGCTGAGGGGCAGATAGAGGGCCAGGGCCCAGAGGGCGATGCCCGGCAGCAGCGAGCTCCAGAGGGGAAACGGCAGGTCCGGTGACATCGCGGCAGGGGCGGTGACCGCGGCGATCGCTCGCCAGCGCGGTGGGCTTCCTAGCATCGTCGACCCTGTGTCCTCGCCGCGTGACGCTGCCTGCCGCCCCTTCTCAGCCGGAGGCTCCCTGGAGTTTTCAGGGTCATGCGGTGCACAGCCTCTGCCGTGGACCCCAGGCTCCGGTGGGGCCGGCGATCCTGCTGGTGCACGGCTTCGGCGCCTCCACCGATCACTGGCGCCACAACATTCCGGTCCTGGCCGCTTCCCACGAAGTGCACGCCCTCGATCTGCTCGGCTTCGGCCGCAGCTCCAAGCCGGCGGGACTGCCTTATGGCGGTGCCCTCTGGCGCGAGCAGCTGATGGCCTACGTGGCCGAACGCATCGGCCGGCCCACCGTGCTGGTGGGCAACTCCCTCGGGGGCTATGCCGCCCTGGCGGCCGGGGCCGCCCTGGGCGAGCAGGCGGCCGGGGTGGTGCTGATCAATGCGGCCGGCCCCTTTGCGGCCGAACAGGCCGCCTCGCCCGGCGGCTGGGGGGCCATCGCCCGTCGCACGATCGCTGCCGCCCTGTTCAAAAGCCCGGTGCTGCAGCGGTTGCTGTTCGAGAACCTGCGCCGCCCCGCCACGATCCGCAAGACCCTCAATCAGGTCTACATCGACCGCACCAATGTCGATGAGGCCCTGGTCGAGGCGATTCGCCGCCCCTCTCTCGATCCCGGTGCCTTCGGGGTGTTCCGCACGGTGTTCGACATTCCGAGCGGCCAGCCCCTCGATCAGCTGTTCGCCGATCTGACCTCGCCGCTGCTGCTGCTCTGGGGCATCCGCGATCCCTGGATCAACGCCGCCGGCCGCCGCGCGGCCTTCCAGCGCCACGCCCCCGAGGCCACCACGGAGGTGGTGCTCGAGGCGGGCCACTGCCCCCACGACGAGGTGCCGGAGCAGGTGAACCGGGCCCTGCTCACCTGGCTGACGGGGTTGCCCCAGACCCAGGAGCCGGCTCCGGATCAGCCCCTGCCCCTGGCTACGGTCATGGCGCCCGGCAGCGATGCGTCAACGCCCGCCGGCAGCGCCGCCCCCGGCGCAATCCCCGCCCCTGCCCCCTCCCATGCCGCTGCAGCGCTGCCTTGAGCCCTACCCCCACTGGTTGTATCGCGATCCCCTGAGCGGCGACAGCCTGAGGATCGTGCCCGAGCGCGGCGGGCTGGTCAGCGGCTGGATCTGCGGCGGCCGCGAGATCCTCTACCTCGACGCTGAGCGTTTCGCCGATCCCTCCCTGTCGGTGCGCGGTGGCATGCCGGTGCTGTTCCCGATCTGCGGCAATCTTCCCGGCGATCAGCTGAACCTTCCCCAGGGCTCCTTCCCTCTCCGCCAGCACGGTTTTGCCCGGGATCTGCCCTGGCAGCTGCAGGAGCTGGAGCCGGCCGACGGCGTCGTGCTGGTGCTGGAGGACAGCCCCGAGAGCCGGTCCCAGTTTCCGTTTGCCTTTCGGCTGGAGCTGGAGCTGCGGCTGCAGCCGGCTGCCCTGGCGATCACGGTGCGCATCAGCCATCGCCGCGAGGGCGGCTCCCAGGAGTCGAAGGGGCCCATGCCGTTCAGCTTTGGGCTCCATCCCTATCTGGCGGTGGTCGATCCGGCGGCGGTGCGGCTGGAGGGTCTGGCGGCCCATGGCCTGGATCACCACACGATGACGGCGACCAGCACGGCCGAGCAGCTGGCGCACCTCGGTCAGGGGGTGGATCTGCTCACTGCTCCGGCCGGCCCCGTGCGTCTGGTCGATCCCCTGGCCGGACACGCCGTCACCCTCGAGACCCGGGCTCCCTGGGATCAGGTGGTGATCTGGAGCGATCCCCCCAGGCCGATGGTCTGCCTGGAGCCCTGGACCGGTCCCCGCGGCTCCCTGGTGACCGGTGATCGCCGCCTGGAGCTGGCCGCCGGCGAGAGCCAGCAGCTGAGCTGCCGCTACCGCGTCGACACCATCACTTGAGCCTGGGCCGTCGGCCCAGTCCCGCTGTGATGCCCTGCTCTCGGGTCCATCAGTGTTTCGAGCGCGGTGGCGGCGCCGGGCTGTTCGAATCGACGGGGATCGCGGCTCGGCATCCGGCGCAGCGGCCCGTGGCCGGCATCAGGTGCTGGCCACTCCCGGCAGGCGGCCCGGCGCCAGCTGCAGTTTCGGGTCGAACAGGTGCTTCACCCGTTCGATCATCGGTCGCGAGGGCGCATCCTCCCAGGCGGGCACGGCGCTGTCCCGGGGCTGCTCCAGCACCGTCAGCCAGCCCCCCAGGCGCTGGCACAGCCGGCGCAGCTCGATCAGGCGCCCGGGGTCGAGGTCTGTCGGGCCGGCGGCGGCTGCCAGGGTCCAGGCCAGGCCCAGGCCGCTGCCGGCCGCCAGATCGATCGCCAGTCCCGCCAGTTCGGGGGCGGCCAGGGCCTGGGGCACCCGGTCGGAGCTGATTCCCAGGCGCAGGAGCCAGGCG
>JBAPUA010000215.1:0-1795 GCA_049282435.1 Cyanobium sp. | reverse complement strand
GGTACGGGCTAAGCCGCCCTGCGTCTTCAGATATCCAAGAGCAGATTCGAAAGAGGTGTGGCTTCGGCTGTGTAATTTGTGGCACTTGTTTTTACGACTATGAGCATTTCGATCCGGATTTTGCAGATGCCAAGGCTCACCGTCCCGAGGGGATGACACTTCTTTGCATGCAGTGCAACCAGAAAAGGAAGAGAGGCATACTTTCGAGGGAAACTGTTGCCCGATGGAATCGGACGCCCAAATGCCTGGAACAGGGTTTCGCTAGGGAGTGGCTCGACTATGGGGCGCATCCTGTAGCAATATCTATAGGATCTTGCACTTCCTCATGGGGCAATATCCTTACAGTTGACAATGAGTCCATTCTTGCAGTTCGAGCGCCAATAAGCCCCGGCCTTCCATGGATACTTTCGGCAAAGTTTGCTGACCATTTAGGCAGTCCTACATTAACAATAGAAGACAATCATCTGATCGTTCATTCGTCCAACTGGGATGTGATAGCCAAGGGGGCAAGAATTATCGTCAGACCACAGAAAGGGAAGCGTTCGCTTGTCCTAAAGATGGAGCCACCCACTACTATGCACATTGAGAAAATTGACATGAGTTGGGCTGGACGATCTATAAGGGCGGACAAGCGAAGACTGCAGATCAAATCTCCCGGCAATGAAGACTGGTTCACACTTCGAGATATTCATAACGAAAGCAATTCAGGGATGGGCTTAATTAGTATTTAGAAAAACACACGCTTTCAGTTGTCGCTCCAGTTATTTGCATGCCCATGCCTCACAGCCCGGTCATCCCAATGCCAAGCCCATCTACGTCCACCAGCGCAGCCGTCCGTGAACAGCTAATTCGTGCCCTGGAGCTCGATCTGGTGGGGCCCACCCCGGACCTTCTTGGGCAGCTGGAGGCCGAAGGTCAGACCGAGGAGGCAACTGAGCTGCGCGAAGAGCTGCTCGATCGCCCCCCCAATCGCTGGTACCAGTGCGGTTTCCTGATCCCGAGCGAAACCAGCCTCGGCGATCGCGCCGATGATGCGGCCGACGATGAGTTCGCTGGCCTTGATGGCCAGAACCTCTCCGCCAAACGCAAGAGCAATGCCAGCGCTGACGACACCGGCGCCAGTGAAGCGGGGCCGGCGCGGCGGGTGTTCTTCACCTGCTCCGTTGGCTTAAGCCTGCTGATCCCGGCAGCCACCGGGCTGGAGGTCACGGTGCACTGGGCCAGCTACAAGCCCACCGCCCCGCCAGAAGGCAGCAAGGCCGACGAAGCCTGGTTGCGCGAACCCCACAGCGAGCCGCTCAGCATCCCGGCCGAATTGTTAGCGCCCAGTGGCCGATCGGCTCAGGCGAAGGAGGTACCCGGCAGCGAAGGCCTGATGCTGCGCTGGCACCTGAGGCCTGCTCCTGCGGATCAGGACTACCCCCCCGGCGCTGTGGCCGTGAGCCTGTTCCTGACCAACGAACGCAGCTTTGAGGGACGCAGCGCGGAAGATCGCGATCGTGCCAGTGCCTACCAAGTGCAGCTGGATGTGGGCTGCACCGCAGGCTTCCTGGAGCGCCGCGACCCTCGCGCCGCTGATCTGGCGATCAACGCCAACGATTGGGACCATCGCGTCAACAACCTCCACTACCGGGGCGACCACGAATTCGCCGTGGGTCACAACATCTCTGTGGCCCCTCGGATCGATTCCAACGGCCACTGCCACCAGATCAGCACCACCTGGCTGCCTCAGGCCACCGTGGAGAAGGTGCTGCCCAGGGTTGGGGAGCTGGAAGCCGCCGGACTGGTGCTGTCG
>JBAPUA010000214.1:0-17564 GCA_049282435.1 Cyanobium sp. | reverse complement strand
CAGTTCGGCGATCAGCGGATTTTTCTATACATGGGCCGCATCGCTCCCGAAAAGAACGTGGAAGCGCTGCTCAAAGCCTGGCGGCTGGTGCAGCTGCCGGGCTGCCGCCTGGTGGTGGTGGGCGATGGGGCAATGCGTCAACAGTTGATGCAGAGCTATGGAGAAGACGAGCGGGTGCTCTGGTGGGGCCATGAGCCAGATCGCCTGCGGCGGCTGGCGCTCTTGCAATTAGCTGAAGTATTTTTTTTGCCCTCGCTGGTGGAGGGCCTGAGCCTGGCGCTGCTGGAGGCGATGGCCAGCGGCACGGCCTGCGTCGCCACCGATGCCGGCGCCGATGGCGAGGTGCTGGAGGGGGGAGCGGGCATCGTCATCAGCACCCAGGGGGTGACCACCCAGCTGCGCACCTTGATTCCGGTGCTGCGTGAGCAGCCCGTGCTCACCGCCGAGCTGGGCCGCCGCGCCCGGGAGCGGGTGCTGGAGCGCTACATCCTGGAGCGCAACATCGACGCGCTGGAAGCGCTCTACGGCGACCTGCTGCCCAGCGGTCGCCTGGCGGCCTGACCCTGCCCGGCGTTGATTCGGGGATGGGTCGATCCGCGGGGCCAGGGCTCCCCTGATCCCGTGGGATTTCAGCCCAGCAAGTGATCCACCAGGGCCAGCTGCTGGGGCAGGCACACCGTCTGCAGATCGAAGCGCTCCACCACACTTCGCCGCGCCGCCTGCCGCAGCGGCAGCTGGGAGGCCGGATCGGCCAGCACGGCGGCGACGCGATGGGCCAGCTCCTCGGCGTCGAAGAAGTTCACCAGGCGGCCATTCACCCCGTCCTGGATCACGTCCTGCACCGGCGCAGTGGCCGAGCCGATCACCAGAGCTGCGCAGGCCATCGCCTCCAGCAGGCTCCAGCTCAACACGAAGGGATAGGTCAGATAGACATGACAGGCGCTGACCCGGAACAGTTCATGCAGCACCCCATGGGGAACGGGGCCGACAAAGTGAATGCGGCTGAGATCGAGCTGTCCCTCCAGTTCCCGCAACAGCGCGTCCTTCCAGTTGCCACCGCCCGCGGGGGCTGAGCCATAGCTCACATCCAGGCCGCCGACGATCAGCACCTGGGCCCGGGGCCGCAGCCGCTGCAGCAACGGCAGGGCGCGCATGAAGCGGTGAAAGCCGCGGTAGGGCTCCAGGTTGCGAGCCACAAAGCTGACCACCTCATCGCCGCGACGCAGCTTCAGACCAGCCCGCTGCAGGCTGATCTCGGCTGGTCCTTCGGGGCAGATCGCGGCGGTGTCGATGCCCTCGTGGATGACGCTGAGCCGCCGCTGATACTCCGCGGGCACGGTGCTGGCCTGCCAGGGGGTCGGCGCCAGGCCCCAGTCCAGATCCTGCAGGGCGAGCAGCTGGGTGCTGCGCCGCAGGCGGATGCGGGTTCGAGTGCGCCAGTCCCCAGCGCTGAACTCCGGATCGAAACCGACATCGCCGCCCTCGATCTGATAGACGAACTCCACCTGATGCAGCACCGGTACGGACGGGAGCAGATCCTTGATCGCCAGTAGCTCGCCCCAGCCGGGATGGCCCACCACCAGATCGGGCCGCAGGCCCTGGTCCAGGAGTGCAGAAACGGTGCGGCCCACGGCCTCAGCCCGCAACACCTTCGTCTGCAGATCCGACACCCAGGGGTGACAGGCCGGCACTCCGCCGGCGGGCCTCGGGTCGTAGGGGTGCAGCGGGATGCCCGCCAGCTCCCGGGCCGTGGTCCCGCCGATCGCCAGCACCCGCCGGCCCCGCGCCCGCAGCGCCGGCGCCAGATGCCGGTACTGGCCGGGAAAGTTCTGATGGATGAACAGGACTGTGGCGGACATGGCGGCGGCGGACTGGGAGCCAGGAAGCGGATGGCAGAACGGTCAGTAGCGCTCCGGCCGCGGCCGCTGCCAGGTGGGGCGATGGCCGGCGGCCCGCAGCTCGGCCGCCCGCGCCTCGAGCCGGCGGCGCTCGAGCCGCCAGAGTTGGTAGAGACCGGCGCGCCCCAGTTCCATCGGCTCCAGCCCCTGCCAGAAGGGCAAAGCGGCGGTGGTGCGGTCGATCACCACCAGCACGGTGGGAGCCTGATCCGGGCTGGTGGGGCGCTGGCCGACCCGTCGTTCCAGCCGCAGGCGCTCGGCCAGGTTGACCAGCCCCTCGGGCTCGATGCCCTCGTACAGCACCAATCGGCGGCTGTAGTAATGCAGCGAGGGCTTGAGGATGCCGACCATCGCCAGGGCTTCGTCGCCGCCGCGCTCCAGCGCCCCAGCCGGCCGCGACGAAGTTCCGGATTCAGCCGCCCGGATGGCCGCCGCCATCTGGCGCACCGGCAGCCCGCGCAGGCGATCCCCCAGGCCCCAGCTGGGCAGCAGCGCCACCGGCACGAACAGCACCAGGGGTAGTTGCAGGGCCAGCAACCGCAGCGCGGAGCGCCGCAACGCCAGGATCCAGCCGAGCAGGGCCGCCAGGGCCCAGAGCCAGCCAGCTAGGACCAATCGCCCGCCCGCCAGCAGCTCCGCCGGCAGGGTGGGCAGCTCCGGATCCTGGATCCAGGGCACCCACAGCGGAGCCAGCAGGAACACCACCGCCAGCAGCGCGGTCAGCAGCAGGGTGAGGCGCCAGGCCCAGCGATCCGCCCACGATCCCGGCTCACCGAGAACGAGCGCCGCCCATCGTTGTCGGCTGCCCTCACCTCCCTGAGCGATCCGATGGTCTGACCTGATGGCCGTCCGCTCCCCGGCTGCGGCTGCGGTCGCCGCGCCAGCTTCGGCGTCGACGACGTCGCCATGGCCGGCGCATGCACCATCAGCGGCCCTCGGCCCGGCCTGAACCGCCAGGGCCACCAGCAGGGCGGCGGCCGGGGTGGCCGGCAGCCAGTAACTGGGCAGCTTGGTGGCCGCCAGGGTGAAGAAGGCCAGCACCACCAGCAACCAACAGGCGGCGAAGCGAGCCAGGGAGTCCGGCGCCGGCTGGGGCCGGGCCGGCCAGGCGGCCAGTCGCAGGGGCCCCAGGGCCCGCGCCAGGCCCAGCAGCAACAGCGGCGTGGCCGGCAGGGCGGCGATCAGCAACACCGGCAGAAAGAACCACCAGGGCTGCAGATGGTGGTTCACCACCGAGGTGAACCGCTGCAAGTTGTGATAGCCGAAGAAGCTCTCCCAGAAGGGGCGGCCCTCGCGCCCCAGGGCCAGGCCGTACCAGGGCAGGGCCACCAGCAGGCTGAGCAGCAGTCCCCGCAGCGGCCGCAACCGCCGCACCAGGCCGGCCGGATCCCGCTGCAGCCAGCCGAACAACAGCAGGGTGAGCCCCAGCAACAGCAGGGCCACCGGTCCTTTGGTGAGCACCGCCAGCCCCAGGAGCGGCCACGCCGGCCACCAGGGTTGGCCTGGATCGGCGTAGCGGCGCCACGACAGCAGCAGGGACCCGGTCAGCAGGCCGCTGAACAGGGCATCACTGACCGGCACCCGGCCCCAGAGCAGCACCAGCGGCCCCAGGGCGAAGGCCAGGGCCGCCGACAGCGGCGTCACCAGAGCGCTGACGCTGGAGGCGGCTTCAAAAGCGGGCCCGGGCGTGGGCCCGGAGGGCCGACCCAGGCCGGCCTGGGGCCAGCGCAGCAGGGTGTTGGCCAGCGCCAACATCACGCCGATCGAGGCCAGGGCCGAAGGCAGGGCGGCCGCCCAGGTGCCCAAGGGGTTCCAGCGCTCCTGGCCGGGCAGGGCGTAGATCAGCCCCATCAGCCAATACACCAGCGGTGGCTTGTCGTAGCGGGGCAGGCCGTTGACCCGGGGAATCAGCCAGTCGCCCGTTTCGGCCATGGCCCGGGCGGAGGCGGCGAACAGGGGTGGGGTTTCGTCCACCAGGCCGGTGCTGCCAAGCTGCCAGAGGAAGATCAGGGCCCCCAGACCCAGAGTGAGCAGCAGCACGAGCCGCCGCTGGCGGCGGGAGGGGGGCGTCATCAGAGCGAAGCCTCCGAGGGACGGGCGGCGGTGGTCGAGGTGGTGGACGAAGCAGCGGCCGGACCATCGCCAGTGGGCACAGCCCTGGCGGCAGCGCTGAGCCCGGTGCCCTGCCAGAGCTGCTGACGTCGGTTCAGCAACACCACCGAAAGCAGGGCCAGGACGGTGCCGAGCCATTGCAGCGGCCGGAGCCGCTCCTCGAGCAGCAGCATGCCGCAGAACAGGGCGAACACCGGCGTCAGGAAGGTGAGGGCGGTGAAGCCGGTGAGATCACCGCGGCTGGCGAACCAGAAGAACAGACCGTAGGCAAGGGCGCTGCCGAACAGGGAGGCGTAGGCCATCAGGCCCCATTGCAGTCCATCCCAGGCGGGCCAGAAGGCCGTCGGCCCGGCACCCTCGGCCAGCATCGGCGTCAGCACCGTGGCCAGCACCAGGGGCAGAGCGCCGATCAGCATGTGCCAGCCGGTCACCACCAGGGCATCGCTGGAGCGGGTGGCATAGCGGCAGAGCACGGTGCCGACCGCCATCGCCGCCGCCGCGCCCAGCATCCACAGCTCGCCATGGCTCCAGGCGTGGGCGCCGATCACGGCCGGACCCTCCAGCCACCAGTGACGCAGCAGCGCCGGCGGCAGCCCCAGGCAGAGGATGCCCACCAGGCCGATCAACAGGCCCAGCCAGCCCACGGGGTTGATCGCCTCGCCGAACAGGCTGCGGGCCAGCAGGGCCACCAGCAGCGGCTGGGAATCGATCAGCACCGAGCCGAGGCCAGCGCCGGTCTGCTCCAGGCCCCGGGCCAGCAGACCCTGAAACAGGGTGCCGTCGATCAGGGCGAACAGCAGCAGCCAGGGCCAGTCCGCCGCCGCCACGGCCTGGGGGCGTCCCGCCAGGCGCGCCACCAGCAGCAGCAGCAGCCCTGCCGGCAGCAACCTCAGGCTCGCCACCAGCAACGGCGAACCGTCGTCGAGCAGGGGTTTCATCGCCGCCATCGCCGTTCCCCACAGGGCGAAGGGCAGCAGCATCAGCGGCCAGCGCAGCAGGGACCCTTGCGAAGCCGGAAGCATGGGCAGGGTTCTGGGGGGGCTTCCTTTTTAAGATCCAGGCACTACACCTCGTTCCGATGTTCTGGCCCTGGCGCCGCAAGACCCGTCGCACCATGGCCCGGATCGCCATCGAAGGTCCCATTGGCGGCCCCACCCGCCAGCGGGTGCTCAAGGCCCTGGAGGAGGTGGGGGAACGGGAGTGCCCCGCCCTGCTGCTGCGCATCGACAGTCCCGGCGGCACCGTCGGCGACAGCCAGGAGATCCACGCCGCCATCGGCAGGCTGCGGCAGAAGGGCTGCCGGGTGGTGGCCAGCTTCGGCAACATCTCCGCCTCGGGCGGGGTGTACATCGGGGTGGCGGCCGAGAAGATCGTCGCCAATCCCGGCACGATCACCGGCTCAATCGGTGTGATCCTGCGCGGCAATGACATCTCCCGCCTGCTGGAGCGGGTCGGCGTTCGCTTTGAAACCGTCAAGAGCGGTCTTTACAAGGACATCCTCTCCCCCGATCGGGCCCTGACCGAGGCGGAACGGACCCTGCTGCAGGAGCTGATCGATGCCAGCTACGGCCAGTTCGTGGCGGCGGTGGCCGAGGGGCGAGGCCTGGGCGAGGCCAAGGTGCGCAGCTTCGCCGATGGCCGGGTGTTCACCGGTGCCCAGGCCCTGGAGCTGGGACTGGTCGATGCCGTCGGCGATGAGGAGGCAGCTCGGCGGCTGGCCGCCGAGCTGGCGGGCCTCGATCCGGAGCGCACCAGGTCGATCACCCTCGGCAAACCGCCCAGGCGTTTCAACAGCCTGCTGCCCGGCAGCCGCCTGCTGGGCCAGCTGCAGGAGGCCCTGAGCCTGGAGCTGGCCTGGGCCGGCCAGCCCCTGTGGCTGTATCGCCCCTAGATCCCGATCCCGTCCGCCCCCGATCCATGATTTCTGCCCTCGAGTTGCGGGCCCTGCGTGGGGCCACCACCGCCAGCGCCAACAGCACCGAGGCGATCGACGCGGCGGTGTGCGAACTGGTCGAGGCCCTGATGGGCCATAACCAGCTGCAGGCGAACCAGCTGTTGTCGATCACCTTTTCGGTGACGGCCGATCTGGATGCCTGCTTCCCGGCCGCGAGCGCTCGGCGACTGCTCGCCTGCGATGGGGTGGCCCTGCTGGACTGCCAGCAGATGGCGGTGCGGGGAGATCTGCCGCGCTGCATCCGCCTGCTGGCCCATGCCTGGATGGAGACTGAGCAGCCCTCTGTCCATCCCTATCTGCGCGAGGCCAGCCGCCTGCGCCCGGACCGGGCCGTGGCGGCTCCCAGTCACAACTCGGTCACAACTTCAGCTGGGGTCAGGGATCCCGCCTCTGGTCCGGCCGGTGATCCGGCCGGCCACTGAGCTCGCAGGCGGGCCTGGGGGCTGCTGAGAATCAAGCCTTCACCTCCGGCTGACTTCATGCCACCCCTCCCGCGCCTCCGGGTTCTCGCCTCCGGCGCTGCTGTTGCTGCAGGCGCCTGCGCCTTCGCCGCTCTAGCTCCGCTGCATCTGCCGGGGCCCAGCAAGCTGCCTGGGTCTTCGGCTCTGCTGCAGAGCGCCAGGGCGGAGGGCACGCCGGGTCTGATGGAGTTCCGCTGGGACAACAACAAGGACTTCCGCCGGCTCTATTTCTTCATGACGGAGACGATCCGCATGAAGCGCTCGGAGTACTACCTGATCCTCAAGCCGAAGGACCGCAAGACCGCCATTCTCAAACTGGCGATCACGGTGCCCAGCTACTGGGATGGCAGCTTTGACGCCAAGCAGATGAAGCTCTGCGAAATGAGCGAAGGCGGCATGATGAAACGCACCCGCTGCGAGAAGCAGATCCCGGCCACAATTGAGGTGTCGCCGAATGGCAAGGCGATCGAGGTGTTCCCGGATGTGCCAGTCTCCGACAAGAAAACGATCGGTCTTTACATCAACACCTTCAACCCGTTCAATACGGGCATGTATCAGTTCAATGCCCTGATCCAGGCCCCTGGCGATGTGCCGGTGTCGGGTTACGTGGGCTCCTGGCTGATCCAGATTGACCCCAGCTGATCGCAGCCGGAACACCCCCCCCCGGCTGATAAGGTCCCTGAAGCGAATCGAGGAGCCAAGAGGCCGCCATGACCAAACGCACCCTGGAAGGCACCAGCCGCAAGCGCAAGCGCGTCTCCGGTTTCCGGGTGCGCATGCGCAGCCACACCGGCCGCCGCGTCATTCGCACCCGCCGCCGCCGCGGTCGCGCCCGTCTGGCGGTCTGAAGTCAGCGGAAGCCCGATGGCCCTGCCGCCCCAGCACCGGCTTCGGGGACATCGACTGTTCGACCGCCTCTATCGCCAGGGTCGCCGCCTGCATGGTGAGCTGATGGTGTTGCGCGTGATGGCGGCCGATCCAAGCCTGCTGCCCCCTGCTTCTCCCGGTCATCCGCCCAGTCCCTGGCGCTGTGGTGTCGTCGTCAGCGCCAAGGTCCACAAGCGGGCTGTGCGGCGCAATCGGCTGCGGCGCCTGCTGCAGGCTGATTTGTTGCGGCAGAAGCCGGCATGCGATTCCCCCCAGTGGATCCTGCTCAGTCTCAAACCGGGCAGCGCTGACGCCGAACCGGCCCAGCTGCTAGGAGAATGGAGGCATCTGTTACGCAAGGCAGGCCTTTGCCCATGACTTCAGCAAGCGCCGAGCCCAGCAAGGTGCCGCCCGCCGGCAGTGCCCCTGCCGCCGGGACCACGGGTCCGGTCCCCAGCTCGATCGCCGGTCTGCCCGGCAAAGGACAGATCCAGGAGACGGTGATCTACGAGGGGGGGCCCGCCAAAGGAGACTTGATCTTCGGTCTGGTGCTGGCGATCACCCTGGTGGGGATCCCCCTGGCGGTGGGCTCGATCGTGCGGGCACTTTGGCTGCGCTACCGCATCACCAGCCGCCGGATCGAGGTCAATGGCGGCTGGCTGGGCCGCGATCGCAGCCAGGTCGTCTACAGCCAGATCCGCGAGGTGCGTTCGGTGCCCCGCGGCTTCGGAGCCTGGGGAGACATGGTGCTGGTGCTCAACGATGGCTCCAAGCTGGAGATGCGTTCGGTGCCCCGTTTCCGCGAGATCGAAGCCCGCATCGAGGAGCTGCGCCAGGCCAGGACCAGCAAGGCGACCAAGCCCAACAGTGGCTTCGCCAAGCCTGAGGCCCCGGCCGCCTGAGCGGCAGCCAGCGGCCCTGAGGGCTGCGGTCACGCCTGCCGTGCCAGGCCGGCCCCGCCAGGATGTCCGGGCCTGGGGCGATCGCTCCCATCCCTGAGCCAGCCACCGCCAAGGCCTCTGCGGAGGCCCGATCCAGGTTCATTTCATCTCGGTCGGCGGATCTCCGCCCCCAACGATCCCCCCCGTTCGGGCACACTGGCCGCGGATTCCCTTTCCTCTGAGCACTGCCTGCCGTGATCGGCTACATCTCCGACAACCTGCTCCTGCCGATCCTCGACTTCTTCTACGGATTGGTGCCGAGTTACGGGCTGGCGATCATCGCCCTGACGGTGGTGATCCGGCTGGCCCTGTTCCCCTTGAGTGCCGGTTCGATCCGCAGCGCCCGCCGCATGCGCATCGCCCAGCCGGTGATGCAGCAGCGCCAGGCTGAGATCAAGGCCAAGCACGCCAGCAACCCCCAGAAGCAACAGGAGGAGCTGGGCAAGCTGATGAAGGAGTTCGGCAGCCCCCTGGCGGGCTGTC
The DNA here is from genome assembly GCA_049282435.1 of Cyanobium sp. GTDB lineage: Bacteria > Cyanobacteriota > Cyanobacteriia > PCC-6307 > Cyanobiaceae > Cyanobium. The sequence continues at coordinate 8,848 of JBAPUA010000214.1, read as the reverse complement.
TGCCCCTGGTGGTGCAGATGCCGATCCTGTTTGCCCTGTTCGCCACCCTGCGGGGCTCACCGTTCGCCGATGTGCCCTACACCTTCAACCTCAAGGTGCTGCCTGCCGACCAGATCGCGGCGGTCGAGAGCAAGCCGTTCAACAGCCCCAGCCATTCGATCTTCGTCACCGCCACCAGCCATGTGCCGGTGATCGGCAGCCTGGAGTCCGGCACCAAGATCGGGGTCGGCGACAGCGAAACCGTCAAACTGCATACCCGCAGCGGCGAAAGCTTCGGCTCGGTGCTGGCCGCCGTGGAGAACGGTGACAGCTTCCAGCCCAGCTGGAGCGTCACCAAAGGTGAAGGCGTGGTCCGCGTCGATGCCAGTGGCACGATCACCGCCCTGGCTCCCGGAGACGCCACGGTCGAGGGCAAGATCCCCGGCCTGGCGGCCCGCAGCGGCTTCCTGTTCATCAAGGCCCTCGGCCAGGTCGGCTTCATGACCGACGGCGCCGTCAACTGGGACATTGCGATTCTGGTCGGAGCCTTTGGCGCCAGCCTGTTCGTCTCCCAGATCCTCTCGGGCATGGGCATGCCCGCCAACCCGCAGCAGAGCACGGCCAACAAGATCACGCCGGTGATGATCACGGCGATGTTCCTGTTCTTCCCCCTGCCGGCCGGCGTCCTGCTCTACATGGTGGTGGCCAACATCTTCCAGGGGCTGCAGACCTATCTGCTCACCCGCGAGGCCCTGCCTGACAACCTGCAGGCGATCCTCGACAAGCAGATGGCCACCACGGTCACGGCCACCGCCGGTGGCTCGGCGCTGGGGCGACTGCCGTTCGAGCCCAAGACCAAGAAGTGAGCGCTGAGCCTGCTGGCGGCATTCCCCGGCTGCGGCCGGTGCCCCTGCAGGAGTTGCGCCTGCGGGCCGATGCCCTCCACTGGTCCGTCGATCAGAAGCTCGCTGAGCTCGACAGCCTGACGCCGGTGCGGGGCCAGATCCGGGTCCGCCACCACGGTGGTGTGCTGGAGGTGGAAGGCGAGGCCGAGACGATCGTCACCCTCTGCTGTGACCGCTGTTTGCAGCACTACAACCGGTCGCTGCGGGCGGCAGTGCATGAGCTGCTGGAGCTGGCCGGTCCCGAGGCCGCGGAGCTTGAGGGTTCCGATCTGACAGCCCTGGCCGCCAGCGCTGCGGCCGCTGGAGCCTCAGGGCGTCGCTCCAGGGACACGGGGTCGGGTTCGGGGGCCTGCGGCCCAGGCGCCCCCGGCAGGCGTGCCGCTGGCCGTCCCCCAGCCGCCGGTCGCGATGGCGGCAGTCGGGACGCTGCAGCCCGAAGCGGCCTTTCCGCCAGCCAGTCCCCTGGTCCCGGCAACACCCCCAGCTCCGGCAGCCAGCCGCGCCGCGGGCCCCGATCCAGAAGCCAGCCGGAGCCGCTGCTGATCGAGGCCCTCGACGATCGCCTCGACCCCCGCGGCGCTTTCGATCCGGAGCGCTGGTTGTTCGAGCAGCTGAGCCTGCAGCTGCCGGTGGTCAACCGCTGCGGCGCCGACTGCCCCGGCCCACCCCTGGCCCCGGCGGCCGCCAGCACGGCCTCCCAGGCCAGCGGCAGCGACGGCGATCGCTCCCGGGCCTCCCAGGTCCGGGAGCACCCCGACCCCACCAACGGCGCTGCCGGCAGCGTCCACCCATCGAGCGCCACTCAACCGTCCGCCACTCATCCGTCCGCCACTGGACCGGCCGCCACTGAACCGTCCGGCGCCGGCACTCCCGAGGCGCCGATCGATCCTCGCTGGGCAGCTCTGCGCCAGTTCCTGCCCTGACGCCGATGGCCCACTCCACCCCCCTGGCCGACCAGCTGGATCTGCTGATCCGCTCGCGCACGCCGATCCTCTGGATTCGCAGCCTGGAGGAGCAACGGCTGGAAAGCCTGCTGGAGCAGGCTGCCCGCCGCCTGGGGGGGCGGCTGCTGCTGCGCTGGGACTTCGTGACGGGACTGAGCGGCAACGCCAATCGCCAGGGCGAGGCGGCCCGCAATCCGATGGCGGCCCTGGAGGCCCTGGCGGCGGTGCCGGCCGAGCAGGGGGCGATTCTGTTGCTCAAGGATTTCCACCGCTATGGCGAGGATCCCGGCATCTGCCGGCGGCTGCGCAACCTGGCGGCCAGCCTGCCGATGGTGCCCCACACCCTGGTGATCAGTGCGCCGGAATGGCGGTTGCCCAGGGAGTTGGAGGACTGCATCACGATGCTGGAGCTGCCCCTGCCCGAGGCGGTCGAGATCGGAGCCCTGCTGCGCACGATCGCCGAGGCGGGCGGGCAGCCGCTGGAGCCGGAGGTGCTGGAACAGCTGACCGCCGCCTGCCATGGCCTCAGCGAGCAGCGGGTGCGGCAGCTGGCGGCCCGGGCCCTGGCCCGCAGGGGGCAGCTGGGAGCCGAGGATCTGGCGGAGGTGCTCGAAGAGAAGCGCCAGGCGATCGCCCGCAGCGAGCTGCTGGAGTACTGCCCCAGTGAGGCCACCCCGGCGGACATCGGCGGCCTGGAGGCGCTCAAGCACTGGCTGGAGCAACGGCACCGGGCCTTCAGTGAGGAGGCGCAGCGCTATGGGCTGCCGGTGCCAAGGGGCGTGCTGCTGGTGGGGCCCCAGGGCACGGGCAAGAGCCTCACCGCCAAGGCGATCGCCCACAGCTGGGGCATGCCGCTGCTGCGCCTGGATGTGGGCCGCCTGTTCGCCGGGCTGGTGGGAGCCAGTGAGGCCCGCACCCGCGAAATGATCCAGCGGGCCGAGGCGATGGCGCCGTGCGTGCTCTGGATTGACGAGATCGACAAGGGGTTCGGCTTCGCCGGCGCCTCCGGATCGGCGGCGGGTGACGGTGGCACCAGCCAGAGGGTGCTGGGCACGGTGCTGACCTGGATGGCCGAAAAGACCAGCGCGGTGTTCGTGGTGGCCACCGCCAATGCGGTGGAACGGCTGCCGGCGGAGCTGCTGCGCAAGGGACGCTTCGATGAGATCTTCCTGCTGGAGCTGCCCGATGGCGGAGAACGGCGGGCGATCCTGGATCTGCAGCTGCGCCGGCGGCGGCCAAGCCACGCGATTCCTCTGGAGGTGCTGGTGGACCGCACCGACGGCTTCTCCGGCGCTGAACTGGAGCAGACGGTGATCGAAGCAATGCACCTGGCCTTTGGCGAAGGCCGTGAGCTGGGCGAAGCCGACCTGATCACCGCCGCCAGCCAGGTGGTCCCCCTGAGCCGCACCGCCCGCGAACAACTCGACGCCCTGCGCACCTGGGCCAGCAGCGGCCGGGCCCGGTCGGCGTCGGGGCGGATGCCCGCCGCATCAGCGCCCTGAAGGGCTGGCGCCAACAGGATCCAATCGGGCCATGTCAGCCCCACAGCTGCCAAGCCAGCAGCCAGCCAGGCGCGGCGGCCTCCCTACAGATGGGTGATGAACCAGTGCCCCAGCCTGCGCAGGCCCCGGGGGCGAGGCGGCGGCAGGGAGCGCAGATCATCCAGTTCCGGCAGCAACTCCTCATTGCCTTCCAGAAGCGCCTGCAGCATTTCGGATTGATCGAGGCGCCCGGCCTGGCGGCGGTAGCGCTCCAGATCTTGTTGCTGCAGCCGCAGCTGCAGTTGCAGAGACGGATTGCGCGGCGTTGACGTTGGCAACCGAGATGCGGAATCGGGGCGCCAAAATGGGCCCAGCAGGCGTTGCATGCCCCGGGGTGCCGGTGACTCCTGAGAGCGCAGTTCGTCCAGTTCGCGCAGCAAAGCCTCATTGTCTTCCCACAGCTCGTGCAGCTCATCCAGTTCGCCGACACGGCTGACCTGGCGGCGATAGCGGCGCAGATCCCTTTCCTGCTGGAGCTGCTGCATCCGCAGCCAGGCCTCCTCCTCGCTGCTGGCGGACTGTTCAGCTTGATCGTCCGCCTCAGTCCAGCCGACCTCCCCGGCGGGGGGCACCAGAACTGGAAGCAGAGGTGTCTGAAAGGGCAACCAGGACTGCAGGCGATGCAGCGGACTGCCCGCCTGGAGAGAGCCGGGGGAAAAGCCGGGGCGAGCGCCGGCCCTGGCGTGGGCGACGAACTCGGGCGGCAGGGGCTCCTGATCCTGGACCGGCTCGACGACGGGGGCCATGCCCAGCAGACGCCGCGCCAAGCGGAGGCTGCGCTCGAGCATGGCGAACCAGCCGAGCGCCGCACAGGCCCGCTGGAACTCAATCAGCTGCACCAGCGCCTGGGGGTTGTCGACACTTGCAGCACCGGCCTGCACCCACTGCAGGTAGGGAATCGACTGATTCATCTCAGCCATGGCGCCGTGGTGCAAGCCCCACAGCAGCAGGCCGATCAACAGCGCCAGGCCAGCGTTGATCGCGGCGCGCCGCACGAAGGCCTGGCGCGAGTTGGCCAGGTTGGTCTTGATGCGCTCCTGGATCCGGTCCCGTTCCTTGTTCAGGGTGCCTCGCACCTGCTGGCGCGCTTCCGCCACAGCGGCATGCGGCGGCACCCGAACCTGCAGGCCGGGAATGCGCTGCAGGCCTGCCAACAGGGCATCAATGCTGTCGCTTTCGGCCAGGATCTGGGTGGCCCGATCCATCTGGCGATCGATGCGTTGCAGCTGATCCCGACCGATCTGCTGTTGTTTCTGCACCAGGGTGACCACATTGGCCACACTCACGGGAGCCAGGAAAAAGTGAAAGGCGCTGAGCAGCGGCAACAGGGCCAGCAGCAGAGGCAGGGCGGCCATCTCCAGCCAACTGCGGCGTAGACCGCCCTGAAAAGCCACCAGGCTGATACCCACCAGCAGAATCGGCGACAGATCCAGCAGCTGGCTGATCGACTGCAGCCGAGCGGCGATCTCCAACAGTCCAGGCGAACTGAGCAGGTTGATCAGTTCTGCAAGCCAGGCGGCCAGCAGCCCATAGCCCACGAGGCGCAGATGGTGCAACGAAAAGCGCAGGCCGATCAGATCCATCACCGGCAGCTGCGGTGGCGGCGGCATCAGGCTCGCCGCCGGCTGCTCAACGGCTGCGGCGACCATGGGTTCAGCTGGGGCACCAGCCGCAAAGGCCGACTGGGGCTGTACAGCCAGAACAGCAAGGGCAGGCTCGCTCGCCGCTGAGTCTGTTCTCGCGAAGTCAGTCGCACAGGGACCAGATCCACGCGAATCCGAGACGGGCCCGGCCGAGGTCGAGGGAATGGCGTCGGCCATGGTGCTCAGAATCTGCTTCACAATCACTGCTCCAGTTAAATCCGATCCCTGCTAAAAGAAAATCAGGATTGCACAGTTTTGAAGATCATTCGCCGAGGAACCACTGGAGAATCAGCTGGTTTCACGGGACAATCGGGTGCCGATCACAGCCCAGGACTGGGTGGTGCTTGGCCAGCAGCATGGGTTCAGCGATGACGCACAGAGCATCGCAACAGCGACCTCCGACATCCGCCGCAGGCCGATCATTTCGGACCCCCTGCTGTGACAAAGGGCGACCCGTGAGAGCACAATCGCCAACAGGCACGACCTCAGCCAAGCAGCTGAATGGCTGCATGGAGAGGCAGAGCTGGCCGATGGCTCGGCCGGCTGTCAGGGCATCGAGAAGCGCCCTGAACCGGAGGCTAAGTCCTCCAATTTTCCTGCTATCTGGAGGCCGGAGGCCGTAGCGGCAGCTCGGAGCTCAGACGACGCACCGGCGAGGCATGGCCAAGAGCTCCTGCGAGGTCAACGGGCTGATTGCCTGAAAACTCACAGCTTGAAAGTCATCTATTACCAGGCAGGAGTTGATCGGGCGAGTGGTCCAACCATTGGGACAATAGGGGCTCATGAAAGCTAGAGCATGGGCCCAAGTCACTGGAATCAGACCCAAGAACTGCCTTGACTAACGCCACAAATAATATAATTCAGTCCTCAGACGGCTCCGCGAATGTTCTGAACCTCGCCACCCAGAGCATCCCGCGTGTGCAGGAGGCTCCCCAGCCATGGGGGCGAGTGGAAGGGATCCCGAACGGCGCTCAGTCGCCAAGGGCAAGGCGTGGAACGTGCTCCAGCAACAGCTCACGGTGACCCTTGCCCCCTGGGCCGCCGCCGCCGCCGCTGCGAACTGCCTGCTGGCCAGCTGCCCGTTCGCCCCATTGGACCGGCTCGGACGCCTCCCGCAGCGGCCGGGCGAGCAGGGCGTCGATCGCGAAGCAGGCGAACAGCCCTGAACGGCCCCCAGATCACCCGGGCAAGTCCTTCACCCTTTTGCAAGGCCCTGATGCGGCGCAGAATAGCCAAAAATATGCAGCAGTTAACCAAAGTGCTCGGCTATCTCATCAGGGCTTAGGGATGAGTGTTAGCTTCATTTTGCCTTCCTTACATGCGATGGGATATGTGCTCGTGATGGATCCGGGCACGATCCCATCACCGCAGCACTTGCCTTCCTGCTTCTAGCTGTCCCGTCGCCCGAAACTCATGTCCGTCAACGACAGCCCGTTCCCATCAGCCACACCCACCAACAACGCCTTCAGCGAAAGCCTTGGCTTGATAGTGCAGGGCAGCGCGGTGGTGGTGTTTCCGGATTTCAGCGCCAGTGCCAGTGCCAGTGAAGCCGACCAGACGATCTTGGGCCTTGGCATCAGCATCAGCGGCCTGCGCGATGGCAGCAGCGAAATTCTCAGCATCGATGGCACCACCATCAGCCTCGGCAGTAACAGCGCAGGCATCACCTCCGCCCATGGTCTGGCCTACACGGTCTGCCTGAGTGGATCCAGCGCGACCATGAGCTTCAGCCGCACCAGCGGCCTCAGCAGCAGGAACGCTGCCAGCCTGCTCAAAGGCCTGACTTACCAGAACACCGATCTCGACAACCCCACAGGTGGCGAGCGCTCGATCAGCGTCACCATCCTCTGGGACTCAGGCGGCACCGCCAATGGTGGCACCGCCAATGGCGGCATCGACACCAGCAATCCCAACCTCGTCAGCACGATCAATGTGCTGCCGCTGAATGCCGGACCCACGCTGCGCACTCCAGACACGATCACCCTCACCGACACCCCGGGTGCCGATGGATTCAGCGCCAGCACCGGCAGCCTCGCCGGCAGCGATCCGGAAGGCTCAGCGCTGAGCTATGGCCTTGAAGGCGCCAGTGCCGTGACCAGCAGCTTCGAGGGCGTCAACTACGACCTCAGCAAGGCCGGTGCCTACGGCACGCTCTATCTCAACAGCAGCACGGGCCACTACCGCTTCCAGCCGGCCGGTGATTTCGCCCTCAATGCGATCAGCGCCAGCGGCAGCGAGAGCTTCGTGTTCACCAGCAGCGATGGCAGCCTCACCAGCAGCACGCCGCTGCTGCTGAGCTTCAGCGCCGCAGACGACACCCCGGTGCAATACGTGGTGGTGAACGACGGCCTGCCGGTGCTGAGCGCCGCGGCGGCCAGCCTGTGGGACCAGGCCCTGACGCAGGCCAGCGCCTACCTAGCGGAGCTGCTCACCCGAGCCGATCGCGACACCCTGCTGAACGATGTGTTCGGCCGGGCCGGCACCGAGGCCACGGTGTTTGAGGCCAACAAGCAGGCGCTGCTGGAGGCGATCGGCACCACCGGCCTGAGGATCGCGATCGACCTGCGCAGCGGCACCGAGATGGAGGGCGCGTACGGCGCCTATGCCCAGGTGGGGCCCAATGGCCACGAGATTATTTATATCAATGCTGATTGGATCAATGCAGGCAACCTCAGCCTTGAGCAACTCACGGCCGTGGTGCTGGAGGAATACGGCCACGTCCTGGATACGCGCCTCAACCCAGGCCAGGAGAGCGCCGGCGACGAAGGCGAACTGTTCGCCAACCTGCTGCTTGGCGATGAGCTGAGCGCCGAAGAACGGGCGGCCATCGAAGCGGAAGACGACAGCGCCACCCTGACGATTGATGGGGTGCAGGTGGCGGTGGAGCAGGCGGTTTCAACTGTTGCCATTAATACCACCGCCACAACTACACTAAACAAAACGGCTGGAACACTTTCCTATACAGTATCCGTTGATAACTTTAATAATAATGGCGCTGATCTCCTTGTAGCGGCCTACGATTCCAGCGGAGGATTAATTGGATGGCAGGTAGTTAATCGCTCCAACGAGCTTAGAAATACTAGCTACAACGGAAGTTTTGGCTTCAACGCAACCGGTCTAAGCTCTGTTGATACTACTTCGATTACACTGCGAGCTTGGCAGGGAACGGCGGCGGCGGGGGGAAATTATGGCACTGGAAATGATACTACCCCTGTCATCACCTATGGCATAGGCAACTTAGCTGTTGGAACGTCTACTGGCTTTACTGTTAATAGTAACACTGCACCCACGGCTAGCAATGGTGCTATCTCATTTACAGGTACTGTCACAGCTAATAGTCGGGTTTCCACTTCCTCACCATCTGGTGTTGACACGATCGCGCCAACGGTTACCGATACCGCTATCTCCATCACTTCCACTGGCTCCGGCACCAGCGGTGCCTACAAGAGGGGCGACACCATCACCGTGCGCTGGGATACCTCGGCCACTGGAAACAACCACACTGACACGATTGCTTCGGCTACCGCCACGGTCTTTGGGACCGGCGTCACCCTCACAAACTTAGCCGGCATCTGGACCGGTTCGATTGCCGTCAATAGCCTCGCCGCAACTGACACCACTTCCACTTCCTCGGTTTCCGTCACCGCCACCGACAACGCCGGCAATACCACCACCACATCCGACTCCACTTCGATCACCCTCGATAACATCGCCCCGGCTGTTACCGATAGCGCTATCTCCATCACTTCCACTGGCTCCGGCACCAGCGGTGCCTACAAGAGGGGCGACACCATCACCGTGCGCTGGGATAACTCGGCCACTGGCAACACCAACAC
>JBAPUA010000213.1:0-7569 GCA_049282435.1 Cyanobium sp. | reverse complement strand
GCTTCAGATCATCGATTAGCACCTTCGGGTGAATCTTCTCCTGGATGTAGAGGGGTGGTGCGTTCACGACCAGCTGCGATTCATCCAGCAGATCTTTGCCGCGCCAGATCAGCTGGGGATCCAGATCTGGGTTGCGACGCTCATAGGCCATCTGGATCGGTGTCTTCTCCTGGTTGCGCACCATCGTCTGGAACTCAGCCGGGGGGATGTTGCGGCGTGAGGCGGCATCGTGCACGAAGCTCTCGATTTGCTTTTCGTTGGCGGGTTTCTTCGGCATGTCAGACCACCTCCACGGTGAGCACTTGATCGAGCACCTGATTCACCTCGTCGTCCACAGCCGAGGCGAAATCAGTTTCCATGGCATAGACCTCCCGGAACTCCGCAAAGCCCCAGCGACCAAAGCGGCCTGAGTTGTTGACGCCGGGCACCCAGAAAGCCTCCATCGTGGTCTTCTTCACCTTGGCATCCTCGCCCCGGTACCCCTTCACCTCACACACCAGGTGCAGCAGGTCTTCGTCCCCGCGGCCGTCGTCCACCACCACGATGAAATCGGGGATGTACTTACGGGCCACACCTCCCATTTGATACGGCACCTCGAAGCCCAGCGTCTGGTTCTTCACCCAACGGCGCACCCTTGGATGATGGTCGAGCACCCGGCAGAACTCCTGCTCCCAGGTGCTGTCGCAGATCGCCCAGTTCACATGACACCTCCTGGAATCGGTTTCCCAGCGCAAGGTCTTCGAGGTGTTGAAGTTCACGTGCATCGTGCTGCCACTGGGGTTGTAGGGATCCAGGATCGCCAAGCGCCGCTGTTCCTGCCCAGCACTGACGACGATGGCCTGAATCATCCGCTCACAGGCCATGTCGGCCATTTCCCGGAACATCAGCAGACCGTGGTTTGTTCCGCCTTTGCAGACCAGGCACTGGTCCATCCAGTCGCGAACCACCTTCTTCATCTGCAGAATGAGATGGGTTTTGGGCAGCTCATCAGCGTCGCGGTATTTGGTGTACACCAAATGCTTCGCCAGATGCAGGATCACGGTTGACTTTCTGAAATCTCCTGTGCGATCCACCGTGAGATTCACGCCCTCGCCAATGATCCCCTGGTTGTTGGTAACCGTGGCACCGACCAATTCGGGCGTGAGATTCATAATGTGATCGTCGTTGAAGGTGGCCTTCACCTGATCATCAGGCAGCTCGGCCCGGTAACCGATCACATGGGGGAAGAGGATCTCCTGAGCATCGCGTGCAGGGCTAATCGCCTTCACCTGAATCGTGGGCGGTGGCGGCTTCACAGTGCCCGGTACAGCCTGGGATGTGAAATCAAAGGGGATGCCGAGAATGTCGGCATACTCCACGTCAAACCGCCCCGAGTCAGGATTGAGGGTGTAGTTCTGCCGGCGCAGGGCACGGCCCACCACCTGCTCACACAACAGCTGGGTGCCGAACGCTCGAACCCCCAGCACATGGGTGACTGTGTTTGCGTCCCAGCCTTCGGTGAGCATCGCCACCGACACAACACAGCGGATGTCGGCGCCGAGCTTGCCGGGCTTCCCCACCGTGTTCATCACCTCCCTCAAGAGATCTGCATCACTGAGCTTGGTGTCTGCACCACCGGCTCCCTCCCGCTGAATGATCTCGCGGCGGAATTGTTCAATCTCAGGACCTGCCATCTCCCGGAAGTTGGCATTGAGGGCTTCGCCGCTCTCCAGTTGCTCGCTGTCGATCAGCAAGGTATAAGGGCGTGAGTGGGCATTGCCGTTTTCATCATAGTTCGAAAAAAGCGGACAGGCCCCCCTGCGCGGTACCTTGTCACCACGTTCATTATCGATGAAATAGCCACTCACGTAGTCGTAGACGAGCTTGGAGGTTGAGGTGTTGTTGCAGACGATGATGAAGCAGGGCGGCACATTGAATCCTGCTTTCTTCCACTCCTCAAATGTTTTCTCATAATGCCCATACAGTGCTTCGATCGCCGTCTTCAGCTCTGTGGGCAGGCTTTCGGGATCCTTGCTACCCCCCTTGCCCCGCCCCTTCTTGGGCATCTTGCTCTTGATGTTCTTCCACAGCTCCCGATAGCGCGGCACATCCTGGGCAATGTTGTCGGCTACAGGAACCCGCGGCAGCTTGACGATGCCGCATTCGATCGCATCCATCAGCGAAAAGTCGCTGACCGTCCACGGGAACAGCGTGCCTTCCTTGTAGCCCGAGCTGGCCAGGAAAAAGGGCGTTGCCGAAAGGTCGATCACCCGCTGTTGACCCTTGCCGATCTTGCGGCTCACCGCTTCCAGACCTGAGATCCACATCCGCGCTGCTTCCCGGTGACTCTTGGCCTCGGCCTTCTCCTCGGAGGTCAGCTGGATCTGCTCCCGTTCCTCATCGCTGAGCGGCTTCTCGCGGTAGCAGTGGTGGGCCTCATCGTTGATCACCAACACCTGCTTCATCGCCATCAATTCGCTCATCACCCGCTGCAGCATCTGGCCTTCGCTTTCGGTGGTATTCATCTTTTCGCCCCGCCAGCCTTCTTGCAGTTGGCGCGTGACCTTGGCAACCTCCAGCAGCTCGCGCTTGCGGAAGGCGTGGTAGTTGGTGATCACGATCCGGGCCTTGCCCAGCTCCGGAACCAGATCCTGCGGCACCAGCTCCATCCGCTTGAAGTAGCTCTCGGTGTCGTTCGGCATCAGCACCCGTAGGCGGTCGCGAATCGTGAGCCCCGGCGCCACCACCAGGAATCCCTTGGTGAAGCGGCTGCTCCCCGGATGGCGGGCGGCGTTGATGGTTTGCCAAGCGATCAGCATGGCCATCACCGTGGTCTTACCTGCACCAGTGGCCAGCTTCAGTGCCATCCGCAACAGGTCGGGGTTGGCTTCGTCGTTGGCGCTCTCGAGCTTCTCGAGGATGTCCTTGCCGCGCTTGCCGCTCTCCGGTGCCACCTCCGTGAGCCAGATCGCGGTCTCGGCCGCTTCGATCTGGCAGTAGAAGGGCCGGATTCCCTGGAACTCGTGGTGGCGCCAGTGCTTCAGCAGCCGGGCCGTCTCCGCTGACACCTTCCACCGGCTCTCGGGAGCCTGCCGCCACTCCTCCACCAGAGCCCGGATCGAGTTGATCTGCTGGGTGACCTCGTACTGCTGGTCGCTGTCCGACAGCCCCTGGGCCCCGAACTCCAACTCGCGCTGCTCGTCCTTGCCGCCCCGCTTCCTGGGCTTGGGGATCGGCGTGATCAGCTGCGACTCCCGGCGCCCCTCCAACTCGACTTGCGTGGGGATGCCTTTTACAAGCTCCCAGTGTCGGCTGGGGCGCTTGTAGGGGGAGTTGAGGATCGGATCGTTGAAGAAGCGCTCGCTCATCGCAGGGCCCGGCTCAGGGCGCACCACTGGCATGGGGCGATGTCAGGAGAGGCGAGATGCCACCGCCCTTGACCCGATCGAGCTGCTCTGACGCTCCCCTTAGCCATGCGCTGACGTTGCTGAGCCGCAGTCTGTGTAGTTCTACTGCGGGACAGCAGCAAACGCCATGGGTTTTCCATCTCCATGACGACGGACCTATGCAGCTTTTGCATAGTCTTGGCAACGGGCCTCTCAAGAACGATCTAGAGGCGCACAGCGCCGAACGGCCGCAACTCCCTGCGCGGGCAGGCCGGGCCTTGTGCAACGCCGCTTTGTCGGTGATCACGCTGGTGGCGCCCATCGCCGCCGTGGGCTCATCGTCGGAGGCACCGATGTAGAGCCCGGCCCTCAATCCGGCCAGCGCGGGGGTGGCGTGAATGAGCTGGGCGATACGCCGGGCCTGATCGGTGGCCAGGGCATTCATCGGGTAGATGAGGATCGCCTTGATGCCCCGGCTGCCCTGGGCCTGCTCTTGGCGGCAATGGACGAGGAGGGGGAGCAGAAAGCACTCGGTTTTGCCGGAGCCGGTGCCCGTGGCCACCAACGTGTTGAGGGGGGAGGCCGAACTGAGGCGCAGAAAGGCCTTCTCCTGGTGGAGGTAGGGCGGGAAGGGCAGGGGAATCTGGGGAAACCAGTCGCGGCCGGAACCCTGCTGGAAGGGCAGGGACACCGAGACATAGGGCCCCTTGAGCAACCGCTCGCGGTCGGCCAGGAAGCGATCAATCAGCCCCCGGAAGCCCGGCGTGGTGGGGTGGAAGGCGGTACGGATGGCATCGGCAGCCACCTGCTCCAGCTCGCTGGCGACAACGGAGGGGAGCAAGGGATGCTGCGGATCTGCACCTTCAGGCTAGGCGGGATCCGAGCGCCGCCAATGGTTCTGAACCATGCATTCCATGCATACCCAGAGCCTGCTCGACGCCAGGGCCTCCTCCTCCCATAATGAGAGGAGAGCAAACGTGACGTGATCGGTGACAACAAGTACCGACTTATCGTCAAGGTTGAATACGAACTCAAGGCGGTTTACATCCGCTTTGTTGGCAGCCATGCCGAATACGACAAGATCGACGCTTCCATAGTCTGAGACACGCCATGCAACCCATCAAACCCATTCACAACGAAGCCGATTACGAGCTTGCCCTTCAGGACATTGATCGCTGCCTTGACGCAGCAGCAGGGAGTTCTGAGCGGGACCGGCTTGAGGTGTTGACTGTTTTAGTTGACGACTATGAGGCCAAGCATTACCCCATCAGCCCACCTGATCCAATTGCGGCGATTGAGTTTGTTCTGGAGCAACAGGGACTCTCGCGCAAAGATCTGGAGGACGTGATCGGCAGCAGCGGACGCATTTCAGAGGTGATGAACAAACAACGCCCGCTGTCGTTGGCCATGATCCGCAAGCTGGTGGAGAAATTTGACCTGCCCGCTGATGTGCTGATCCGCAACACGCCCCGTGTGCAGGCAAGGGGGCGATCTTTTGTCGTGGCTCGAGCGAAACGCGTCAAGGCTCGCGTGGCGATGTAAGCGCTGTTCATCGTGTGGCCGCCAGATTCAGCCGTTCCCCGGTGCGACCAACGGCCGCCTCGGCGGAGGCCACCGTCGAGGCGGCGCCCCTGCAAGCTATGCCTCGATTGAGGCGGCACTGCGTTTGCTGCCGCTTTTGAGGCATGATGCTCAGAGACGGTGTGAGGGCCATGGAGGTTCAGGAGCTCACGAGTGCGGCGGCCAGCGGGGTCAACGGGAACCTGGTGCTGCGTAAGGCGCTGCAGCGCGCTGGGGAGGAACTGGGGCTGTCGGCCAAGGAGACGGCCCAGGCGATCGGCAAGAGTCGCACCTTTTTCGAGCAGGCACGGGCGCAGAGTCGCATCGACCTGCACACCCAGCGGATGATTGCCCTGATGCTGCGCTTGCATCGCAGCCTCTCGGCCCTGGTGGGCGACGACACCGAATTGATGCGGCACTGGATCCACACAGCCAACCGCCATACGGGAGGCCTGCCGCGGGAGCAGCTGCAGGATCCAGAGCAGCTGGTGGAGCTGGTGCACTACCTCGATGCCATGCGTGGCCGGCCGTGAGCCAGCGAACCACTGTGGATCTCAAGGCTCTCGCCCAGCTGGATGGAGTGGTGCTGCGGCTGGTGGAACAACAGGGCGCTCAGGCCACCCGCCGGACGACGGACAGCCTGGATGAGCAGGCCTGGCTGGAGGACTTTCTGGAGGCCAACAAGCCAGAGCTACCCAGCGCCGAGGAGTGCGCGGTGCGGCATCGCCTGCTGCTCACTCCCTTTCGCTATCGGAAGCGCCACGGATCGCGGTTTGCCACACGCTGGGAGCGGGGGTTGTTCTATGGATCCCGCAGCCGATTCGGCTGTCTGCTGGAGGGGGCGTACGACGAACTGGTGTTTCAGGATGGGCCCGAACAGCCCTTTCCCCACAGCACCGCGATGCGGAAGGCCATCTTCCACGTGCAGGTGCGTACCGCAAGGGGCCTGAAATTGCAGAACCATGGCAGCAGAGAACTTCAGGCCAGGTTGCGTGATCCTGTGGACAGCCATTTCTGTCAGGGCATTGGCCGGCAAATGCGCGAAGCTGGAATTGAGGCCTTTGAATATCACTCGGCGCGCAGCGTTGAGGATGTGGTTCAGGTGGGCGCCATCAGTTGCTGTGTATTCACCAGCACACCGTTTGATCAGGTGGAGGTGCAGCTGGAAGCGAACGGCCAGGACGTCTCGATCCGTTGCTTGGATGACAACACGGTGCATCATTTCCGGCGCCAGCAATTCGAAGTGAATGGAGAGCTGCCACAACCAACGGGCTGATGCGCCGGCGGCCCCCAGCATTATGCAGTTTCTGCATAGCTCCATCCCAGGTGAGAATGGTCGAACCACGCCTGCCCTGCGATGCCCCCGCTGGCCTTACCGCCCACCTCCGCCTACCCGAGTGACCCCACGGCGCTGGAGCGCGAGCGATTGGATGCGTTGTATCTGGAGCTACGGGGCAATTACAAGAGTCTGATGATCAGCCGCGGCATCCACCGCAGCCGCTCCGAGAAACAGGGAGGCCAGCTGCTGGAACTGAGCCAGCGGCTACGGGCCCTGGCGAAGCGGGAGGCGAGCGTGAAGGCGGAGGCCTACGCGATGCTCGAGATCGTGACTGATGTGGTGGAGCACCTGGAGGATGCGGGCGACGAGATGGGCACCGCCTTCGGGGCGTACCAACTGGGTCGGCGCTCCTACAACGGCGGCGGCAACATCGGCAGGCTGGTGCAGGCGGTGATCAACTTCCTGAACCGCTGGCGCACGGGCAAGGAACGCTTTGAACAGCTCAGTGCCCGCCAGGAGGCGCTGCGGGCCAGCCTGGAGGGCAACGAGCTGCCGTCCAGCGTCCTGGAAAGCAACCGACAGCAGTCCGGCGGTCCGAAGACCGGCAAACCGGAGACCGGCAAGCCAGAGAGCCACGGCCAGCAACTCACCATTCTTCCCCAACCCTCTCAGGATCCGAGCAATGGGCAAGATCGCTGAAGCGCTGCGGGCCAACCTGCGGGACCTGGCCCAGGCGGATGCGCGGCTGCTGCGGGAGCTGGATGGGGCTCTGCCGTTGATGGCTCAGACGGAGCCGAGGGTGGCAGGAGAACTGGCGGATGGGCTCGACAGACTGGGCGTGAAGGAACTGAAGGCCCTTTGCAAAGAGCGGGGCTTCAAGGGCTACACCGGCCTCAACAAGGCAGCCCTGATCCAGCGGCTCCGGGGGGGCGAGGCCCCGCTGGCCGCGAAGGCACCAGCCAAGGCCGTGGCCATGCCCTCTGGCCTGGCCGCCATCGAAGCCCGCCTGGATCGCATGGAGGCCCTGCTGCAACGGATTGCTGAGCGGGTGGGGGTGAGCGACGCGATCATTGATGGCAGTTGTGGTGGGCGTTGATGGCAGACCTTCTGGTCCGTGAAGTTGATGACGGAATCGTGCAGACCCTCAAGAAGCGGGGCGGAGCCCATGGCCGCAGTGCTGAAGCAGAGCATCGGGCCATCCAGGCGGCGGCGTTGATGAGCCCTCCACGGCGCAATCTGGCGGAACTGCTGGGTTCCATGCCCGATGTGGGGCTGGATACTGATTTCGAGAGGTACCCCTGCTGAATCCCTATGGGTTATGACCCCAACAATCGCCCTACCCTGCAGAGATGGCGATCCCAGCCC
>JBAPUA010000212.1:0-4664 GCA_049282435.1 Cyanobium sp. | reverse complement strand
CGTGATGCTGGCGGTAGAACCAGCCTTTGACCAGCTCGGCACTGATGACATAGGCGACCAGAATCAGCAGCAGCCAGAGCAGAAAGAACGGCGGCAGCGGCACAAAGCCGAGCACGGTTCCCAGCGGCGTGCTCGGCAGCAGCAGGGTGGCGAGCACCACCACCACCGTGGCCAGCAGCAGCGGTCGTGAAGGCGAGCTCTGCAGCAAGGGCCCGCGGGTGCGGACCACCAGCACGATCGCGGCGGCAGAGATCACCGACTCCACGAACCAGCCGGTCCGGAACAGCTCCACATCACTGCCCAGCACCCAGAGCAGGACGGCGAAGGTGAGGTAGTCGAACACCGAGCTCACCAGGCCGAAGGTGAACATGAACCGGCGAATGAAGGGGATGCTCCAGCGGCGTGGCCGTTCGATCCAGTCGGCATCGACGCGGTCGCTGGCGATCGTCATCTCCGGCAGATCCGTCAGCAGATTGGTGAGCAGGATCTGCTTGGGTAGCAGGGGCAGAAAGGGCAGCAGCAGCGATGCTCCCGCCATCGAGATCATGTTGCCGAAGTTGGCGCTGGTGGCCATGAACACGTATTTGAGCGTGTTGGCGAAGGTGCGTCGTCCCTCGCGGATCCCCGCCGCCAGAATCGCCAGATCGCTTTCCAGCAGCACGATGTCGGCCGCCTCCTTGGCGACGTCCACCGCGCCCTGCACCGACAGGCTCACATCGGCGGCATGCAGGGCCGGCGCGTCGTTGATGCCGTCGCCCATGTAACCCACCACATTGCCGCCGCGTCGCAGCGCCAGGATCAGCCGTTCCTTCTGATTCGGCTCCACCTCAGCAAAGACGTCGCATTGCTGGGCGCAGATCGGCAGGGCGGCGTCACTGAGTTCCAGCAGTTCAGCGCCGGTGATCACCTGCGGATTGGCCAGGCCCGCCTCCTGGGCCACCCGTGCCGCCACCAGGGCGTTGTCACCGGTGATCATCTTCAGCCGCACCCCCAGTCCCGCCAGCTCCTGCACCGTGGCGGCGATCGCCGGTTTGAGCGGATCACTGAGGGCCAGCAGACCCAGAAAGGTCATGTCATGCTCGGACTCGGGCTCGATCACGCCATCGAGGTCGTCGTCGCCGCTCTGGCCGCAGCGCACCGCGACGCCCAGCAGCCGGTAGCCCCTGGCGCTCAGGTCTCTGTACCGCGCCTCGATCGACGGCCGCTGTGTTGCGATCGGCACGGCCGTGCCATCGCTCAGTTCCGCCGTGCTGCAGACGTCGAGCACCTTGGCGAGGGCTCCCTTGGTGATCAGCAGCGGCGGCTGCTGGCCGGGGGGCCGGGCCAGGATGCTGAGCCGTTTGCGGCCGAAGTCGAAGGGCACCTCATCGAGCTTGCTCCAGCCCCCGGGTGCTTCCCCCTCAGGCGCCTGCTCGTCTGCAGCGTCGCGCCGGGGAGCGTCGCGCCGGGGACCGTGGCGGCGAATCGCCGCATCGATCGGGTTGGTGAAGCCCGTTTCGAAGCAGGCGTTGATGTAGGCGTGCAGTAGCACCTTGTCGCTGGGGGCGCCATCCGCTGCCAGCGCCATGCTGATCTGGGCCGTGCCCTCGGTGAGGGTGCCGGTCTTGTCGGCACAGAGCACATCCATGCTGCCGAAGTTCTCGATCGCCGCCAGCCGTTTGACGATCACCTGCCGCCGGGCCATGCGGCGGGCGCCGCGGGCCAGGTTGACGCTGATGATCGCCGGCAGCAGCTGGGGCGTCAGCCCCACGCCCAGGGCCAGGGCGAACAGGAACGAGTCGACAACCGGTCGTTCGAGGTAGACGTTGAAGGCGAAGATCAGGGCGATCAGCACCAGGGTGACCTCCAGCAACAGATTGCCGAAGCGGCGCACCCCCCGCTCAAACTCGGTTTCTGCCGGTCGCTGCCGCAGGCGATCGGCGATGGCGCCATAGGCCGTGCTGCGGCCGGTGCGCACCACCAGCGCCCGGCCGGTGCCACTCACCACATGGGTGCCCAGATGCAACACATTGTCGCGCTGGGCCAGGCTGGCTTCCGCCGGCAGCAGACCGGGGTGCTTGGCCACCGGGAAGCTCTCGCCGGTGAGGGCGGCCTCGTCGAGGCTGAGATCGTGTTCCTCCAGCAGGCGGCAGTCGGCGGGGATTCCCGCTCCGGCAGAGAGCACCACCACATCCCCCGGCACCACGTCTCGGACCGGCAGGCTGACCGGGTTGCCATCCCGCAGCACCGTGGTGCGCACTTCCACGGCCTGGAGCAACTGCCGCACAGCGGAAGCGGCGCCGACCTCCTGCCAGAAGCCCAGCAGGCCACTGATCATCACGATCAGCAGGATGATCACACCGTCGGTCGGCGAATCCAGCAGGAACGAGAGGCAGGCCGCCGCCTCCAGGATCAGGATGATCGGGCTGCTGAACTGGCGCACCAGCAGGCCGGCGGATCCGGTTCCGGACGCCTTGGCCAGGCTGTTGGGACCGTGGCGGCTGAGGCGTTCCTGGGCTTGCTCGCTGCTCAGGCCTGCGGGGGTTGCCTGCAGGGACTCCAGCAGGGATTCAAGGGGCACAGCCCAGTATCCGGGCCCAGCTGTCTGCTCAGGCTTCAAGGCGCTGGACCCATTCAGGGTTTCAGGCTAAGGAGAGGCTCATCAAGGCACGGGTTGGGCCGGTGGGCCCTGGGTTCGGCTGTCGGGGCCGCTCAGCTGAAGGCGCCGAACAGCATCGAGATCAAGGCGAATCCCGCCACGCCCGCAAGAGCCAGCAGTGAGATCGAAGCAGGCATGATCCGGCCGGTGCAGTGGCCGGATCCTAAAGGAAATCTGAAGAGAGTCCGTTGTCGTTGTGACGAATCGAGGCAGGGGTGTTCCGGCCCGGTTCCCGTCTCACCAGGTCACCTCCACCTGCCAGCTCAGGCCATCGCTGGCCTCCACCCGGCAACGGCCGCCCAGTCTGTTGAATCGGCACTCTCCCCGGGCCAGCTGGGCCAGGGGCAGCTGGCTCAGACCGAGCTCTGGCCTCAGCCCCCGGTCGGCGAGTGCGCTCACCTGCAGGACCAGGGGCCAGCGCGGTTGGCAGCGGCCCTCCCGACAGGCCATGATCCGGCTCCCCGGTTGCAGAACTCCCGCCAGGGTCAGCTGGGGGCTGCCGAGCCGGTCGTTGACACCGGCTTCGCTGAAGCGCAGCGTCAGCAGTCCGGGCCACAGTTGATCCAGTCTCACGTTGCGGCAGCGTTCCGGCCTGGGGTTGGCTGCAGTGGTGGAGGAGCGTTGCAGCAGGCACTGGCGGGGACTGCTCTGCCAGCGGCCGAAATCCTCCGGGCCGTCTGCCCGTCCCTGGCTCCGGGCCGGGGCCAGCAGCAGCGCCAGCCAGGCCAGGCCCAGCAACCAGGGCCGGCTCGCGCTCCGCCACGGCAACGGCACCCGGGAGCTGCGGCTGGTCAGTAGCCGGAATCGGCGACGCAGATCCCCTGGCAGCTGATGCCGTTGCTGGCTGTGCGTCCGCAATGGCCGCACAGCACCGGATCGGGTCGGGGGGCGCCAGTCTGGATGCCATCGGCGCTCGGATCGCTCCGGGGGCTGGGACTGGCGGGGGGGGGTGGCGAGGTCTGAGGATCGATCATGGTCACCAGCCTCCCGCAGCGCGTTCGTCATGGTGCAGCAGCCTTGGGTTGGGCGGGGAGCTGGGCCGGGCATCGGCGTGGGCACATGGGCCTGGGGAAACCAGTTTCTCTGGGGCTATGACCCCAGCCAGGACGCCCTGCTGGAGGCCTGCTTCCGACGGGCGGTGCAGCTGGGTCTGAGCTTCTTTGACACGGCGGATTCCTATGGCACGGGCCGCCTGCAGGGGCGCAGCGAACAGCTCCTGGGTCAATTCGCCGCCGGCCTCGATCCAGCCCAGCGCTCGCCGCTCACCCTGGCCACAAAGCTGGCGCCCTTCCCCTGGCGCCTGGGGCGCGGCGGCTATCGCCGCGCCTTTGCGGCCTCGCGCCGGCGTCTGCAGGGCAAGCTCGATCTGGTGCAGTTGCACTGGAGCACCGCTCGCTATGCGCCCTGGCAGGAGGGTCCGCTGCTCGAGGGCCTCGCCGATCTGGTGGCGCACGGGGAGGTGGCGGCGATGGGGGTGTCCAACATGGGGCCGCAGCGGCTGCGCCAGGTCCACGCCCAGCTCGCCCAGCGAGGGGTGCCGTTGCGCAGCCTGCAGGTTCAGCTGTCCCTGCTGGCTCCCGCGGCCACAGCTAGCGCGGGGCTGGGGCCCGTCTGCCAGGAGCTGGGCATTGAGCTGATCGCCTACAGCCCCCTGGCCCTGGGGTTGCTCGGCCGCCCCCCCGGTCCCTTGCCGCCCCTGCCGGCCGGACTGAGGGGGCAGCTCTGGCGGCGGCTGTGGCCCGGGGTGCAGCCCCTGCTGGAAGCGATGGCCCGCATCGGAGCCACCCATGGAGCCGCTGGGGATGCGGTGGCCCTCAACTGGTGCCGGGCCCATGGGGCGATGCCGATTGTGGGATTGCGCACGCTGGCTCAGGTTGAGCGAGCCGCCGCCGCCCTGGCGTGGCAGCTCAGCCTGGAGGAGCGACTGGAGCTCGATCAGCTGGCCCTGGCGGCCACCGCGGCCGGAACCCGGATGCCGGCCAACCCGTTCGAGAGTGCCTGAGCCGCGGTCCCGGCCGGCTTCAGC
>JBAPUA010000211.1:0-5937 GCA_049282435.1 Cyanobium sp. | reverse complement strand
ACAACTGGCTGCTCAGAGCCAGGGCCGAAGTCAGATCGCAACGCCACCCGGCACACCGGAAACGTTGAAGCAGCCCTGCCTCCTGAACCGTCCCCCTCGATCCGGCCCGCTATGAGCATCCAGCTGGTGCTGGTGGAACCCGCCGGCCCCCTCAATGTCGGCAGTGTGGCCCGGCTCTGCGCCAACTTCGGCATCGAAGGCCTGCGGCTGGTGGCACCGCGCTGCGACCCCCTCGGCGACGAGGCCCGCCGCATGGCCGTGCACGGGATGGCCCTGCTGGAGCAGGCGCGCCTCTATCCGGACCTGGCGGCAGCCCTCGCCGACTGCGGCCGGGTGGTGGCCTGCAGCGGCCGCGGCGAAGGCGACCCCCTGCCCCCCAGTCCCCCCGCCGCCGCCCTGGGCTGGCTGCTCGGCGCCGAGCGCGGCCAGGCCAGCTCGGCACCGAGCGCCCTGGTCTTCGGCCGCGAGGACCGGGGCCTGAGCAACGACGAACTGCTGCAGGCCGGCCGCATCCTGCAGATCGCCACCGGGCCCGCCTACACCTCCCTGAACCTGTCCCACGCCGTGGCCGTGGTGCTGCACGACCTGCACGGGTTGCGTCTGCAGCCAGCCACTGCCGCAGCAGCCCCTGCAGCAGCAGCAGCCGCCCCAGCCGCAGCAGCCCCCGCCCAATCGGAGGGAGAGGAGGCCGAGCCCTGCCCGAGGGGGCTGCTGGAGGCGGCCCTGGCCGATGCGGAGGCCCTGTTGCTGGAGGTGGGTTATCTGTATCCCCACACCGCCCACGCCCGCATGGCCAAGCTGCGCGCTCTGCTGCAGCGCGCCCAGATCCGCCCCCAGGAGGTGGCCCTGCTGCGCGGCATGGTGTGCCAGTTGCGCTGGGCAAGCCGCCGCCCTTGTGCAAACGGCGAAGACCACTAGCGTCGGGCATCAATTTGACCCTGCCCACCCCCGTGAGCTCCGGCCGTTCGTCCCGTCCCCGCAGCAGGCCCTGGACCCAGCCCCTGCTGCTGCTGCTGCGCCTTGCCGTGATGGGGGTCGGCCTGGGAGTGATCGTCGGCACGGGTCTGAAAACGCTGGCGCCGCGCCTGGCCCAGGGGTCGGTAGGGGTGCCCAAGGTGGATCCCTCGCCGCGGGTGTCGGCCAGCGGCGGCCTCTCCTCGGGTCGGTTTGAGCCGAGGCGCGAGCTCACCAGCCTCAGCCAGACCTGGAAGACCCAGGCGGCAGCCCAGAAGGGACTGACGGCCAGCGGTTTCCTGCTGGTGCTCGACGACGGCCGCTACGCCCAGCTCGAGCCCGACATCCCCCTGCCCGCCGCCAGCTCGATCAAATCGCCGATCCTGCTGGCGGCCCTGGAGGATTTCGACAGCAGCAAACTGCGCTGGAACGAACCCCTGACCCTGACCAAGGAGGTGATGGGGGGCGGTGCCGGCTGGATGGGGGCCAAGCCCAAGGGCAGCAAGTTCCCCTTCTATGAGGCCGCCACCGAGATGATCCGGGTGAGCGACAACAGCGCCACCAACCTGCTGATCAAGCGCCTGGGGGGCAAGACGGCGCTCAACGCCCGCTTCCAGCGCCTGGGTCTGCCGGCGACGATGGTCAAGAACTGGCTGCCCGACCTGGATGGCACCAACACCACCAGCTCCCGCGACCTGGCCCGCACCATCGCCCTGGTGGACACCGGCGAAAAACTGAGTCCCAGGGCCCGGGACCTCTACCGCGAAATCCTCTCCCACTCCCACACCAACACCCTGATCCCGCTGGGGCTGCTGATGGGCCTGGGCAAAGATGGCGCCGACCCCGACAGTGAACTGCAGCCCTTCGGCGTCACCGTCTACAACAAGACCGGCGACATCGGCATCGCCTACGCCGACGCCGCCCTGATCGAGCTGCCCAACGGCCAGCGGGCCGTGGCCGCCTTCATGGTCAAGGGGCCCTTCAACGATCCCCGCTCCGCCGAGCTGATCCGCTCGATGGCCGGTGCCGTGGCCAAGGCCCTGGTCGATCGCCGATGAGCTCGCTCCACCCTGTGCTGCTGCTGGCCCTGCTGGCCGCCGGCGCCGCCGAGCCGCTGCGGGCCGGCCCGATCGAGGCCGCTCCGGCCGCGATGGCGACCAGCACCACCCTGGCCCAGGCCGATGCAGCGACGGCAGCCCCCCGCAACCCGGCACCGGGCCCAACCCCGGCCTCCAACCGCTCTGCCCCGTCGCCGCCGAACGGGACCCTGACGCCGGCCAGGCCCCAGCCGCCCCAGACCGTGCTGCGCCCCCAGACCGTGGCCCCCCTGCCCGGCGGCCTGGACCGGGTGCCGATGGTCAATGACAACAATCCGGAGCTGATCGTTCGTCCCGGCATCCTGGTTTCGAGCTTCGATCCGAGCCGCGGCTGGAACGGCACCCCCCTGCCCCAGGCAAACGCCCATCTGAACAGCCCCCTGATCGGACCGTTTGAGCTGTTCAGTCACCACGTCTACGCCGGCCAGGTCGAGACCCTCGACTCGACCCTCTGGCTGGCGGTGGTGGCTGCCCCCCGCGGCGACCGGCCGGTGCGGCTGCGCCTGCGGGCCGGCTCGACGGCCCTCTCCCAGTCGGTGGACGGCAAGGAGCCATCGGCCCCGTTCCTGCCCCTGCCGGATCTGCTGAACCAGGGCGTCACACCGATCTGGTCCGGCCCCGGCAGCCGGGTGGCCACCGAACTGCTGCGGCGCGAACGCAGCCCCCAGCTGCCGCCGGAATGGATCCTGCCCCCCGGCCAGCTCAGCACCCTGCTGGTGCTGCCCATCCCGGTGCGGGGCCTGGATCCGCTGCTCAACGGCCGCAATCTGCAGCTGCGGCTGGACAGCGACGCCGCCGTGGACGTCGCCACCCTGGCCGCCTTCGGCGACCCGAATCAAGCGCCGGCCGCTGCCGTCTGGGCCCAGCTGCTGCGGGGCGACCTCAGCCCCCGGGAACACGCCCCCAGCCCCAAGGGCAGCCCGGGAGCGATCGTCTATTCACGGGTCAGCGGCATCGAGCAGGGCAGCGCCTGGCGGGGGCGCATCACCGACCCCGGCCAGAGCAGCCTGGCGATGAGCCGGGCGCCGATCTCCTGGCCGATCGCCTCGCTGGAGCGGGGCAGCTTCGGCACCGGCCAGGTGCAGGCGCCGCCCCTGAGCGCCTTCTACCCCGGCACCGCCTGGGCCGCCCACGGCAGCTACGGCGTCGAATACGACCTGGCCCTGCCGCTGCGCAACGACACCAGCGCCCCTCTGACCCTGCAACTGGCGCTGGAGTCGCCGCTCAAGAGCGATCAGGCCCAGGGGGGCCTGCGCTTCAACGCCGTGCCGGGCAAGGCGGTGCTGTTCCGCGGCACGGTGGAGGTGAGCGGCCTCGATGGCACCAATGGCAAACCGGTGGGTCGCCAGGGCTTCCACCTGGTGCTGCGGGCCGGCCAGATCGGCCCGGCCCTGGGAACCGTCACCCTGGCGCCGGGCCAGCGGCGGCAGCTGCAGGTGCGCCTGATCTATCCCGCCGATGCCACCCCGCCCCAGGTGCTGTCGCTGCTGCCGGTCACCCCGGCCGCAGGGCCTGTGAAACAATCCCAGTCACCGCCAACCGTCGCCCCGTGAGTCCGTCGAGAAAGCGCCGGGTCTTCCCGTTCACCGCCATCGTCGGGCAGGAGGAGATGAAACTCGCCCTGCTGCTCAACGTGATCGATCCGCGCATCGGCGGCGTGATGATCATGGGCGACCGGGGCACTGGCAAGAGCACCACGATCCGGGCCCTGGCCGACCTGCTGCCCGAGATCGACGTGGTGGCGGGCGATCCCTACAACAGCTCAGCGGACGATCCCGACCTGCAGAGCAGCGAGGTGCGCGAGCGCGCCGACCGGGGCGAAGCCCTGCCGATCGAGGCCCGCCAGGTGCCGATGGTGGACCTGCCCCTGGGCGCCACCGAAGATCGCCTCTGCGGCACGATCGACATCGAAAAGGCCCTCAGCGAAGGGGTCAGGGCGTTTGAGCCGGGCCTGCTGGCCAAGGCCAACCGCGGTCTGCTGTACGTCGATGAGGTCAACCTGCTCGACGACCACCTGGTCGACGTGCTGCTCGATTCCGCCGCCTCGGGCTGGAACACGGTCGAGCGGGAAGGCATCTCGGTGCGCCACCCGGCCCGCTTCGTGCTGATCGGCTCCGGCAACCCGGAGGAGGGCGAACTGCGGCCCCAGCTGCTCGATCGCTTCGGCATGAGCGTGGAGGTGCGCACCGTGCGCGATCCGGAGCTGCGGGTGCAGGTGGTGGATCAGCGCACCGCCTTCGACGACGATCCCGAAGGCTTCAACAGCGCCGTGACGCCCAGCCAGGAGGCCCTGCAGGCGCGGGTGGTGGAGGCCCAGAAACGGCTGCCCCAGGTGGAGATCGACGCCGATCTGCGGGTGCGCATCTCGGCGGTGTGCGGTGAACTGGATGTGGACGGTCTGCGCGGTGACATCGTCACCAACCGGGCGGCCCGGGCCCTGGCCGCCTTCGAGGGCCACAGCGAGGTGAGCGACGACGACGTCGCCCGGGTGGTGGCCTGCTGCCTGCGCCATCGCCTGCGCAAGGATCCGCTGGAAACGATCGATTCCGGCGATCGGGTGGTCAAGACCTTCTGCAAGGTGTTCGAGCGGCCGCTGCCCACCGATCGCCGCGAGTTCGAGCTGGCGCTGGCGGTCTGAAGCCCCAGGCAGGCTTGAGCCCGGGAGGGCGTTCCTGGATGCGCACAGGCGCGGCGATGGGCGATCCTCTCGCGATCGGAAGCTGGTGGCGATGGCCTCGTCATCACCGATCCTGCAGAGCCCGGCCGCCCGCCGTGCCCACCCCATAAGCTGGCGCGACCCTCGCTTGCCCCCAGGCTGATTGGCCCGTTTCGATCCGCAGGATGAGGGCTTCCGCAGCCGCACCGAAGCGATCAATGAGCTGCTGCGCCAATGGACCCTGGTGGGGGCCTCCGGCTCCTATCTGGAGGCGCACCTGATGGCCCGCGCCGCCCTGGCCTCCGGGGACGATCGCCTGGTGGGCACCTGCGTGACCGCGGCCGAGGTGCTCGCCCTGATCAGCTCACTGCAGCAGCGCTGCCTGCTGGTGATGGTGGATTCGATCGCCGCCGACCATGGCGAGGCCCTGGTGGGGAAGCTGCACCAGCTGCCGCAGCCGCCGGTGGTGGTGCTGATGGTGGAGCGCAGGGAATGGCTGAGGGCCAACGCCTATCCGATCGACCGGGTGGAGGTGGTGCTGCACACCCACAGCTTCGGCAGCGGCGCCCTGCTCAATGGGCTGGCCTCCGTGGCCCGGGGCCATCGCTACGTGGATCCGGCCCTGCTGAGCAGCCTCCAGAGCCACAACAACCAGAAGGTGCCAACCCTGAGCCCTCGCGAGCAGGACACCCTGCGGGAACTGGCCCGGGGCCACACGAACCGCCAGATCGCCACACGGCTGGGAATCGCCGAGAGCACGGCGCGGGAGTACACCCGCTCGCTGCTGCAAAAATTGGGGGCCCGCAACCGCACGATGGTGGTGCGCAGGGCCGTGGAACTGGGCCTGCTGTTGAGCGCCAACAGCAGTGCGCCCACGGCTGACTGCTAACGGCTGACTGCTCACGGCTGACGGCTAACCGCCAACGACAACCCGCCAACGGCTGCCCACCCACAGCTGATCGCCACACTCCAGATCGCCCCAGACCGATGCCCGCTTCGCTCTACGTCCTGTTGCTGGCTGGCTGCGTGGCGGTGGGCCTGCCGGCGGGGGTGCTGGTGGTGGGTGCCGGCGTGGTGTACGGCGGCAAGCTGGGCCTGGCGGTGGTGCTGGCGGGGGAGGCCCTGGGCCTGGCGCTGAACTGGCAGCTGTGCCGGGGCCTGCTGCGGCCCCGGATCCAGCGCTGGCTGGCGCGGCAACGGCGCGGCCGACGGCTGCAACGGCTGCTGAGC
>JBAPUA010000210.1:0-49570 GCA_049282435.1 Cyanobium sp. | reverse complement strand
ACCTGCGTTCTACCAACTGAACTAACGGCGCAAGGCGATGGCCTCTGGGACATAAGGCCATGGCTCGAAGCTGGATGTTCCTGAGGAACTGATGCTCGGAGCCGTGGCTTCAACGATCAAGTCAACGATCGAAACGCTGCTTGACCCGAGTGGCTTTACCCACCCGATCACGAAGGTAGAAGAGCTTCGCCCGGCGCACCCTACCCCGGCGCTCCACTTTGACGGAAGCCACCTGGGGGCTGTGCAACATGAACACCCGCTCGACGCCGATGCCCTGGAAAATGCGGCGCACGGTGATGGTCTCGTTGAGGCCACCGTGGCGCTTGGCGATCACAACCCCTTCGTAGGGCTGGACCCGCTCCTTGTTGCCCTCCCGGATCCGCACACCGACACGCACCGTGTCACCGACGTAGATCTCCGGCAGATCGCTCTTGAGCTGTTCGGCCTCAAAGGCTCGGATCAGGTCATGGGCACACAGCTTGCCGGTGGTGGCTTTCACCGCCGCGGTTTCGCTCACCTGCTCGGCCTCTACCTGGAGATCGCTCTCCAGCACTGGGCTGTCCTGCTCGGACGTGTTCTGCTCTGTTGTTTCCGCTGCCATCCGGATTCCGCGACGCCTGGCCAAACAGCCAGTGTACCGGCTGGGGTGCCCCCCTTTCAGTGACGCCGCCACTGGCGCTGCAGCCGCTGCCAGGCCATGGACCCGCCACTGGCCAGCATCCACAGCAGCCCGAGGCCATTGAGCAGGACATACACCGTTTCACCATTGGGTCCAAACCAGCCCTTCAGCCATTCCCCCTCGTGCAGGACCATCAGCAGATGGGCCCGGTCCCTGTCCAGGCCGGCCCAGTCCCGCAGCAGGCGGTAGCTGACCCCGCTGATCACCGTGAGCAGCAGCGGCGCCAGTACGACAGGGGCCAGGTTGGCGTGGGCCTGCCGCAGTCGGGCCGCCAGGGGCAGGGTCGCAGCCGGCGAGGACTCGGAGGGCACGGCGGACACGACAACCAGGGTGACGCTATTGATAACTTGAATCTGGCCGAACCAACTCCCCACAAGCGACCGCCGCATGAATCTTTTTGCCGATCTGCTGGCCACTACCCAGGCAGGACAGGGCGCCAGCGGTCTGACCACCCAGAGCGGACCCCGGATCCAGAAAGGTCGCCGCGGTGTCGAGGTCAAGTCCGCCCGCGAGATCGAGATCATGCGCCAGGCCAGTCGCATCGTCGCCACCGTGCTGCGGGAGATCATCGAGATCGCCGCTCCGGGAATGAGCACCGCCGACCTGGACCGCCATGCCGAACGGCGCATCCGCGAGATGGGCGCCACCCCGAGCTTCAAGGGGTATCACGGCTTCCCCGCAAGCATTTGCGCCAGTGTCAATGACCAGGTGGTCCACGGCATCCCCGGCGAGCGCCAAGTGATCCGCGACGGTGACCTGCTCAAGGTGGACACCGGCGCCTACTTCGAGGGCTACCACGGTGACAGCTGCGTCACGATCCCCATCGGCGCCGCAGCGAGCGAGGAGGCCCGTCGCCTCAGCCGGGTGGCCCAGGAGTCGTTGATGAAGGGGCTGGCCACCGTCAGGGCCGGCAGCACCCTGCTGGAGCTCGCCGGCGCCGTGCAGGATCACGTCGAGGCCCATGGCTACGCCGTGGTCGAGGACTACACGGGCCACGGCGTGGGCCGCAACCTGCACGAGGAGCCTTCGGTGTTCAACTTCCGCACCCGGGATCTGCCCAACATGACCCTGCGGGCCGGCATGACCCTAGCGGTGGAGCCGATCCTCAATGCCGGCAGCAAGGAATGTCGCACCCTCAAGGACCGCTGGACCGTGGTGACCCTCGACGGTTCCCTTTCAGCCCAGTGGGAACACACGATCGTGGTCACCAGCGAGGGCTGCGAGATCCTCACCGACCGGGACTTCTGATTCGGGGCAGCCGCTGCCGAGAGGTCGGATTGCTGACCCTCCCGCCCCGGAAACCGCATCCTTGCTGGGGGGCTGGGCAGCCTTCCAGTTCTTAATGTTCCCCGCTGTCCGGATCCGGCGTGGCCACTCCGGGATCGCTCCTCAGGGATGGCTGGTCAGCCGGAAGTAGGCCCAGCGGCTCAGGGTCGTCAGCGGCATCAGCACATAGGTGAGGGGGTTGGGGGTGACGATCACCAGCGAGCAGTTCCAGTCCACCGCCTGCCGGAGCACCTGGCCGGCCACCCAGTCGGCCGTCATCACGCCGATCGGGTTGAGCGAGGACCGAAATGGCCCCAGCACTAGCCGCCGCAGGCGCAGCCTGCCGGCGAGATCCAGGGCCCGCAGGCTCAGCAGCTGGCCGATCAGCCGTTTGCTGAGTTCATAGAGCGGACTGACGGCCGGCTGGATCTCCGCCTCCGAGGTGTTGAGCCAGACCTCCGGTCGGGGTCGATTGCAGCCGGCCGCGGCCGGCTGCTGGCGCTGCTGCACGACTTCGGCGAACAGCTCCAGCAGGCGCCAGGCGCTGAGGGCATTGACCTCGAGGGCCAGCTCACTGGCGGCGGCGCTGCGATCGCCATGGGGATTGATGCCGTGGTTGATCACCAGCACATCCACCGCCTCCAGGATCGGGCGCAGCGCGGCCTCCTGGCCCACCTGCCAGCGCACCTGCTCCAGGGGAATGATCTCGCCCGGGTCCTGGTGCACAACCAGGGCCGTCTCGCCATGGGTGAGGGCGATCAGGCGGGCGCCGCGGCGATGCCACTGGCGCAGCAGGGCCTGGCCGAGGGCGCCGCTGGCCCCGGTGATGGCCACCGTGATCGTCGGTTCGGGATGCTCCGCCATGGGCTCGGGGGGTTGGATCTGCCTAGATTGGCCGCCAATCTGCAGACCCCGGCGAGGTCGCACCATGCCCACTTCCGCCCAGCCCCCGCTTCTGATCGGCTCGTGCGAACCCTTCAGCGGCAAGTCGGCGGTGGTGCTGGGCCTGGCGCACCAGCTGAGTCGCCAGGGTGTTTCGATCCTGTTCGGCAAACCGGTGGCCACCTGCCTCGACGATCTCGATGCCGGGCCGCCGACGGCCGCTGCGGCAGCACCGGGCTTGGGCGGCGACTCGGTGCTGGATGCCGATGTGCGCTTCATCGGCGCCACCCTGGGCCTGTCTCCTAGCCAGTTGTTGCCGTCGCTGCAGGTGCAGGAGCCCGCAGCGGTGCACCGCCGTCTGCTCAGGGGCGACCTGGCCCCGGGGCCGGGGTTCGCTGAACTGCAGCAACGCATCGCCGCAGCCGGCGATCAGCTGGTGCTGCTGGAGGCGGCGGGCACCCTCAGCGAAGGGCAGCTGTTCGGTCTCGGCCTGGCCCAGATGGCCCGAGCCCTGCAGGCGCCGGTGGTGCTGGTCCACAACTGGAATGACAGTCGCAGCGTCGATCCGCTGTTGGAGGCTCGTCAGCAACTGGGCGACCTGCTGGCCGGGGTGGTGCTGAATGCCGTCGTGCCCGAAGCCGTGGCCGAGCTGCGCCAGGAGCTGGAACCGGCCCTGGAACGACTGGGACTGCCGGTGTTCGGCATCATGCCCCGCAGCCCTCTGCTGCGCAGCGTCACCGTCAGCGAACTGGGGCGACGCCTGGCGGCCCGGGTGCTGTGCTGCCAGGACCGCACCGATCTGTTGGTGGAGACCCTCTCGATCGGGGCGATGAATGTGAACTCGGCCATGGAGTTTTTCCGCCGTCGCCGCAACATGGCCGTGGTCACGGGCGCGGATCGCACCGACATCCAGCTGGCGGCCCTGGAGGCCTCGACCCAGTGCCTGATCCTCACCGGCGCCGGCGAGCCCCTGCCCCAGCTCATCAGCCGGGCCGAGGAACTGGAGGTGCCCGTGCTCAAGGTCGATCACGACACCCTGACGACGGTCGAGGTGATCGAGGCGGCCATCGGTCATGTGCGCCTGCACGAAGCGGTCAAGGCCACCTATGCGATCCGACTGGTGGAGGAGAGCTGCCGGTTCGAGCGCCTGTTCGAACGGCTGCGGCTGCCGGTTCGCGCCTGAGAGCCCGAACCCCGGCAGCACTGCTAGGTTCAAAGGCAATTCTGGTCCGCAACGGGTGACCCGGTCCCTAGATCTTCCGGCTCTCGGCCGGATTGACACCCTGGCCCAGGAACTGGCCATGCTCCAGGATCGGGGCAAGCGTCGGATTGCGTTCCTCGGCAGCCGCCATGTGCCGGTGGTGTCGATTCACCTGGTGGAGCTGGTGGCCCGCTCCCTCGCCCAGGAAGGTCACAACTTGATCACCTCCGGCGCCCAGGGGGTCAACTCGGCCGTGATCCGCAGCGTTCTCGATGTCGATCCGGGTCGGCTGACGGTGCTGCTGCCCCAGAGCCTGGAACGCCAGCCCCTGGAATCGCGGGACCAGCTCGACCTGGTGCTGCACCTGGTCGAGAAGCCCGAGCACGACGAGCTGCCGCTGCCGATGGCCAGCAGCCTCTGCAACCACGAAATCATCAGCCGCTGTGATCAGCTGATCTGCTATGCCTTCCACGACAGCGAAACCCTGCTCAGCAGCTGCCGCACCGCCGAGGACATGGGCAAGGTCGTCAGCCTGATGTTCTTCGACTGAGGCGCCGCGACGCGGATCTGGAGTTGCCCTCTGGCGTTGGGCTAGCCCATAACTGTGCGGTGGCCGGGGCACGACTGGCTGGCGCCGGCAGCGGTCTCCGGGCTGGCCTGAGCGGGAGCTGGCGCCGGGGAAGCGGAGCCGGGGCCGGAGTCCACTGGGCCAACCGTTGGCCTGGAGCCGACCTGCCGGCGCTGGAGATGCCCCAGCCTCGACCCGAGCCTGATTTCGCTGGCCTGGGTGGGGGCTCGCTCAGCCTGCCGGCTCCGCCGCTGCCATAGCCGGCGGTGCGGCCGGCAGCACCTGCAGGCTGGTGCCCTCCCGGCCCATCACCCGCACCGCCGCCCCTACCTGCACGGCCTGACCGGGCTCCAGATTCACCGCCGCCCAGCTCTGCCCCTGCCAGCGCACCCGTCCCGCCCCGTCGGCGGCGAAGGCCTCGATCACCTCGGCCCACTCGGCCCGGGGGTTGGCGTGCAGGGACCGATCCCGCTGGCGGCGATCCCAGCGCCGCAACCAGCCATAGCCCAGGCTCCCCAGGCCAAGGAACAGCAGCACCTGCAGCGGGACCGGCATCGCCACGAGCACGCTCGTGACGGTCAGCACCAGCCCACTGAGGCCGCCGATCAGCAGCAGTCCGTCCGTATCGAAGCCGCTGAGGGCCAGCAGCAATAGCCCGGCGCCGACGAACAGCCAGATCAGGGGAGGGGTCAGCATCATTTCAGGCCAGGCCTGACCGGGATTCTCATCCTGCCTAGGTTGGGACCACCACAAGGCTGGCGATGGAGTTTCTGCTCGTACCGGTGCTGGCCGTGCTGGCGGCCGTTGGTGTCAGTGGCGTCAAGGTGACCAGCAGCAGCCGCTCGATGCTGGTGGAACGCCTCGGCAAGTACAACCGCCAGCTCAAACCCGGCCTGTCCCTGGTGCTGCCGGGGGTGGAGCGGGTCGTCAGCCACGAATCGCTGAAGGAACGGGTGCTCGACATCCCGCCGCAGCAGTGCATCACCAAGGACAACGTCTCGATCGAAGTGGACGCCGTCGTCTACTGGCAGCTGCTGGAGCATGCCCGCGCCTATTACGCGGTCGACAACCTGCAGGCGGCGATGGTCAACCTGGTGCTCACTCAGATCCGCGCCGAAATGGGCAAGCTCGATCTCGACCAGACCTTCACCACCCGCCAGGAGGTCAATGAAGTGCTGCTGCGGGAGCTTGACCAGGCCACCGATCCCTGGGGGGTGAAGGTGACCCGGGTCGAGATGCGCGACATCAAGCCCTCGGTTGGGGTGCAGCAGGCGATGGAGCAGCAGATGACCGCCGAACGCGAGAAACGGGCGGCGATTCTGCGCTCCGAGGGGGAGCGGGAATCCCAGGTGAATGCGGCCCGGGGCCGGGCCGAGGCCCTGGTGCTCGACGCCAGAGCCAAGCAGGAAGCCCTGCTGCTGGAGGCCGATGCCCAGGCCCGCCAGCAGACCGTGCTGGCCAAGGCACGGGCGGAGGCGGCGGCGGAGCTGGCGCGGGTGATCAGCGCCGAACCGGCGGCGGCCGAGAGCCTGCGGCTGCTGCTGGCCAAGGACTGGATGGCGATGGGCGAGAAGCTCGGCAACGCCCCGGCCGGCAGCGTGTTGATGGTGGATCCCCAGAGCCCGGCCAGCCTGCTGGCGGCGCTCAAGGGTCTGCAGGAGAAGGGCTGAGGGGGCAGGCCAGCTGGCGGTGCTCCCCGGGATCTTGGGCCGCGCTGCGCTCAGCTCGCCAGTACCGCCTTGAGCCCCTCTGTGTAGAGCACGCCGGTGCAGACCGTGCCAAGGGCCCAGCAGAGGCCCCGCAGGGGAGGCACGTTGCCCACATAGGCCGGGATGTAGGCGAGCCGAAGCGCCGGATGCAGCCAGGCCGCCGCGGTGGCCACCGGAGAGCTGACGCCGCTCACCAGGCAGAGCAGGGCGGCGGGGGCGAAGAGGGTGAAGGCCTCGAAGCAGTTCTGGTGGGCCCAGGCCGCCCGCTTGCCCCACTCCGGCAGCCGCTCAAACATCGCTCGCGGGGCCGCCAGATCGGCGGGGGTGAAATCGGCTTTGGAGCGGGCGGCGGCCAGGGGGAAGAGGCTGGCGATCACCACGGCGCCCGAGAGCAGCAGCGACCAGGCATAGGCCCCGCCGGCCGCCGACCCCAGGGTCTCCAGCGGCAGAGAGACGGCGGCCCAGAGGACCAGGGGGGACAGGGGCAGAAGCATGGCGACGCGGAGCAGCGGAGGGCTCTTTTCTAGGCTGGCCCAGCGCCGCCCCAGGAGCCCACCCCATGGCTGAGACCTACAGCTTCGACGTTGTGTCCGACTTTGATCGCCAGGAGCTGGTCAACGCCCTCGATCAGCTCCGCCGCGACGTGGGTCAGCGCTACGACCTCAAGGATTCGAAGACGGAGATCGACCTGGAGGAGGCCAGCCTGACGATCACCACCGCCAGCGACATGACCCTCGAGGCGGTGGCCGATGTGCTGCGCCAGAAGCTGACCAAGCGCAATCTGTCGCTCAAGATCCTCGACTTCCAGCCGCCGGAAGCGGTGGGTGGCAATCGCGTCCAGCAGTTGGTGAAACTGCGCAAGGGACTGAGCCAGGAGCTGGCCAAGAAGCTCTCCAAGAAGGTGCGCGACGAACTCAAGAAGGTGACGGTGGCGATCCAGGGCGACACCCTGCGGGTCACCGGCAAGAGCAAGGACGATCTGCAGCAGGTGATCCAGCTGCTCAAGGGCGAGGACCTGGAGGTGCCGTTGCAGTTTGAGAACTACCGCTGAGGTGGGGGCTCGGTCACTTGGTTGTCTGAAGGCGTTGCGTGGGCAGGCTCCGCAGGGAATGGGCTCCGCTCAGTCGCAATAGCGGCCTTGCAAGAACTCGACCCAGTCTGGTTTGACGCTATCAACGCAGAGATGCGCCTGGATGATGCACCGCAACCAGACCGCCTGAGCGAGGTAGCGCAGCGGTTGCGATTGATCGATGCCGTTGCAGTGGGCGGGAATATGGCCTGTAGCAGATCGAGTCTCCCTCTCCCCTCCCCGTGCGGCGATCGGCGCTCCCCCTGGGCCTGAGGTCGTTGAGGGAGCGGGGCTGCAAGGCCTCGCGGCGGCAGCGCTCCAGGAGCCCCTGGACCTGGGGCAGAGAAGGTCTGGTCGGTTCGGGGGGGGCGCTGGGGCAAAGGGTTTGAATTCGAATCCATGCCTGGAGTTCGCTGCGATGGTTGAGGGCGAAGAGCTGGTCGCGCAGGGCTCCCGGGGCGGCCGGGCCGGCTGGCGCTTTGCGATCGACCGGGGCGGCACCTTCACCGATCTGGTGGGCCGCTCGCCCGAAGGTCGCCTGGTGGTGCGCAAGGTGCTGTCGGTGCAGCCGCAGCACCCTGGGGATCCGGCGATCCGAGCCCTGAAGGAGGTGCTGCAACGGGACCCGGACCAGCCCCTGCCGCCCGGCCTGGTGGAGGAAGTACGCCTGGGCACCACCGTGGCCACCAATGCGCTGCTGGAGCAGCAACTGGAGCCGGTGCTGCTGCTGGTCAACCGCGGCTTCGCCGATCTGCCCCGCATCGGCGATCAGCACCGGCCCGACATCTTCGCGCTGCGGATCGAGCGCCCCGAGCCCCTGGCGATGCGGGTGATCGAGGTGGAGGCGCGCCTGGCCGCCGATGGCTCCGAGCTGGTTCCCCTGCAGCTGGGCGGCGCGTTGGAGTCCAGCCTGCGCCAGGCCCTGGCCGCTGGCTACCACCATGTTGCCGTGGTGTTGCTGCACAGCTATCGCTACCCGGTCCATGAGCTGGCCTGCGGCCGCTGGCTTGAGCAGCTGGGCTTTGCCTCGGTGCTGTTGTCGCATCAGCTCAGCCGCCAGCCCCGGATCGTGCCCCGCCTGGAGACCACGGCGGTGGAGGCGGCGGTCCGCCCCACCCTGCGGCGCTACCTGGACCAGGTGGCCCTCGCCCTGGGGTCAACCACTCGCCTGCGGGTGATGACCTCCAGCGGCGCTCTGCAGGCACCCGCCCAGCTGCAGGCCAAGGACACGATCCTCTCCGGTCCGGCCGGCGGCATGGTGGCGGCCGTCGCCGCGGCTCGGGCGGCGGACTGCGGCGATCGTCCGATCGTCGGCTTCGACATGGGCGGCACCTCCACCGATGTCTTCCATTTCGATGGCTCCAGGGGCGATGACGCCTGGGAGTGTGCGGCGGCGACGCAGATCGCCGGCCTGCAGGTGCAGGCGGCGATGTTGCCGATCCACTCCGTGGCGGCGGGGGGCGGTTCGCTGCTGCGGGCCGATGGCCAGCGCCTGCTGGTGGGTCCCCAGTCAGCCGGTTCCGATCCGGGCCCGGCCTGCTACCGCCGCGGCGGGCCGCTGACGCTGACCGACGCCAACCTGCTGCTCGGCCGCCTGCCCCCGGCGGCGCTGCCTGCGGTGTTCGGCCCCCGCGGCGACCAGGGCGCCGATGCGGACGTGGTGCGGCGGCAATTCGCGGAGCTGGCGGTGGCGCTGGGTCAGGGTCAGGGCCAGGGCGATGGCGATCCCCTGGCGCTGGAACGGCTGGCCCAGGGGGCCCTGTCGATCGCCCATGAGCGGATGGCGGGGGCGATCCGGCGCATCTCGATTCAGCGGGGCCACGACATCCGCGACGCGGTGCTGGTCTGCTACGGCGGAGCCGGCGGCCAGCACGGCTGCGCCCTGGCCGCCGGTCTCGGCATCGAGCGGGTGCTGATCCATCCGCTCGCCGGCGTGCTCTCCGCCTGGGGCATCGGCCTGGCCCGCCAGAGCCAGCGGGCGGAGCGCTGTCTGCGCCTGCCGCTGGAGCAGCTCCACAGCGCCGAGGTGCTGACCTGCATCGAGGCCCTCAGCGCCGAGGCCCGCGCAGCCCTGGCGCGCTGCGGTGACCTGGCGGCCGGCACCGGCCTGCACCGGCGCGTGCGGCTGGAACTGCGCTACCCGGCCAGTGATGGCGGCCTGGAGATCGGCCTGCCCCAGTCCCTGCTGGAGCAGTGGCTGGCCGCAAGCCAGGGATCGACCGCCGCCGTCACCGAGGCCCGGATCTGGGCGCCGCTGCGCGACAGCTTCGAGGAGCTGCATCGTCGTCGCTTCGGTTACGTGGTGTCCGGCGAACCCCTGGTGCTGGAGCGTATCGAGGTGGAACTGGTCGCCGAACCCGCTGCCGGGGCCGCGGCAGCCACAGCGGAGCCGGCAGCCACCCCGGAGATCGACACCGATCCCGGCGTCACGCCGGAGTCACCGGCCACCACTCGCCTCTGTTTGCCCCAGGGCCAGGGCATGGCCTGGCACCGCGTGCCCCTGTGGCAGCGGCATCAGCTCGGCGTCGGTCAGCGCCTGGAGGGTCCGGCCCTGGTGCTGGACAGCACGGGAGCCACGGTGCTGGAACCGGGCTGGAGTGCCCGGGTGCTGCAGCGGGGGGAGCTGCTGCTGGAGCGGGCCGCGCCATTGCCGCACCAGGGGGGTGGGGATGGCGGCCTCACAGCACACCAGCAGGATGGAGCCTCGGCACCTGCGCCGCCGGCCGGCCCTGACCCGGTGACGCTGGAGCTCTACAACCATCGCTTCAGCGCCATCGCCGAGCAGATGGGGGTGCGGCTGCAGCAGAGCAGCCGTTCGGTGAACATCCGCGAGCGGCTGGATTTCTCCTGCGCCCTGTTTGATGGCCGCGGGCGTCTGGTGGCCAACGCCCCCCACATCCCCGTCCATCTCGGCTCGATGGGGGAGAGCGTCGAGGCCCTGAGGCGCACCGTCGAGCGGGGGGAGCTGGCGCCGCTGGCCCCGGGCGATGCCGTGGCGACCAACAACCCGTACAACGGCGGCACCCACCTGCCCGACATCACCGTGATCACGCCGGTGTTCGCCACCGGCACTCCGACGCGGATCGAGGCGGAGACGGAACCGGCCGAGCCCCTGTTCTATGTGGCCTGCCGCGGCCATCACGCCGATGTGGGTGGCATCACGCCGGGATCGATGCCCCCCTTCAGCCATGACATCGGCGAGGAGGGCCTGTTGCTCGACAATGTGCCGCTGATCAGCGGGGGGCAGTTCGATCAGGCGTCCTGGCGGCAACGACTGCTCGGTGGGGATCATCCGGTGCGCAACCCCGACCAGCTGCTGGCCGATCTGCAGGCTCAGGTGGCCGCCAACCGGCTGGGAGTGGCGGAGCTCCAGCGCCTGATGGCCCTTCAGGGAGTGGCGGAAGTGCGGGCCTACATGACCCATGTCCAGACCCATGCCGCGGCCGCCGTCCGTGACGTGATCGATCATCTGCAGGACGGGGAATGGAGCGTCGAGCTCGACGCTGGCGGCAGGATTCAGGTGGCGGTGCGCATCGACCATCGGCGCCGCCGGGCCCTGGTGGACTTCAGCGGCACCTCCCCCCAGCAGGGCGGCAATGGCAATGCGCCGCTGGCGATCACCAAGGCGGCCGTGCTCTACGTCTTCCGCTGCCTGGTGGGCCAGGCGATTCCGCTCAACGCCGGCTGTTTTGAGCCGATCGACCTGGTGGTGCCGCCGGCCAGCCTGCTGCGGCCCGATCCTCCCGCCGCCGTGGTGGCGGGCAATGTCGAAACCTCCCAGGCGGTGGTCAATGCCCTGTTCGGGGCCCTGGGCGTGATGGCGGCCGCCCAGGGAACGATGAACAACCTCAGCTTCGGCAACGATCGCTGCCAGTACTACGAAACGATCTGTGGCGGCACCGGCGCCGGCGTGCTGGCCGATGGCCAGGGCTTCGCTGGCGCCAGTGCGGTCCAGAGCCACATGACCAACTCCCGCCTCACCGACCCCGAGATCCTGGAGGCTCGCTTCCCGGTGCGGCTGGAGCGGTTCGCGATCCGCCGCGGCAGCGGCGGCAAGGGGCGCTGGGCTGGCGGCGCTGGAGTGGTGCGCTGGCTGCGCTTTCTGGAGCCGATGACCGCGGCGATCATCTCCGGCTCGCGCCGGGTGGCCCCCTTCGGCCTGGCCGGTGGCGGCAGCGGCGAGCCAGGCCGCAACAGCCGCTGCCTGGCCGACGGCCGTGTCGAGGATCTGCCCGGCTCCGTCGCGCTGACGATGGCGGCGGGAGATGAACTCAGGATCGAAACCCCAGGCGGTGGCGGCTACGGGCCGGCCGCGCCAGGGGAGGCCTCAGCTGGCCCCTGAGGGGGCCGCCGCCGGGGCGGTGAGCAGGTTCACCGCCGAGAAGCCGAGGGCGATGGCGAACAGGGTGCCGATCGCCCAGATGCTGTCGCTGGGCCACTCGGCCACCAGCATGGCGCCGAGCACGACGGTGACGATGCCATCCAGCAGCACCAGGCCCCGAGCCGGGATCGGCCCCGAGGCGGCGGACGCCAGCTCCATCACCCCCTCCGCCACCAGCAGCACCCCCAGAAACAGGGTGAGGCTGATCGTGCTCTCGATCGGATAGGCGATGCACCAGAGACCGCCGAGCAGATAGAGCGCGCCGGACAGCCCGCGGAAAATTTTGCCGCGGCTGTCCGCGGCGCCGCTGAGCCGCAGCAGCTGGGAGATGCCGGCCACGACGGCGGCGCTGCCCAGCAGGATCGTCAGCAGGGTGGCCGACACGAACGGCAGCGCCAGCGCCAGGCCGGCAGCGGCGGCCACCAGACCTGCGGCGATCCAACGCTGAATCGGGGAGACCGGTGCCGTCACAGGGGAATCAAGCTTTCAGAGCCACCAACCTAGTCCCGTTGACCCCGTTCGCCCGCTGCTGGGGAGGGGCTGGAGCGAGGCGCCGGCGACTGCTGGCGTCTGCCTCCGCATCGGCTGAGGCCCGTTCGGGCCCAGCGGTTCATTCGAGGTCTGCCGCCAGGGCGTGATACACCGGTTTGCTCATCAACAGCCGACTGCAATAGGCGCCGATCACCGCCGCCAGAACCACGCCGGGCAGGAGCTGCTGATCGCCGGCCAGCCGCAGGGAGAAGATCACGCTGAGCACCGGCAGCTGGGTGGCTCCGGCCAGGGCCGCGGCCATGGCCAGGGCCAGCCCCATCATCCCCAGCCCCAGCAGCTGGTCCATTCCCTGGCCGAGCACGGCGCCGATGGCGAAGGCCGGATCGATCAATCCCCCCGGCACCCCGGCCCCCAGGGCCAGGCAGGGACCGATCAGACGGGCCAGGAGCAATCCGGCGGTGGGCAGATCGGCAGCGGGATGGCCGATCATCCAGCTCATCAGCGCTTCCCCATCGCCGTTGGCGGCGCCGCCGCTGAGCAGGGTCAAGGCGCTCAGCAGCAGGCCCAGCAGCAGGCCCACGGGCAGGGGATGGCGGCGGGCGATCGGGGTGAGACGGCGGCTGGTTTCCAGCAGCAGGCGGCCGAACAGGGCGCCCAGCAGTCCGGCGCCGATGCCCAGAGGCAGGGCCCAGAACAACTGCCGGGGTTCGGCGGGCATGGCGTGCAGCAGCCCCAGCGCGAACTGGGGCTGGCCGCCCAGATTGCTGATGCCAG
This sequence comes from Cyanobium sp., assembly GCA_049282435.1. GTDB lineage: Bacteria > Cyanobacteriota > Cyanobacteriia > PCC-6307 > Cyanobiaceae > Cyanobium. The sequence goes on along the minus strand of JBAPUA010000210.1, from coordinate 36,549 downwards.
CGGCGGTGATGCTGGCCAGCAGGGTGGGCCAGATCAGCCTGGGGCCGAAGCGACTGGTCAGTTCCTCGGCCACGAACACCGTGCCGACCAGGGGGGTGTTGAAGCCGGCCGCCAGCCCGGCGCCGCCCGCCAGGGCGATCAGATCACCGCTGGCCAGATGCCGGAACCAGCGCGGAAACCGTTGCCGCAGGCTGTGGGCCACGGAGGCGCCCACGTGCACCAACGGGCCCTCCCGGCCCAGGGGCAGCAGGGCCAGGGTGGCCAGCGACCAGAGGATCAGGCGCTGCACCGTGGCCTTCAGTGCCAGCAGTCGATCGGCTCGATCCGGATGCTCCAGAGTCACCAGGGTCTGGGGGATGCCGGATCCGGCCGCCTCGGACCAGATCCCGGCCTGCAGGCTCAGCAACAGGGGCATGACCAGCAGCGGCGCGCAGGCCAGGGCCACCGTGCCCGGCTTCCAGCCGCCTGCTGTGAACCGGGGCAGCAGCTGCAGCAGCTGATCCTGGGCGCGATCGAGCAGGTTGAGGGGCCAGCAGGCCAGTCCCACCGCCACAGCGAGCACCAGGATCGGCAGCAGGCGCTTGAGAGCCGCCTTCAGCTCGGCAGGGCCACGCATGGCTGGGAGCGTTCCGAAGCTGCCCCATCATCAACGCTGCCGATCGTTCGTTGACCGGGCTTCGCAGGGCGCTCTCAGGCGGAGGCTTCGCGCTGATCGAAGACCGCGCCGGCCGCGAGCAGGGCGTTGGTGGCGGCAGGGAAACCGGCATAGGCGATCATCTGGGTGATGATCTCGATGATCTCTTCTTTTGATGCCCCGCAATTCAGGGCGGCTTCGAGATGGAGTTTCAGCTGCGGACTGGAAAAGCCCTGGACGGTCAATGCCGCCACAGTGCAGAGCTCCCGCACGCGTGGATCGAGCACGTGGCGGCTATAAAGCTCGCCATAGGGAAACTCCACATTCACCTTGGCGAACTCAGCTGAAATGGCTTCAATTCGCCCAATCAGATGATCGGCCTGGGGACCAAGATGGCGCCGCATCTCATCCAGGCCCTTGGCATAAAGCTTCGAATGCTGTCCCATGGCTTTGCATCGCAGCGAGGAGCCAAACGTTAGACAACCTTGAACCATCGCTTCCGCTTCGTGCTCCTGGCCATTGCCTCCCTCATCACGCAAGCGCTCCAGGTTCTGCCGGGCTGGCTGGTGGGGCTCGTTCAGGGCCTCGGGAGATGGCCCGCATGGTGACGGCAAGCCCTGACGCCGGCCAGTGCAAGCCCGGGCGATCAGCCGCTGGCGCCATCGCCCAGATAGGAGGCCCGCAGCTCGGCATTGGCCAGCAGCTCCCCGGCGCTGCCGGCCAGGCGCACCGTGCCCGCCTCGAGCACCAGACCCCGGTCGGCGATCTCCAGGGCGGCATTGGCGTTCTGCTCCACCAGCAGCATCGTCAGGCCGCCGGCATGCAGGTCGGCCAGGGTGCCCATCACCTCGGCCACCAGCTTCGGCGCCAGGCCCAGGCTGGGTTCATCCAGCAGCAGCAGGCTCGGCCGGGCCATCAGCGAGCGGGCGATCGCCAGCATCTGCTGCTCCCCCCCCGAGAGGCTGCCGGCCAGCTGCCGGCGGCGTTCCGCCAGCCGCGGAAACAGTCCGTAGCAGCGCTCCAGGTCGGCTTCGATGCCGGCCCGGTCCCGGCGCAGCCAGGCCCCCAGCTCCAGATTGGTGGCCACGCTCTGGCGGCTGAGCACGCGGCGCCCCTCCGGGCAATGGCCGATGCCGAGCCGGACGGTGGCCTGGGGCTGCAGGCCCGCCAGAGCGGCGCCCCGCCAGTGGATGCTGCCGGCGCTGGCCCGGACCAGCTGGGAGATCGCCCGCAGGGTGGTGCTCTTGCCGGCGCCATTGGCCCCCAGCAGGGTGACCAGTTCCCCCTGCCGCAGGCTCAGATCCACCCCTCGCAGGGCCGTGATCGCCCCGTAGCGCACGGTCAGCCGGCGCAGCTCCAGCAGCGGCACCTCGGACGGGGAGAGCGCGTGGGCGGCCGTCATCGCGGACATCCCAGATAGGCCTCGATCACCCGCGGGTCGTGACGCACCGCGTCGGGCGTGCCCAGGGCGATGCGCTCGCCGAAGTTGAGCACCGCCAGCCGGTCACAGAGGCGCATCATCAGCGGCACGTGGTGCTCAATGATCATCACGGTCAGTTCGAAGCGCTCGCGGATGGCTCGGATCAGCTCGCAGAGATCATTCTTCTCGGCCGGATTCATGCCGGCGGCGGGCTCATCGAGCAGCAGCAGCCGCGGTTCGGTGGCCAGGGCCCGGGCCAGCTCCAGGCGCCGCCGTTCGCCATAGGAGAGGTTGGAGGCGTTCTGGTGGGCTGCGGTTTCCAGTCCGAACAGAGCGAGCAGCTCGAGGGCCTGCCGCTGCAGCTGGCCCTCGCGGCGGCGAAAGGTCGGCATCTGGAGCAGGGCGGCCAGCGGTGGCTGGCGGCTGTGCTGATGCATTCCAACCAGAACGTTGTCGAGGCAGCTCAGGGAGTTGAACAGGCGCAGGTTCTGGAAGGTGCGGGCGATGCCGAGGCGGGCAATGCGATGGCTGCTGAGGCCATCGATGGCGGCGCCGCGCCAGCGCACGGTGCCGCTGCTGGCGGTCGTGAGCCCGGAGACCACGTTGAACAGCGTGGTCTTCCCGGCCCCATTGGGGCCGAGTAGGCCAAAAATTTCTCCTTCCTGCACCGCCAGATCAATGCCCTCGAGGGCTTGGATGCCGCCGAAGCGCACCCCCAAATCCTGAACCTGGAGCAGGCTCATGGCTGCCCTGCCTGCGCTGCCGGCGAGGGGGGGCGCCGCATCCGTCGCTTCAGCATCTGGAACAGCTCCGGCGTGATCAGCCCCTGGGGAAAGAACAGGGGACCCACCAGAATCACGGCGCCGAACACGATCAGGCGCAGGTCTCCCACCGGGCGGAGCAGTTCGGGCAGGGCTGTCAGCAGCAGGCCTCCGAACACCGGGCCCAGCCAGGTGCGCGATCCCCCGAACACCACGAATGCCAGGGTGGTGATGCTGGCATCGAAGTTGCCCAGCTTGGCGTTCCAGGAGTTGAGGAAGTGGGCCGCCACCACCCCTGTCACGCCGGCGACCAGGGCACTCAGGACAAAGGCCAGCAGCTTGGAGTTCGCGGTGTTAATGCCCTGGCTGGCGGCGGCCAGTTCGTCGTCACGGATGGCAGCCATCGCGCGACCGGGTCGCGTCTTTTCGAGGCGATCACAGAGCCAGCACACCAGGGCCAGCAAGATCAGCGTCAGAGCGGCATAGCCCTCCGGGCCTGAAAAGGGTTGGGGGATGCCGAAGATGCCCAGGGCTCCGCCCGTGAACTCCAGGTTGAGGGTGACCACTCGCAGAATTTCCACCAGGGCGATGGTGGCAATCGCCAGGTAGATGCCCCGCAGCCGCAGCACGACGCGACCCAGGCCGAGGGCCAGGACGCCCGTGAGCAGGGCCGCCAGGGCCATCTCCAGCAGCACCGAGGTGATCGGATAGCTGGTGTCACCGCCGCGGAGCGCTGCAACGCGGGTGGAGAGGAGGGCGGCCACGGTGCCGCCGACGGCGTAGAACCCCGGCGTGGCCAGCGACAGTTGACCGCAGCGCAAGGGTAAGTAGACCGAGAGGCCCAGCAGGGACCCGAGCAGCATCTGGACCAGGAGACCCGTTTCCATGGTCGACTACACCTTTTCGGCCAGCGGGCGGCCCAGCAGACCCTGGGGCCTGATCAGCAGCATCACAAACAGAAAACCGAAGGCCACGGCGTCCTTGTAGCCCGAGAGATTGGCCGGTACGCAGGCCTCCGCAAGACCGATGATCAGCCCTCCCAGGACGGCGCCAGGCACGCTGCCGAGCCCCCCCAGCACCAACACCCCCAGCCCCTTGAGCCCGTAGCCGATGCCGAAATAGGGACCGGCGATGCTGACGCACAACCCCACCAGCCCGCCGGCGATTCCGGCCAGGAATCCGCTGATTCCAAAGGCAATCTGGATCATGCGACCACTGTTGATGCCCAGGAGCTGGGCGGTGACCGGGTCTTCGGAGACCGCCTGCAGGGCCTTACCGCTGCGGCTGCCGTCGATCCAGATCGAGAGAGCCAGCAGCAGCAGGCCGGCGATGACCAGCAGCAACACCTGCACGGTGCGGATCTTGGCGCCGGCGATGCTCAGAGCCACCGGCAGCGACCCCAGCGTGCCCACCGGGATCGAATAACTCTCGGCTCCCACCAGCAACTGGATCAGGTTCACCAGGATCACTCCAGCCCCGAGGCTGGTGATCAGGGCCAGCAGGGGGTCGGAGCCCCGATCGCGAAGGGGGCGGAAGGCGATGCGTTCGAGGAGGAGTGCCACCCCGGCGGCGGCCAGCCCGGCCAGCGGCAGCGCCAGCCAGAAGGGAAAGCTCAAGGGCAGCTGCTGGCCGGCCAGCAGCCCATTGGCCCCAACCGCCCCTCCAATCAGGAAATAGGTGAAGTAGGCCCCCAGCGTGAAGATCGCTCCATGGGCGAAGTTGATCACGCCCAGCACCGAGAACACCAGGGTGTACCCCAGAGCGAACAGGGCATAGACCGCTCCCACGGAGAGACCGTTGAACAACAGTTGCAGCAGGCCTTCCATGCGCTGTGGGGGCTAGGGGTGGGTCGGCGATGGCTTGGGCAGCAGCGCAAAGCGCCCGGTTTTGCCTGTGGCATCCATCTTCACGCGCGCCACGTAGAAATCCTTCTGGATCACTTCCCCTTCCGGGGTGAATCGGATCTCACCCAAGGGGGTGTCGTAGGAGCCCTGGAGCAGGACCGTGTTGAGTTCGCGGCGCAGTTCCGCTAGGGGCATGGTTGCCAGGGCCTGGCCTTTGGGTTGCTGAATCTGAAGCTTCTGGTCCTTGCGGGTCTGGCTCCAGCTCTGACTTCTGAGGGATTGCTTCCTGTCGAGGCGGGTCAGGGCTTCGCTGATCACTTGCATGGCGGTGTAGGCCTGGGCCGTGAACTGCGGGGGCGCCGTCCTGCCATGTTTTTGTAGATAGAGCTGTACAAAGCGACGGTTGACCGCTGTTTTGGTTTCAGGGCTGTAGGCCTGGGCAATCAGCAGACCGTCGCAATAGCGCTGGCACACCGAATAGATGTTCGGAGAATTCATGCCGTTCCCCGCTGCAATCAGGCCTTGGTATCCTATCTCCCGGAGCTGTCGCACGAGGTTCCCGCCATCATTGGGAAGGGCGGAGATCACGATCAGATCGGGCTTGGTTTGCAGCGTGTCGGCAATCGGTTTCTGAAAATCAATGTCGGCGGTGCTGGTGCGCTGCACGGTCACCAGCTTCAGTCCCAGCTCCTGGATGCTCTGTTGGAAGATCTTGGTTTCCGAAGTGCTGTAGGCATCGTCGTGGGCGAAGAAGACGGCCACCCGTTGCAGCTTGGGGTTGAGACGCTTGGCCGCCTGGATGGACAGGGGGGCCACCTTGGAGACGGGGGCCGAGATTCTCGAGACGAAGGGGCCGATCTGGGGAATGCCGATGGCCGTGTTGGAGGCCCCCAGCACCGGAACGCCGGCGCGATCGGCGATCGGATCCACGGCGAAAGCCTGCTGGGAGAGGGAGGGGCCGATCAGGGCGACCACCGGTTGCAGCAGCAGTCGCCGAAAGGCCGTGGTGGCGGTCTGCTCGTCGGAGCCACCGTCTTCCAGCCGCAGGCTCAGGGCCGGGGTGCCGCCACCGAATTCGCCCTGGGCGAGCTCCAGGCCGACGCGCTGGTCCTGACCGATCAGGCTGGCATTGCCGGTGAGAGCGACCACGGCCCCCAGCGTCAGGGTTGGCCTGCCGGCAGGAGGGCGGCTTGACGGTTGGCAGCCCACAAGGATTCCGCAAGCCCCTGCAAGGCCGGCCACCAGAGCTGAGAGGTGGAGCGAGGACTGTCTGGTGGGTGGCATCGGCAAGGAATGGGTTACGGCAGCAGGGCAAACCGACCGCGCTTGCCCCCGGGTTGCATGCGCACCTGGGCCACGAAGAAGTCGGTCTGAATCACCTCACCGCTGGGGGTGAAGCGGATCTTGCCCAGGGGGGTCTGGTAGGTGCCGGCGAGGATTTCCGCCATCAGCAGGCGGCGGGCCTCGGCGAGGGTGGTGCGCTGCAGGGGCTGGCGCCGATCGAGCCGTTGCAGCGCTTCGGCCACCACCTGCAGGGCGGTCCAGGCCTGGGCCGTGAGCTGGGGGGGGATGGCGCCGCCCTGGCTGGCCTGGAAGCGGCGCAGCAAGGCGGTGTTGGCCGGGGACTGGAGTTCGGGGCTGTAGGCCTGGGCGATCAGGATGCCGTCGCAGTACTGCTGACAGATCGGATAGATGTTGGGGGTGTTCATGCCGTTCCCCACCACGATCGCGCCCCTGTAGCCCAGCTCCCGCAGCTGGCGAATCATGTTGCCGCCGTCGACCGCCTGCAGGGAGAGCACCACCAGGTCGGGCTGCTGCTGCAGGGCGGCGCTGATCTGGGTCTGGAAGTCCTGGTCGTTGAGCTGGGTGCGCTGCACCGTCACCGGCTTGAGCCCCCTGGCGGTGAGAGCCTTCTGGAAGATCGTCGTCTCGGCGCTGCTGTAGGCGTCGTCCTGGGCGAAGAAGACGGCGGCGCGCCGGATACCGGGATGGAGCTGCAGGGCCCTGGCGATCGAAAGCGGCGCGATCACCGAGCTCTGGGCCGAGACGCGGCTGATGAACGATCCGATCTCGGGGATGCCGGTGGCGGTGTTGGAGGGGGCCACCACCGGCACGCCGCGGCGCTGGGCGATCGGATCGGCCGAGAAGGCCTGCTGGGAGAGGGTGGGCCCGATCAGGGCCAGCACGCCCCGGTTGATCTGCAGGGTGAAGGCAGCGTTGGCGCCGGGTTCATCACTGCCGCTGTCTTCGATCTTCAGGGCCAGGGGCCTGCCGTTGATGCCGCCCTTGCCATTGACCTCCGCCAGGGCCAGACGCAGGCCCGTGGTCTGATCCTGGCCATAGGCGTTGGCGTTGCCGCTGAGGGCCAGCACCGCCCCGATCGACACCCCCTGGCTGAGATTGACGGGCTGCTGCTCCAGGCCGGGGCCACCGCAAGCCGCCAGCGCCAGGGCAGACCCCAGCAGGCCCAGGCCGATGGCCAGGAGTCTGCGGGGCCGGGATTCCAGCCGGCGGCGTGGGGCGAGGCGGCCCTGGTGCCAGGGAGCCGACGCCATCAGGCGATCTGGGCGAAGGCGGCCCGGAAGGCCTCGATCGTGGCGTCGATGTCAGCGTCGCTGTGGGCCAGGGAGGTGAAGCCGGCCTCGAAGGAGCTCGGCGCCAGATAGACACCCCGCTCCAGCATCGCCCGGTGCAGCCGGCCGAAGCGCTCGCTGTCGGTGGCCTTGGCCTCCTCGAAGTTGCGCACCGGCCCCTCGCAGAGGAAGAAGCCGAACATGGCGCTGACGCTGCCGCCGCTGTAGGGCAGACCGGCGGCTCGGGCCGCCTGGCCGATGCCGTCGCTGAGGCGGCGGGTGATCGTTTCCAGCCGCTCGTAGGTGCCGGGCTGCTTGAGCAGCTCCAGGGTCTTGATGCCGGCGGTCATCGCCAGGGGATTGCCGCTGAGGGTGCCGGCCTGATACATCGGACCGGCGGGGGCCACCATCGCCATGATCTCGGCCCGGCCGCCATAGGCGCCGACGGGCAGTCCGCCGCCGATCACCTTGCCCATCGTCGTCAGATCGGGGGTGATGCCGAACCTGGCCTGGGCGCCGCCGTAGCTGATGCGGAAGCCGGTCATCACTTCGTCAAACACCAGCAGGGCGCCGTGCTCCCGGGTGATTTCGCGCAGCCCTTCGAGGAAGCCCGGCTCCGGGGTGATGAAGCCGGCGTTACCGACCACCGGCTCCAGAATCACCCCGGCGATCTCGCCGCCGTTCTCGGCGAACAGCTGCTTGACGGCCTCCAGATCGTTGTAGGGGGCCGTGAGGGTGCTGGCGGTGGTGGAGCGGGGCACGCCGGGCGAATCGGGCAGGCCGAGGGTGGCCACGCCGGAGCCGGCCTTGACCAGGAACATGTCCGCGTGGCCGTGGTAACAGCCCTCGAACTTGATGATCTTCTCGCGGCCGGTGAAGGCGCGCATCAGGCGCAGCACGGACATGCAGGCCTCCGTGCCGCTGTTCACGAAGCGCACCATCTCCACCGAGGGCACGGCTTCGATCACCAGCTCCGCCAGTTGGTTCTCCAGCAGGCAGGGGGCGCCGAAACTGGTGCCCTTGTCGAGGGCCCCATGCAGGGCGGCGATCACTTCCGGGTGGGCATGGCCGCAGATGGCCGGACCCCAGCTGCCCACGTAATCGATATAGCGGTTGCCGTCCACGTCCCAGGCGTAGGCGCCCTTGACGTGGTCGAAGACGATGGGCTGGCCACCGACGGATTTGAACGCCCGCACCGGCGAACTGACGCCCCCGGGCATCAGCTGGCGGGCAGCGGCGAAAATTTCCTCGGAACGGGTGGTGTTGAGGACTGGAGCCGAGCCTGAAGACATGGCAGGCGCCGAAGGGGAGGCCGAACTCAAGACGGGATCCGCGGACGAAGGGACTGAACCGTGGGCCATCCTGACGCAGAAACGGGCCGATTCACTTTCGCTCTGTAAGTTCATGGGGCAATCGTCTGGGTTGATGGCCTCGAGCCTGGCCGTTTCCGAATCCGCTTCCACCGGCGCAGCGATGGGCACAAGCAAGGGCGAATCTGAGGTCGCAGCGATCGACTGGCGGCGTCTGGCCAGCCAATGCCGGCGGCTGTTGCCGCAGCGGGCCGTGATCTCGGCGCGTCAGGAGCTGCTGGCCTATGACTGCGATGGCCTGACCCTGCACCGCTACCAGCCGCCGCTGGTGGTGCTGCCGGAGACCACCGAGCAGGTGGCAGCCGTGGTGCGGCTCTGCCATCAGCAGGGGATTCCCTTCGTGGCCCGCGGCAGCGGCACCGGCCTCTCCGGTGGGGCGCTGGCCGAGAACCCCGCCCTGGTGATCGGCACTAGCCGCATGCGCTCGATCCTGGCGGTCGACCTGGCCAACCGGCGCGTGACCGTGCAGCCCGGGGTGATCAACAGCTGGGTGACCCGGGCCGTGGCCGGCCAGGGCTTCTATTACGCCCCCGATCCCTCCAGCCAGGTGGCCTGCAGCATCGGCGGCAACGTGGCCGAGAACTCCGGCGGCGTGCACTGCCTCAAGTACGGCGTCACCAGCAATCATGTCCTGGGGCTGGAGGTGGTGCTGCCCGATGGCCAGATCACCAGCCTGGGGGGCGACCTGGCCGAGATGCCCGGCCTGGACCTGCGCGGCGTGTTCATCGGCAGCGAGGGCACCCTTGGCATCACCACCGCCGTCACCCTGCGGCTGCTGCGCCATCCCGAGAGCGTGGCGGTGCTGCTGGCCGATTTCACCTCGATGGAGGCCGCCGGGGAAGCGGTCACCGCCGTGACGGCGGCGGGGGTGCTGCCGGCCGGCATGGAGATGATGGATCGCCTCTGCATCGAGGCGCTCAACGCCTACTTCGGCACCGATGAATACCCGCCCGATGCCGCGGCCGTGCTGCTGATCGAGCTCGATGGCCAGGAGCAGGAGGTGGCGGCGGCGGTCAGCCTGGCTTCGGAGCTGTGCCTGCAGGCCGGCGCCCGCACGATCCGCGAGGCCCGCGATGCCGACACCCGGGCCCTGCTGTGGAAGGGGCGCAAATCGGCGATCACGGCCCTGGGGCGTCGCTTCCCCAGTTACTACCTGCAGGATGGCGTCGTGCCGCGGGGTTCCCTGCCGCGGGTGCTGGCGGCGATCGAGCGGCTCAGCGCCAGCCATGGCCTGCCCGTGGCCAACGTCTTCCATGCCGGCGACGGCAACCTGCATCCGCTGATCCTCTACCGGGCCGGCGAGCCCGGGGTGGGGGAACGGGTGGAGGCCCTCGGCGCCGAGATCCTGCGGCTCTGCATCGACGCCGGCGGCAGCATCACCGGCGAACACGGCGTCGGCATCGACAAGCGCTGCTACATGGACTGGATGTACAGCCGGGACGATCTCGCCACCATGACTCTGGTGCGCCAGGCCTTTGATCCGGCCGGTCTCGCCAATCCCGGCAAGCTCTTCCCCACCCCTGCGGGCTGCGCCGAATCCCTGCGGCGCCGCGGCGAGAGTCCCATTGCCGCCGGACTGGACGTGTTCTGACCGCCTGCCGCAAGCACCGCCGCTGACCCGCATGCCGCCGGTCGGCCAGCCAGCCAGGGCGCCAGTGCTGGGAGCGGAGGCGGTGGAGTGATCCCAAGGGCTCTGGAGCCGCTGTTGCGGCGCATACCTGCAGGTCGCGACCCGGGCGACCCGCTCCAGAGGGCAACCCTGTCATGCTGGGTGATCGACGGGATCGGGGCCGATCGCTGTGATCTCTGCGGTCCGCAAGACGCCCGCCCGGGCTGGCCGCGGCAGGCTGCCGCCGGGTCCGGCCGATGGCGTTTCCGACCGGAACCGCAGCGGACCATGGGCGCATTGACCGGGCTCCATCTGCTCGCGCTGGCCCTGGCCGGTGGGGCCGCCGGTCTGGTGAATGCCCTGGCCGGCGGCGGCTCCCTGATCAGCTTTCCGGCCCTCACCGCCGTGGGCCTGCCGCCCCTGTTGGCGAATGTGACCAACACGGTGGCCCTGTTCCCCGGCTACCTGGGGGCCAGCCTGGCCCAGCGCCGGCAGCTGCTGGGCCAGGGCCGGCGCCTGCGCCAGCTGCTGCCGATCGCCGGCCTGGGCGGACTGGTGGGGGGCCTGTTGCTGCTGCACACGGATCCGCGCCTGTTCGAGCGGCTGGTGCCGTGGCTGATCCTCAGCGGCTCGCTGCTGCTGGCGATCCAGGGGCCCGTGCGCGCCTGGGTGGTGGCCCGCTCTGAACGGCACGGCAGCAGCCCCTCGGAACGCTGGGCCGGCGTGCCGCTGTTTCTGGCGGCGGTCTACGGCGGCTATTTCGGCGCCGGACTGAGCGTGATCGTGCTGGCGGTGCTGGCGATGGCACTGGAGGACGACCTGATCCGGCTGAACGGTCTCAAACAGGCGCTCGCCTTCGCCACCAATCTGGTGGCGGCGGTGCTGTTTCTGGGTTCGGGCCAGCTGTCCTGGCCGGCGGCGCTGGTGATGGCCGGCGGCGCCCTGGCCGGTGGCGCCCTCGGCGGCCGCCTGGCCGGGCGCATCCATCCCGGCGCCCTGCGCGCCCTGGTGGTGACCCTCGGGCTGGGGATGGCGCTGGTCTATTTCCGCCGCTGAAGCGGCGACTCGAGGCGCCCCAACCGCGATTCGCCGCAGCTCGGCCTGCCCCCTGGTGCCAGCACGTTTCCAGGGGCCCTCAACCGAGCCCCAGCCGCAGCAGGCCCACCAGGGCGGCCGCAGCGATCAAGCGCAGCACCCCCCATTGCCAGCGCAGCAACAGCAGCAGGCTGACCGCCAGGATCGCCAGGGCGGCCGGATCGAGGATCCCTCCGGGCCACAGTGCCGGCCCGGCGAACAGCACGGCCAGGCTGGCGATCACGCCGACGACGGCGGCGGTGATCGCCGTCAGCGGCGGCCCCAGCCGCAGATCCTCGCGGCTGGCCTCGACCAGCGGCGCCCCCGCCAGGATGAACACGAAGGATGGCAGGAAGGTGAACCACACCACCACCAGACCCGACAGCAGCGCCACAGCCAGGGAGCCACTGCCGTTCCAGCCGCCCATGAACCCCACGAAGGCGACCACCATGATCAACGGGCCCGGCGTGGTCTCGCCCAGGGCCAGGCCATCGAGCATCTGGTGGGCCTGGAGCCAGCCGTGGGTCTCCACCGCCCCCTGGGCCACATAGGGCAGAACCGCGTAGGCGCCTCCGAAGCTGAACAGCGCCACCCGGGTGAAAAAGCGCGCCATCGTCGCCAGGGGGCCATCGACGCCCCCCTGCCAGCTCAGAGCGGCCAGGGGCAGGGCCAGGGCCAGACCGCTGATCAGCAGGATCACGGCCAGCTGTCGTTTCTGCGGCACGGCATGGGGGGGTGGCGGCGTGGTGTCGTCGTGGATGGCCCCCCCCGGGCTGGGCTCGTCACCCCTGGCCCCAGCCGATGGCCCGGGTCTGGCGGGCTGGAACCAGGCCGGCCGCAGGCGCCCGCCGATCCAGCCGCTCAGGGCCGCCGCCCCCACCAGCAGCGGATAGGGCAACCGCAGCCAGACCAGGCCGGCAAAGGCGGCGACGGCGATCGCCAGCAGCAGCGGATGGTGCAGGGTGCGCCGTCCCACCCGCCAGGCGGCCTGCAGCACGATCGCCAGCACCGCCGGCTTCAGCGCCCAGAACACGGCGACCAGCAGCGGTTGCTGCCCCCAGAGGGCATACAGACAGGACAGCCCCAGCAACAGGATCACCGAGGGCAGCAGGAACAGCCCGCCGGCGATCAGCCCACCGCGATGGCCGTGCATCAACCAGCCCAGATAGGTGGCCAGCTGGGTGGCCTCCGGTCCCGGCAGCAGCATGCAGTAGTTGAGCGCGTGCAGAAAGCGCCGCTGCGAGAGCCAGCGGCGCCGCTCCACCAACTCGCTGTGCAGCAGGGCGATCTGCCCGGCCGGTCCGCCGAAGCTCACCAGCCCCAGGCGCAACCAGAAGCGGGCGGCGACGGCCAGGGAGGGGGCGGTATCCGGCACGACGGCAACGGCTGGCATCCAGCCCGCGAACTCAGCCGCATCATCGACCGCCGATTCACAGACGCTGGTGGTTCAGACCACATGGGCAGCGGCCGGACCTCGATAGGACAGGGTCACCACTCCGGTCAGCCGGATCCGATGAACGCCACGCCGCCGCCGAACAATCTCGGGCCGACCCTGCTGCTCGCCGTCGGCTTGCTCTCGTCTCCCCTGGTGGTCGGCGTTCCCCTGGTGATCGTCGCCCTGGCCGGGGTGCGCACCGCCGCCGGAGAGCCGGCCCTGCCCCGGCTGACCCTCTGGCTGCAGCGGCTGCGCCGGGGTGGGATCCTGCCGGCCCCTCCAGGGCCCATGCCCTAGGAGCCGAATCACGCGGTCCATGCGCTGCCCGCGGATGGCCCGGCCTTGAAGCCCCGCAGCGGCGGGGGCTCACCGGCCACACCTCGCCGGCGGCCTGGAGCGGGATGGCCGCCAGGGCGGTGGACCGTTGCCCCCTCAACCCAGAACCTGGCTGAGGATCGGCCGTAGCTGGGTCAGTTCCTCCAGGAAGCCGTCGTGGCCGAGGTCGCTGATCAGGTTTGTGTAGGTGGCTCCGGCCGGGAGACCGTCGGCCAGCTGCCGCTGGCGGCAGGGCGGAAACAGGCGATCGGAACTCACGGACACCACGTGGGTCCGGGCCGTCACCCGGGCCAGGGCTGCGCTCAGCCCGCCCCGACCGCGACCGATGTCGTGGTGGCTCATCGCCCGGGTGAGGGTGATGTAGCTGTTGGCGTCAAAGCGCTGCACCAGCTCCCGGCCATCGCGCTCCAGCAGGGCGGCCATGGCACCTTCGCGGTCGACGTGCGGCGCCTCGACGTCGCCTTCGCCATCGTCTGCAGCTTCACCTGGATCGCCACCGCCCTGGCGATGGCTGGGGCCAAGGCCAGCAGCCGTGAGCTGCCGGTCCAGCTCGGCGGCGCTGAGGTAGGTCTGCTGGGCGAGCGCCCGGGCCAGGGCCAGGCCCTGGCGGGGACCGCCGCCGGGCTGGTCGTAGTGGTCGCCGCCGCTGAAGTGGGGGTCCTGGCGGATCGCCTCGATCTGACAGCTGTGGGCGGCCAGGTTGTCGGCGCTGCAGCTGGCGGTGGTGGCCAGCAGCAGCAGGCGCTCCAGCCGCTGCGGCGAGCCAACCGCCCACTCCAGGGCCCGCATGCCCCCCATCGAGCCACCGATGACGGTGTGCCAGCGCTCGATGCCCAGCAGGTCGGCCAGGCCCCGTTCGGTCGCCACCATGTCGCGGATCGAGAGCAGCGGGAAGCGGCTGCCGTAGGGCCGGCCGTCGGCCGCAGGGCTGGCGGGGCCAGTGCTGCCCTGGCAGCCCCCCAGCACGTTGGGGCAGATGACGCAGAAGCGTTGCGTGTCGATCGCCCGGCCCGCTCCGATCAGCCGATCCCACCAGCCGGCGGTTGGGTGGCCGGGGCCGGCGGGACCGGCCGCGTGGCTGTCGCCACTGAAGCCGTGCAGCAACAGGATGGCGTTGCTGTGCCGGGAGTCGAGCTGCCCCCAGCGCTCCCAGGCCAGGGTGATCGGGCCGAGGCTCCGGCCCGATTCCAGGTGCAGGGGCTGGGCCCCGAAGGGATGGCTGAACAGGCGCTGACCCACCGGATCCCCCGGCCGCCAGCCACCGGGGCGGAGGCTCGCTGCGGCGGCAGCCATCGCCACGGGGGCTGCCATCGAAACGGGGGCGGCGGCCCCCATGGTCCCGTCCGGATCGGGGCGGGGACGGCGTTGGCATCGGTTCGCCATCGGTTCGCTGCGCTGGTCGGCGGGGATCAGGCCTTGGCTCGAGTGTGGCTCCAGGGCCCCAGCAGCTGTCCCAGCGCCGGGATCAGGGGCGCCAGCCAGCGGCTGCCAGCGAGGACCAGCAGCAGCAGGGCCCCCAACAGCGGCCGAAGCCCCGACAGGAGATCAAGGCTTAAACCGGGCCGCTCCGCGGTCTGCAGCGGCAGCCCCTGAAGCCGCCAGCCGGCGAGCCCCCCCTCCAGATAGCGAACCCGACGGCCATAGCCGGAGCTGTGCAACTGATCGATCAGCGCCATGGCCTGCGGCGACTGCTCCGTGATCAGGATCAGATCGCCGTCGGGGAGTTCGGTGCTGAGCAGCCTGGCGACAGGAATGGAATGGCTGCCCGGCAGATGGCCCCGCTGAAACTGCCGCGCCGGCCGCCCATCGATGATCAGCGCGGCGTCAGCGCCATGTTCGCCCTTGCGCTGCTGCCAGGCGTGCAAAGCCAGAGCACTGATCGCAGGGCCACCCATCCCGGCGCCAGGCAGGAGGGACGCGATGCTTGCCGTGGCAGCAGGCGCTGTGCCAGGGAATTCTGCGG
This sequence comes from Cyanobium sp., assembly GCA_049282435.1. GTDB lineage: Bacteria > Cyanobacteriota > Cyanobacteriia > PCC-6307 > Cyanobiaceae > Cyanobium. The sequence goes on along the minus strand of JBAPUA010000210.1, from coordinate 21,530 downwards.
TTTGCTCCGATAAGGCCTGGGCCATGACAGTGGAACTGGGGAGCTTGATCGTGCGCCTGTTCCTCTAGATCTACGGTATTTCGGGCGACAAACCGAGGTAAGGCCAGGTGGGCCCGCTTTTCTGGGTCAACAAGGCCAAGAAAGCTCCGCATCAAAGGGAGCTGGTCCGAGCCACCCGTCCTCGACGCCCGACGCAGGCCGAGAAACCAGCGATCATCAGCGCCGAGCCGGCAACCCCAGGGTGACGGCAGGTCCATCGACCTGGTGTGATCGCCCCAGCACAGGAGTGATCACCACGACCACGACCATGGGCATGATCCTGCCCGCGCCGAAATTGATCCGGATGGCCATCTCACCGAGCTGGGGATCAGCGCTCCCGATCAGGAGGGCGGGCCGGAGCTGTCGGCCAGGTGATGGTGCAGCAGTTCCCCCTGCCGCAGCAGCACCGCCTCGCCGACCTGCAGCCTGGACCAGGTTTCGTCCGTGGTCAGAGGTTCGGTGCTGACGATCGAGACGACGTCCTCGGGGCCCGCCAGCTGGGCGAAATCCACGCTGAGATCGTCGTCGGCAAGGGTGGCGGTGCGGAAGGGGGCGCGCCGGGTCAGCCGATGCAGCTTGGTGCCGGCATAGGCGAACAGCCAGCGGCCATTGCTGAGCAGGCAGTTGAAGATGCCCCGGGTCGCCAGGGCGTCCGCAGCCTGCACCAGCTCGGCAAAGATCGCTCCGTCATCCTCCGGGGTCAGGCGGCCGGCGGCCCGGGCGGCCTCGAGCTGCTGCAGCAACCAGCAGAACGAGGCTTCACTGTCGGTGCTGCCCTCGGGGCAGAACGGAGCGGTCAGCTCGAAACTGCCCTCCAGATCGCCGTTGTGGGCAAAGATCCACTCCTGGCCCTGCCAGCGCCGGTGGAAGGGATGGCAATTCTCCAGGGCCACCACGCCCCGGGTGGCCTTGCGGATGTGGGCTATCGAGCAGTGGGCCCTGAGGTCCAGGGCCGCCACTTCCGCCGCGATCGGCGAGAAGGCCGCCGGCCCATCCTCCCGGTAAATGCGCACGCCACAGCCATCGGGATCGAAGCTGGCCAGGCCCCAGCCATCGGCGTGATCGCCGGTGGCGCCCCCCCGACGGGTCAGCCCGTGGAAGGAGAAGCGCATGTCAGTGGGGGTGTTGGCGCTGAGTGCCAGCAATTCACACATCAGACGGGGTCACACATCAGACGGGGTCACAAGCGGACGGAATCTCAGCTCGGACGGGGACCTCAGCGGCTGGAGGCGAACAGCTGATCCCAGAGTCCACCTTTGCTGAAGAAGGTGGTGTTGATTTTGCCCCAGCCCCCGAAATCGGCGGCGCTGTAGAGCCTGGACACAGGGGTAAAGCGATCCTTGACCTGGGCCCAGACGCTGGGATTGACGGGACGGAAGCCCTCCTCGGCAAAGATCTGCTGGGCCTGGGGACCGCTGAGATAGGTGGCCAGCGCCTCGGCGGCCTTGCGGGTGCCACGGCGATCGACATTGCGATCGAGCACCACCACCGGCCCTTCGATGCGGATGTTCGGCGTGGGCACCACGAACGGGCTCTCCAGCAGACCCTGTCGCTTGGCCAGGATGGCCTCATTCTCATAGGTGAGCAGCACATCGCCGATGCCCCGCTTCAGAAACAGGTCAGCGGCCTCGCGGGAATCCTTGGGCAGGTTGTCGACCTTGCGGTAGACGCCGCTGACGAACGCCCGTGCCTGGGCCTCACTGCCGCCGGTCTGGGTCACCGAACCCCAGAGTCCGAGGAAGTTCCAGCGGGCACCACCGGAGGTTTTGGGATTGGCCGTGATCATCGACAGGCCGGGCCTGGCCAGATCGGACCAGGTGCGGACCCGCCCGGGATTGCCCTTGCGGGGCACGAAGACCACCACCGACTCGGTGATCATGCTGTTGTGGGGCAGCTCCTTCTGCCAACCCGGCTGCACCAGCCGGGCCTTCTGCAACGTCTCGACATCGCCGGCCAGGGCCAGGGTGGCGACATCGGTTTCGATGCCATCGAGGATGGCGCGGGTCTGCACGCCGGAGGGGCCGTAGCTGGCGCGAATGGTCAGGTCCTGGCCGGTCCTGGCTTTCCAGTCCGCCTGGAACCGGGGCAGGATCCGGTCATAGGCGGCCTTGGTGACGGCGTAGCTGACCAGCAGCAGCTCCTGAGAGGTTTTGCCGGCGCTGGTCTTGTCGCCAGCGCCCGGACCGGGGGACGGGGCGCAGCCGCCCAGCAGTCCGCCGCCGATCAGAACAGCCAGCAGGGCTGGATAGAGGCGATCGGGGGCGCCCCTGACAACGGCATTAACCACGCAAACTCGATTGACAACGTGTCTTTATCCTAAGACTGGAGAGGGCGCTCCAGTCCCGGAGGCAGCCGCTGGGTATCGCTGTTCTGACGGCCGGCAGCCGTGACGGCTCTCATGGCTGCATAACGGACCGAAGCCAGACCGCGGGCCAGGGCCGGGGTACGCCACCAGGCCCCGGCCCCAACAGAACCCGGGCTTGGACGTTGCCAGCCGTCCTCCAGACATCCAGACATCCAGGTTGACTGGTGTTGGCTGACGGCAACGCCACCCGCCCAGGCCGGGGCTGATCGACCCGAGCGGTCGCCAGCCGATTGGGCCAACGCTGCCTCAGCGGCTCTGGGAGAAGATCTCGTCCCAGAGGCCCCCCTTGTCGAAGAACTTCTTCGAGACGGCCTTCCAGCCACCCAGATCCACCACCTTGAAGGTCTTGACCTCGGGGAACCGGCCGGCGGCATAGGCCTTGCCCTGAGCGGTGACCGGACGGAAACCCTCGTCGACGAAGATCTTCTGGGCCTTGGGGCTGTACAGGTATTTGGCGAAGGCCTCAGCCACCTTGCGGGTGCCGTGCTTGTCGACGTTCTGATCCACCACCGCGATTGGGCCTTCGATCAGGATGTTGGGGCTGGGCACCTTGTAGGGCGTCGTCCACTCGCCGGTCCGCTTGGCCAGGATCGCCTCGTTCTCGTAGTTGAGCAGCACGTCCCCCTTGCGACGCTTGACGAAGGTGTCGGTGGCCTCACGGGCGTCCTTGGGCAGCACGTCGACGTTGCGGTAGACGTTGGTGATGAAGCTCCTGGCCTTGGCCTCGCTGCCACCGGTCTGGGTCACCGCACCCCAGATGCCGAGGAAGTTCCAGCGGGCGCCACCGGAGGTCTTGGGATTGGCGGTGATGACGTCGATGGACTTGTTGTCGAGATCACTCCAGCTGTTGATCTTCTTGGGATTGCCGGGCCGGGTGAAGATCGCCACCACCGAGTTGGTGATGATCGAGCGGTTCGGATACTCACCTTCCCAGCCCTTCTTGATCAGCCCCTTGGCCTCGATCTTTTCGACGTCGGCCCCCAGAGCCAGGCCCACCACGTCGGCCTCCAGGCCATCGAGCACCGCCCGGGTCTGGCTGCCGGAGCCGCCATAGCTGGTCTTCACATCGACGCTCTGGCCCGTCTTCCGCTTCCAGTCAGCCTCGAACTGGGGAATGATGCGGTCGTAGGCGGCCTTGGTGACGGCGTAGCTGACCAGCAGGATCGACTGGGGTCCGCTCTGGGCCTCAGCCCGCTGGGGCGCCATGGCCTGGGTGCCGAACAGGGCGATCGGGGTGGCCGCCAGGCCCGCCAGCGCCAGAGCGGCAGCAGCGCGCCCGCCGGCACGAGAGGAAACAAAAACCACGGTTAGCCGATTGGGGTACCCGGCAAACGTAAACAGCGCCCCGGCGGCGCGGTCGTATTCCCAACTACATCGATGGGGATCCGGTTTTCTCTTCCAGGCCAGGGGGCGCTGCTGCGACAATCCCCGCATTGTTACCGGGGAACTCCGTGGCCTTCAGCGCCAAGACCGAGTACGGGATTGTCTCCCTGGTTGAACTGGCGGCCATCTACGGGCAGGGCGGCGTGCTGCAGGTGGCGGAGATCGCCCATCGCCAGAGCATCCCCGATCGCTACCTGGAGCAGATGCTCACCAGCCTGCGCCGCGCCCGCATTCTGCGCAGCATCCGCGGCCCCAAGGGGGGCTACCAGCTGGCCCGCCCGCCGGCGGAGATCACGATTGCCGATGTGGTCAGCTGCCTGGAGGGCGACCAGGCGGCCAGGGCCGCCGCCAGCCGCGACACCCCGGAATTTGAGGTGCTCTCAGCCCTGCAGGAGCGCCTCGATCAGGCCCGCGCCGCGATCCTCGCCGGCACCAGCCTGCAGGACCTGCTGGAACAGCGGGATCAGCGGATCCAGGCCCAGGCGATGTACTTCATCTGAAGCCAGGGCCGGCTCGCCGGCCAGCAACGGCGCCAGCCGCCGACCCCGGCTGACCGGCTCGGCCCGGCCGCGGCTCCAGCGGCCGGCCGCACCAGGTGGCCGGGCCCAGCCGGCCTGGGAAATCGCAGCACCCCTGCGCCGAGAGCGGGCGAGCGACACCAGCGCCGGCGCCGATCAGGGGGTCCACACCGATGCGGCGGACCGCGGTACGAGCGGGCACATCCCAGCTGCGGAGCCTTGTTTCGCCACGCCAGACACGTCGCCACCACTAAGCACGCTTGACCGATGGGGTTTGCGCGCTATTGTGTCGCCATCCTGAGCGGGGTCCTTCGGGCCCAGCGCTGCCATGACCGGGATCGCCATGTCCAGTTGTCGACGAATGCCCTTCGCCAGCGCTGCGCTGGCGACAGACTCGCTCTCCATGACCAACGCCCTCCTCCCCCGCAAGGATCCCGATGACCACATCCCGCCACCCTCAGACACTCCGCCTGACCCTGCTGCCCAATGACGTGCTGCCCGAAGGGCTGAACTGGAAGATCCAGGACGGCTACATCCGCTCATCCGCCTGGGACGAAGAAGGAGACTCGATCACCCTCGGCCTCTGGGGCCCCGGCGACTGGGTGACCAGCGCCTATTCCTCGCTGCGGCCGCTGGAAATCCAGTGCCTCTCCACCGTGGTGGTGGAGCAGTTCCATCCCAGCGATGCCGAGATCGTCGACTTTCTGCGCCATCAGATCCGCAACACCGAAGAAATTTTCCAGATCAATCGCATCCGCAGCGCCGAACATCGCCTGCTGATGCTGCTGCGCTGGATCGGCACTCGCTTCGGCCAGGTGAGCAGCAAGGGCTACCGGCTTTCGCTCAAAGACATGAACCTCACCCACAAATCCCTGGCGGACATCTGCGGCCTGACCCGGGTGACGGTGACCAAGAACCTCAATCGCTACAAGGCCCTGGGGCTACTGCAACGGGTCAGTGAAGCCGATCTGCTGGTTCCGATCGAGCCGCTGGTCGCTGGTTTCTGAAGATTGCCGATCCCGGACGCTGCGGCGATCGCCGAGGTCACTGTTCTGCTCCTTTGTACTCCCCTTCCGATTCTTTGACCGCCATGACTGCCCAGTACGTGCGAACCCGGCTGTCCCAGCCCCAACTGCAGCGCTACACACTCGTGTTCAAAAATGGAGAGCTCCTGCGCCATCAGGATGCGCTCACCGTTGCCCAGTACCAACAGGATGCCCGCCTGGCCCACGTCCAGGCCGAAGTCCGGCCGGACTGAGCCACGAGGGCGCTGAGGGATCGCAAGGATCTTCGGTCAAATCACCCGGGAATGGATCGGTTGATCGATGAATCAATCGCTTTCCTGCCCCTCGCCGCCAGGCCCCTCAGCCGATGCCAGGCGGCGAGGGGCAGAAGCCCCGGCTGTCAGAGCTGGCCGGCATCGCCGTTTTCGCCTGAGCGGGCCTGGCGACCGGAGCGGTGGCCGGCTGAGGTGGGTGCTGGTGTGGTCCGGTTGCAACCAGCGGGGCTGCATCAGCGAGATCCAGCCGCTTCCAGGCTCTGAAGATCGGCCAGGGTGGTGGAGGCCAGCTCCTGGGACCAGCGTTCGGCCACCTGCCGCAACCAGACATCGGCGCTACGGGCCTGCAGGCGGTGGTTCGATGCAGCTGACTCATCCTGACTGGAGCCGGCCAGGGATCGATAGAGCAGCAACAGATTCACCTGCTCGGGATTGCAGGTGAGCCAATAGCCGCCATTTTTGCCTTTCTGACTGTCAACGAGCCCCAGCTTGCGCAATTCCCGGAGCACAACGGAGAGATAGTGCTGGGAAAGATTGAATTCACTGGCAATCGCACTCGCCTGCCTCAGCCCCTGACTGCGCGACAGCTCAATCAGGCTGATCAGCGCGTAGCGAAATGTGGTTGAAAACACAGGCTATCCGGCATGGCTCGTCGACCTCATCGATCGATGCGGCCAACACAAGCCAATCGTAGCACCGCTATCCCGCTCGGCCTACCGTTCTTTTGTCGGGGATGGCCGCGGCTCGGTGAAGCCCAGGGCCTGTCAGCGGCACCCCGTGCCACTGGCGCTGGAGGCGAGCCTTGGGGATTGGGTCTGGGATTCAGGCCAGCAGTTGCACGCTCGATGGCAGCCCATGGCGTGGCTTGATCAGATCGAATAGTCCGGCACGAAAGTGCGCACCTGGCGGCTGATCACGTGCAACTCATCGCCCGCCCGGATTGCGGTGTAGTTGATCTGCTCCCTGGGAAACTGGGCCACCAGCACCTCACCGCTGGCGAGCTGCAGCTCGGCCTGCAGGTCCCGCCCCATGTGGGTCAGGCGTTTCAACCGGGCCGGCACACTGCCGTCCCGGGGGCTGGCGAACACCTCCACATCGTGGGGGCGAATGAAGATCTGGCCCTCGCCCTGGGCCGCGTCAGCGGTGTGGACATCGGCGCCGACCACGGGCTGGGGCATCGGCATGACCCCCTGGGGCAGCACGTTGACCGCGCCAACGAAGCTCATCACGAAGGGGGTGGCGGGATGGTCGTAGATCTCGGCTGGGGAGCCGATCTGCTCGATCCGTCCCTCGTTCATCACGACGATGCGATCGGCCACCTCCATGGCCTCCTCCTGGTCGTGGGTGACGATCACGGTGGTGACGTGCATCTCGCTGTGCAGATTGCGCAGCCAGGCCCGCAACTCCTTGCGCACCTTGGCGTCGAGGGCGCTGAACGGTTCATCGAGCAGCAACACCCGCGGCTGCACCGCCAGGGCCCGGGCTAGGGCCACCCGCTGGCGCTGGCCGCCGGAGAGCTGGGAGGGATAGCGACCGCCATAACCCTGCAGTTGCACCAGTTCCAGCAGTTCGTCGACGCGCCGGCGGATGGCCTCCTTCTTCCAGCGCCGCAACTCAAGGCCGAAGGCCACGTTCTGACGCACGGTTCGGTGCTTGAACAGGGCGAAGTGCTGGAACACAAATCCCACCTGCCGGTCCTGTACGGAGCGCTCCGTGGCCTCTTCGCCCGTGATCCAGATGCGGCCGCTGTCGGTGTCCTCGAGGCCGGCGATCAGGCGCAGCAGGGTGCTCTTGCCCGAGCCCGACGGGCCCAGCAGCGCCACCAGGGAGCCGGTCTCCACATCCACGCTGACGTTGTCGACGGCGTGGAAATCGCCGAAATGCTTGCTGACGTTGGCGACGCGGATACCCATCAGATCTGATCGTTTGGCCCATTTTGATCACTGGCGTCGACTCCAGGAGGTTGTCGCGACCACCCCAGCCAGCCGCGGCCTCGCAGCTGCCCGAAGATCGGCCCAGATCCCCGTGTCCGCAATGGTTCTGAGTGAGAGCATCGGCTGTGCGTACGCCCAAGTCCTTCGGTCCCTGGAACCGGAGGCAGACGCTGCTTTGGCCTCCAGGCACAAGGGGGGGCCCATGGCTGTGGCGCCGCCGGAGGCCGACATGGCCGCGCTGCTGCGCAAGGCCGAGCTGCGCAAGCCTGAGCTGAGCACCGCCGAGCTGATCCACGCCCAGAAGGATGAGCTCCACGGCAAGGACAGATGGGGCGACGAGCTGCCGCAGGAGCTGCAGCGCCGCCTGGAGCGGATCGAGGCGATCCGCGGGGCCAGAGCTGAGCTGGAAGCTGCTCCCGCTGCCGATCAATTCCGCCGGCGGCAGCAGCAGGCTCAAACTGCCGAGCAAGTGACTGCTGAGGTTGAAACGCCCCAGGCCACGCCAAGGCCAGAGCTCAGCAAGCCGCCGGGCTCGGGCACCACGGACTACCGCAAGATCCGCTCCAAGGCGGGCCGGGCGATTCATACTCTGCGAAAGTCGATCGTCGAGCCGGTGTTTGCCCAGACCAAGGGGGCCCGGGGACTGGATTGCTTCCTGTTGAGAGGCCTGGACCAGGTGAATGGGGAATGGCACCTGATCGCCATCACCCCCAACGGCTGCACCATGCCCAGGGCAGTCCTGGCGAGAGCCTGAGGGACGGGGCGGCCGAAGGCAGCTCTTACAGAGCCAGAGCCAGAGCCACAGACTCAGTCCGGTTCGGAGTCGTGGGGAGCTGGCGTGCGGGTTGAGGGTATGGGAGACGGACTCCTGGGAAATGATGCATATCCTCACCACACCAATTCCTCAGAACAAAAAAACAGTTAGCTGGGAGATGCTGGCCCACTCCAGTGCTGGTGCTCAGTTATCAATCCCGTCTTCCTGATTTGTCCATTCCCAATCCATTGTCCAGCCCTGAGCCTGGGGCTGGGCGCCCGTCCGCCGCGGCCACGTGTCCCCGCCCCAACCCAACAGACTCTTATCCCAACCTGGCTTCCGGATCTGGCTCGCTGCTCTCTTGGTGCTGATCGCCCTGAGCGCGCTCTGGCTGGTGCAGTGGCGACTGAAAGACAACCAACAACGACAGACACTGCTCGAGCTCCAGACCGCTCCGGTGATTCGCCAAAATCTGGAAGTGACGGTGACGGCCAGTGGTTCGATCCGCCCCCAGACGCCCGTCAACATCAGCCCCAAGCAGCCCGGTCGCATCAGCAGGATTGAGGTGGACCAGGGGGATCGGGTGAGGGCCGGTCAACTGCTGGCGCGCATGGACGACAGCAATCTGCGCGGCGAGCTGCAGAGTGCCGAAGGCAACCTGGCGGCCGCTGAAGCCAACCTGCAGAAGCTGGAGGCGGGCAACCGCCCCGAGGAGATCCGGCAAGCGCGGGAAAACCTGCAGGACGCGGAAGCCCAAATGATCGCCATCCGTTCCGCCCATCGCAGCAACCAACAGCTGTTTGAGGCTGGTGCCATCGGCCGGGTCAGCTTCGATACCAGCCGCTCCCAATACCTCGCCACCCAGGAGCGGATCAACGCGCTGAAGGCCCAGCTGGATCTGGTGGAGGCCGGGTTCCGCCGGGAGGACATCGCCGCCGCCCGCGCCAAGGTGATTGAAGCCAAGGGAGCCCTGCAGACGATCCGCACCCAGATCGCAGACACCTTGATCCGCGCCCCCTTCGCTGGCGTGATCACCCAGAAATATGCCGACATCGGCGCCTTTGTGACGCCCACCACCTCCGCCAGCGCCACCAGTTCAGCCACGTCCTCCTCGATCTTCGCCCTCGCCGGAGACCTTGAAGGGCTGGCGAACGTCTCGGAAACAGACATCGGCTCGATCCACCAGGCCCAGGCTGTGGAGCTGCGGGTGGACGCCTTTCCCGGCCGCACCTTTCACGGCAGGGTGCGCCTGATCGCGCCGGAATCCGTAGTGGTGCAGAACGTCACCAGTTTCCAGGTGCGGATCCGTCTGGTGGACCCGGACCGGAGCAAGCTGCTCTCCGGCATGAACTTCACCGCCGGCTTCCTGATGGGTCGTCGCCCCAAGGCCCTGCTCATCCCCACGGCCGCGATCCTGAGCCAGGAGCAGGGAACCGGTGTCTACGTGCTGGACCAGAACCGGCAACCCCAGTTCCGGCCCATCAGCGTCGGCGCCAGTGTCGGCACCCAGTCGGAGGTGCTCTCCGGCCTGCGGGAGGGGGAGAGAATCTTCATCACATTCCCGGGGCGCAGGTCCCCCAACGACCGCCCCGTACGCGCCAACTCCCCGTTCCAGCAGCCCCAGGGTGCCGCTGGACGGATGCGCTGAGCCGGAGATTCCCATGGGCCCGTCCCGCCTGCCGCCGTCCTTCCTGCCGTCGTCCCCAGCCGCGCTGAAGAGCCCGCGAGCCCTCGGGGTGCCGCTGCGCTCGCGCTCCAACCGCAAGCTGGCCCAGCTGGTGGAATCGGTGCCCCTGGCCTGGGAATCCCTGGCGGCCAATCGCCTGCGCTCGCTGCTCACGATGCTGGGGGTGATCATCGGCATCGCCGCCGTGATCGCCATGGTCACCATCGGCCGGGGCGCCCAGATCCAGACGGTGAACCAGCTCAAATCCCTGGGCTCCAACCTCCTGTTCATTCAGAGCGGCGTGGCTACCACCGGCAGCCCCGCCTCCCAGGGCGCTGGATCAGCGACGACCCTCACCTGGGATGACGCCCGGGCCATCGCCAGTGCCAGCTCCGCCGTGGCGGCTGTGGCGCCGGTGTTGAACCGGCGGGCCCAGGTGGTGTTCGCTGAACGCAACACCAGCACCTCTGTCGTCGGTACCACGCCCGACTATGTGACGGTGCGCGATTTTCTGCCGCTCACCGGCCGCTTCTTCAACCAGGCGGACCTCAGCCGATCGGCCCGCGTGGCCGTGCTGGGGCAGACGGTGGTCGACAGCCTGGGGCTCAGCGCCACGGACGCGTTACAGCGGACCGTGCGCATCCAGGGAGAGCCGTTCACCGTGATCGGCACGTTGGAATACAAGGGGGTCAGCTCCTTCCGTGACCTGGACGATCAGGTGATGATCCCCTTGACGACCATGGCCAGCCGCATTGCGGGGGTGAACGCCATCAGCGGCATTGCCCTCGACAGCATCTCGGTGTCAGCCAAACAGCCCGAGCAGATGGATGCCGCCCAGTTTCAGATCGGCAACCTGCTCAGGCGGCGCCACCGGATCCAGCCGCCTCGCCAAGACGATTTCATCATCCGCAACCAGGCCGACTTGGTGAGCGCGTCCACCTCCGTCGCCCGGGTGTTCACGGCCCTACTGGGGGGCTCGGCCGCCATTTCCTTGATCGTGGGAGGAGTTGGCATCATGAACATCATGCTGGTCTCGGTGAGTGAACGCACGCGCGAGATCGGCATTCGTCGGGCGATCGGTGCCCGGGCGGGCGACATCCTGCTGCAGTTTCTGATTGAATCGGTGGTGCTCTCCTGCTGCGGCGGAGTGGCTGGCGTGGGCCTGGGGATTCTGGTGTCGGCGCTGATCAACACCGCCTTCGATTGGCAGGTGGGCCCTTCGCCCAATGTCGTGCTGCTCTCCCTGCTGTTCTGCATGGCCATCGGCGTCTTCTTCGGCTCCTATCCGGCCTCCAAGGCCGCGGGGCTCGATCCGATCACTGCTCTGCGCAGCAACTAGGCCATGCTCGCGCTGGAAAAGATCGGCAAATCGTATCAACTCGGAGACGTGGCGGTGCCGATCCTGCGTGACATCAACCTCACCATCCGGCGCGGTGACTACACCGCCATCATGGGTGCCTCCGGGTCTGGCAAGTCGACCCTGATGAACATCCTGGGTTGCCTGGAACCTCCAAGTGAAGGGCATTACTATTTTGATGGTCATGATGTCACCATGCTCAATGATGATGAACGCTCAGACCTACGCAACTTTCGCATCGGTTTTGTTTTCCAACAGTTCAATCTGCTCAGCCGGCTCAGCGCCCTGGACAATGTGATGCTGTCGATGGTTTATGCCGGCTATCCGCGCCGCGAACGTCTGCAGCGGGCCAGCCAGATGCTGGCGGGCGTGGGATTGGGGGATCGCCTGGACCATGTACCCAGCCAGCTTTCCGGCGGTCAGCAGCAGCGCGTTGCCATCGCCCGGGCCTTGGTGAACCAGCCGGAACTGCTGCTGGCCGATGAGCCCACGGGCGCTCTGGATTCCCGCACCGGCCGGGACGTGATGGATCTGATCGCCGATCTTCACCAGGGGGGGATCACCATCGTGCTGGTGACCCACGATGTCTCTGTCGCGCAGCGGGCCCAGCGGCTTGTGCGGATTGAGGATGGACGAATCCTGCCCTAGAGAGCGGCTGCCAGCCGTGCTGAAAAGACCAGACATGTTTGGCGTGGAGGCGGCTGAGCGCCTCTGCGCTGAGCCGGCCAGCACATGCTTGGATCGTCTCTGCTGCGACGAAGGAAGCAGGAATCTGCAAGGAGTCCGCTGCCACTCTGCACTGCGATCAGGGTGCCTCCAGGGTCGTCTTCGCATGGGTCGCATCGATGGCGGAACAGGGGCTCTCGCTTTCATTCACCAGGCTGCGAGTGAGCAACGACAAGGTCTGCGCTGAGTCGTGGTTCCGTGCCATGCCAGATCATCAGAGTGATCCAACCAGGTGCTTTTGAGGTCTGTCCTCTATCGGGGCCTGGGTGGATGGGTGCAACGAGCAACATCGATATGGCGGCATCAGGTCGATGACGCTCAATCTGAGGGGTGACAACGCCAGCGAAGCCAGTCGCATGCGCTGGCAGGCTTGGCCGAACGGCCCGCAGGCGGGTACTGGTCCGGGTGGGGGCCGCCCACGGCTTTCAGGTCTTTTGCTGGGCCGCCAGGTCGCGGGCGATCATCGGCTCCATGCCTTGCTGACAGGGGATCATCCCAGGGGATCAGCCGGCGCCGTGCTCGCGCCGTGAGGGTTGCGGCAGCTGGGAACAGCTCAGGCGGCTGTCGCCGGATCCGCTTCGCGCTGGTCTCGCGCCGCCGGCCGATCAGCCCAGGTCCCTGCCTTCGATGCGAGGGCTGCCCTGGAAGCGGCTCTTCAGAGCCAGCGACAGATACACCAGGGACACCAACACCGGCACCTCGATTAGGGGACCGATCACGCCGGCTAGCGCCTGCTGGGAGCTGACACCCCAGATGCTGATGCAGACGGCAATGGCCAGTTCGAAATTGTTGCCGGCTGCCGTGAAGGCAAGGGCCGAAGTCCGTCGATAGTCGAGACCCCATTGTTTGCCGACAGCGAAGGCCACGCTCCACATCAGCACGAAGTAGAGCAGCAATGGGATGGCCACCTTGATCACCTGGGCTGGATCCGAAGTAATCGCCTCACCTTGCAGGGCGAACATCACCACGATCGTGAACAGCAGGCCGTAGAGGGCCCAGGGCCCGATCCGCGGCAGAAAGGCTTGCTCATACCAGCGTCTCCCCTTGAGGCGCACGCCGATCAGGCGGGTGAAGAAGCCCGCCACCAAAGGGATTCCCAGAAAAATCAACACCGCCCTGGCGATCTCCCAGAACGAGAACCGCACAACCTGACTGTCGAGTCCCAGCCAGGCGGGAAGAATCTGGAGGTAGAAGCTGCCCAGCAAGGCATACACCAACACCTGCAGAATCGAATTGATCGCCACCAGCAGCGCTGCTGCTTCCCGGTCTCCTTGGGCCAGATCGATCCAGATCAGAACCATGGCGATGCAGGGTGCAATGCCGATCAGGATCACCCCGGTGCGAAAGGCCGGTTGATCCGGCAGAAACCACCAGGCCAGGCTGAACATCAGCAGGGGCCCCAGCCCCCAGGTCAACCCCAGGGCCAGGGTCAGCAGGCGACGATCACGGGCCACATGACCCAGTTCGCCATAGCGAACCTTGGCCAGCACCGGATACATCATCAACAGCAATCCCAGGGCGATGGGCAAGGAGGTGTGACCCACCTGCACAGCGCCCAGCAACGCCTGCAGGCCGGGCACCAGGCGGCCCAGCAGCAGGCCTGCGGCCATCGCCAGCAGAATCCACAACGGCAGCAGACGATCCAGCCACGACAACCGTCCGGCTCCCTCGCTGCCCCTGGCAATCGGATCGGCACGGGTGGGGGCAGGGCTGGCCATGGGGATCGGGCGCTGGTGGTGGTTCGGGGCTGCTTGAGGGAGGGGGTGCTCAGGAACAGGGAGTCGCAGGGGACTGACAGGCGGCTGCGAGCTGGCCCAGCCAGTCGCGCAGCAGCAGCAGGCTGGAAGGCTCGAGGCGGTAGTAGATCCAGCGGCCCTGCTGACGGGCGCTGATCAGACCTGCCTCCTTCATCACTCTGAGGTGAAAGGAGAGCTTCGATTGAGCTAGTCCCAGGTCGCTGGTCAGGTCGCAGACGCATCGCTCCCCCTGCCCCAGAGCCGCCACCAGCTGCAGGCGAATCGGTTCGGCCAGCACCCGCAGCAGCTGCTGTGCCCGATCGAGGCACAACCCTTCAGCAGGCGGTGAGGCCGTGGCCGAAGACACGCAGGCGACAGGCATGTGACGCAGAACACTAGATCAATCAACTTTAGTTGATCTATGGTTCCCGCGCTCGCCGGGTCTGCTCCTGATTTCATGAAAATCGGCATCAATGGTTTCGGTCGCATCGGCCGCCTGGTCTTCCGCGCCCTCTGGGGGCGGCCCGGCATCGAGCTGGTCCACGTCAATGACCCGGCCGGCGACGCCCACACCGCCGCCCACCTGTTGGCCTTTGACTCGGTTCACGGCCGCTGGCCGCAGGCGGTTCAGGGCCAGAGCCGATTGCCTAGCAACAGCCATGGTTTCTCGGTGGGCAGTGCCCCGGTGCGTTACAGCCAGGAGCAGGAGCCCAGCGCTGTCCCCTGGCGCCAAGCCGGAGTCGAGATGGTGCTCGAGTGCAGCGGCAAGTTCAGGACCCCGGCAAGCCTGCAGCCCTACTTCGACCGTGTCGGCCTCAGGCGTGTCGTGGTGGCTTGTCCCGTCAAGGGCGAGATCGCCGGCGCCGAGGCGCTCAACGTCGTCTACGGCATCAACCACCACCTCTACGACCCAGAGGTGCACCGGCTGATCACGGCCGCCTCCTGCACCACCAACTGCCTGGCGCCGGTGGTCAAGGTGGTGCACGAGAGCTTCGGCATCCGCCACGGTTCGATCACCACCCTCCACGACGTGACTAACACCCAGGTGGTGGTGGATGGCTTCAAGAGCGATTGGCGCCGGGCCCGCTCCTGCAGCCAGAGCCTGATCCCCACCACCACCGGTTCGGCCAAGGCGATCGGCCTGATCTTCCCGGAGCTGCAGGGCAAGCTGAATGGCCACGCCGTGCGGGTGCCGCTGCTGAATGGCTCGCTCACCGATGCGGTGTTCGAGCTGGAGTGCAGCGTCACGGCGGCGGAGGCGAACCGGGCCTTCGAGGCGGCCGCCGATGGCCCCCTGCAGGGGATCCTCGGCTACGAAACCCGGCCGCTGGTGTCGGTCGACTACGTCAATGACGATCGCAGCGCCATCGTCGACGGCCTCTCGACGATGGTGGTCAATGGCACCCAGCTCAAGGTCTACGCCTGGTACGACAACGAATGGGGCTACAGCTGCCGCATGGCCGATCTGGTGAGCCATGTGGCCTTGCTTGATGCGCGCTGATCCCGGTGGATCGGCACAACTTCTTCACCATGACGACACCGAAATCCACCCCGCCGCTCCCAGCAGCCAGGCCGGCCACGCGAGGACTGTCTGCCTTGCAGCAGTACATGATCGTGACCGCCAACTACTGGGCCTTCACGCTCACCGATGGGGCGTTGCGCATGCTGGTGGTGTTCCACTTCCATGGGCTCGGCTACAGCACGCTTGAGATCGCGCTGCTGTTTCTGTTCTATGAGTTCTTTGGCATCCTCACCAACCTCTACGGCGGCTGGCTGGGGGGCCGTTTCGGGCTCAGGCTCACCCTCTGGACGGGCACATTGCTGCAGGTGGCGGCGCTGCTGCTGCTGATCCCCGTGGCCGATTCCTGGCCGAAGTGGTGGAGCGTGGCCTACGTGATGGCGGCCCAGGCGATCAGCGGCATCGCCAAGGACCTCAACAAGATGAGTGCCAAGAGCGCCATCAAAACGGTGGTGCCGGAAACGCCGGAGCATCACCAGCTGGGAGAACAGCAGTTGTTCCGCTGGGTGGCGATTCTCACCGGCTCCAAGAACGCCCTCAAGGGGGTGGGCTTCTTCCTGGGCGGCGTGCTGCTGGCCACGATCGGCTTCAATGCCGCCGTGGCGGTGATGGCCGCCGGCCTGCTGCTGGCTTTCCTCGGCACCCTGGTGCTGCCCGCCGCCATGGGGCGGATGCAGCAAAAGCCCGCCTTCAGCGCCCTGTTCTCCAGGAGTCGTGGCATCAACGTGCTCTCCCTGGCGCGCTTTTTTCTGTTCGGTGCCCGCGATGTCTGGTTCGTGGTGGCCCTGCCGGTGTTCCTTGAGGCCGCTCTGGGCTGGAGGTTCTGGGAGGTGGGCGGCTTCATGGGCCTGTGGGTGATCGGCTACGGCATCGTGCAGGGCTCGGCGCGGCATTGCGGCGGGCCTGGGGCCAGAGCGCCCCTCCCGGTGTGGCGGCGGTGCAGTTCTGGAGCGCCGTGCTCACCGCCATCCCCGCCCTGATCGCGATCGCGCTCTGGCGCCAGGTGGCACAACCGGGGCTGGCGCTGGTCGTGGGTCTGGCGGTGTTCGGGGTGGTGTTTGCCATGAACTCCTCGATCCACAGCTACATGGTGCTGGCCTACACCGATGCCGAATCGGTGAGTCTCAACGTCGGCTTTTATTACATGGCCAACGCCGCCGGTCGCCTGGTGGGCACCTTGCTGTCCGGGGCGATGTTTGTGCTGGGCGGGATGCAGGCCTGTCTCTGGACCTCCTCACTGCTGGTGGCGGCTGCCGCTCTGGTGAGCATCCGGCTGCCGGCGCCGCCCAGGTCGCTGCCGTCCCGGAGCTGAGGCGGGAAGGCGGCTTCAGACGACGCCGCAGTTCTGAGCCCGGTGTTTGCTGGTGGGATCGGAACCCGCTTCAGGGTCCGGCCAGATGGTGCAGCTGCGCCTCGAGCCGCCGGCGCAGGCGGGTCTGCACCAGGGCGCAGAGGTCCTCCACCAGGTCGCTGTCAGCGTGGTAGGTGAGCCGCACCCCCTCACGCTCGCAGCGCACCAGCCCGGCGCGCTGCAACTGACTCAGCTGGCGGCTGATGTGGGACTGGGAAAACCCCGTGCTCTCGATCAGGGAGGCCACATCCATCGGAGCCGCTCGGAGCAGGCAGAGCAACTGCAACCGGGCGGGTTCGCTCAGCAGCCGGAAGAACTGGCTGTACTCCTCCAGCAGCTGGGGACTGGGCATCGGCTGGGCCACGTGCGCCGCCCTGGACCAGGGCGCTATGACGTTCAACGCATTATGCCCTCAGGTGTTGGTTGGCGTAGCCCTGCTGCGGCTTCCCTCTCGAGTCCGATCGCCTTCTGGAATCAGCGCCAGGAGCCTGTTGCGCATCGATCGCAGACGTCAGCGGACACACGCAATAGACCCGTTCCGGCCATCTTGAAGCGCAAGTTGATCCGAGCGAGACTGAGCTGACAATGAGAGTCAGCTGAACTTGACTGCTGCAGCTGCGTTTTGCGGGCTGGTCGCCGAAGCACTGCCCGGAGCAAAACTCAGCATCAGTCCGCGCTGGTCGCGTTATTTGTTGATTTGCCCATAAAAAATCTATGCGCAACAGGCTCCTGGCGAGCCGTAGATGCTCTCCAGCACCATGAGGCTGGCCCGGTTGCGCGAGAGACAGCCCTGGGCAAGGAGCGATTCGCGGTAGTTGCGTGGGCTGATCCAAATCTCCTCTGGAGGCAGGTGGCGGCCGCTGAGCGGCTCGATCATCCCCAGGGTGCGGATCAGATTGGCGGCTTCGGCCAGCAGGCGGCCTTCCTTGAGGCGCTCAGGCAGCAACGGCAAAAACTCCGCGAGGCTGGAGAAGTGCTCATGGCGGTCGTGGAGTGCCAGGAGCGCTTGGCTTGGCATCAGGATCGGGGATGCGGCGATGCTCAAGACATACAATCCAACAGTTAAGGTAATGAACTAGGCGGCATAGCCAGATCAATAACCCTAGAAAAACTGTCTCTATTTTTGTTCGTGCGAACGCAAAGTTTCGCAAACTTGATTGATCATTGGGCTGTATTTTTTGGTAACGAAGCGAGCTGATGATCGCGAGATCTGATCACTTTTCGCGCACCGTTGTGACCTCTGAGTTTTCTGAGCAGGTCAGACTGACGGCTCTTGGGGAGATTTCCTTGCCAACAGGAGGCGTCAACTGAGAAACCAGGGCTGGACTCTCGCTCCCAAGTTCGCGGCCCGGGTCACCCTGGAGGCGATCGGTGGTCTCCAGGCGCTGCAGGGGATCAGCGCCGACCTGGCGCAGGTTGCCGATCCTGGGGAGCCCCTGCAACAAGCAGGGACTGGAGGGGGCCAGGGAACTGCTGGCGCGTGGCCGCCCCCAAGCGGCAGGCGAACCGGCCCGATTCAGGCATCGGCGGGGTCTGATCGCTTGCCTGAAGGGGGGTCTTGGCTGGCAGGCCGCTCGGGCGTACCGATGCGGATGGAGGTTGAGTCTGATGTTTGAGGTCGAGCCTGATGATTTGAGATCGAGCCTGACGATTTGAGATTGGCTGCGAGGGTGTCTCTGGTCTTCTCACGCTTGCCGAGGCCCTGGGCTTAGCGTGCCGGAGGCACTAAGAGGATTCGTTGCCCTGGTTGACCGATGTCTGGCGCTGGGGCTGCTGCGAGAAGGTCTGCAGCCAGCGGTGGGCGGTGCTCTTGGAGATGCCCGTAGCAGCGGCCAAGGAGCGAGCGCTCCACTGGCTGCTGCCAGCAGCGGGCTGGCTCTGCAACGCCCGGTTGAGCACCTCCGCCACCTTGTCGTCCCCATAGGTGCGGGGCCGCCCCGGCCTGGGCTCGTCGTCCAGCCCCTTGAGACCCAGCTGCCGATAGCGCTTGCGCCACTTGCCCACGGTCATGCCCGTCAGACCCAGGCGCTTGGCAATGGCCGTGTTGGTTTCAGCGGCTCCGCAAGCCAGCACGATCTGGGCCCGCTGCACCAGGGAAGGCGGCAGGGTCGTTGAGTTGGCGATGCTCTGGAGCTGCTGCATCTCGTCGTCGCTGAGCAGCAGCGGCGGCATCGGGCGACCAAGCGCCATGGAACGATGTCCTGAAGGAGAGGCGAAAATCTAGCTGTTATCTCCGGAACTGCAAACTGGCTTCCTATGTTGAGCCCCAGCGATTCGACATCGATCGAGGCCAGCGCCAGGCAGCTGGGGATCGAGGCGCTCCCGGCCACTACCAGCTGGAACGTGGTCAGCTCCAGCACGGGCGCCAGCCGGCACTGGCTTCCAGCACCAGCGGAGGGTCCGCAACGTCCGGGGGTTGGGCGGGCCTGGTCGCCGGAGCCTGAGCCGGAAGTCCCGCAGCACCCCATTCTGCCGCGGAGTGCATCGGCAGAATGGGGTGCTATTGGATCCGGCGCCGATGTCGCTCCGCATTGGCATCGTCGCTCCGCCGGCGATCGGCCATCTCAATCCGATGCTGGCGCTGGCCCTGGAGCTGACCCGGCGCGGCCACGCGGTGGTGGTGTTCACCGTCGCCGATGGCGCCCGCAAGCTGGCGGGGCTGCCGCTGCAGCTGGTCACGATCGGCGCCGAGTGCTTTCCAGCCGGCAGCGTCGATGCGACCTACGCCCAGCTCGGACGGCTCAGCGGCCTGGCGGGGCTGCGCTTCACGGTCCGCTACTTCCGGCAGGAGCAGGCGATGCTGCATGAGCAGCTGCCCGAGGTGCTGCGGGCGGCGAAGCTGCAGCTGCTGCTGGTCGATCAGCTGAGCCCGGCCGCCGCCACGGTGGCGGAGCGGCTGGGTCTGCCCTACGTCACGATCGCCAACGCCCTGCCGGTGAACCGGGAGGCGGCTGTGCCCCCCTACTTCAGCGGCTGGCAACCCAGCCCGGCGCCCTGGGCCCGCTGGCGCAACCAGCTGGGCAATGCCCTGCTGGACCGGCTGACCGCCTCGCTGTGGAGCGATCTGCAGGAGCAGCGCCAGCGCTGGGGTTTGCCGGTTCGGCGCCGCCGGGAGCAGCTGCATTCGCCGTTGTTGCAGCTGGCCCAGCTGCCGCGCGCCTTTGATTTTGCGCGGGAGCGGCTGGCGCCCCAGTTTCACTACGTCGGCCCCCTGGCGGATCCCTCCGGTCGGGAGCCGTTGCTGCGGGATGCCGTTCCCTTCCCCTGGGAGCGCCTGGATGGGCGGCCGTTGATCTACGCCTCGCTGGGCACGCTGCAGAACGGCCGGCCCGAGCTGTTTGCCGCGATCGCCTCCGCCTGCGCGCCGCTTGAGGCGCAGCTGGTGATCTCGCTCGGCCGTCCGGGGGCCCCCCTGCCGGCGCTGCCCGGCGAGCCGCTGGTGGTGGCGTTCGCGCCGCACCAGCAGCTGATCGCCCGCTCGGCGCTGGTGATCACCCACGCCGGCCTCAACACCACGCTGACAGCCCTGGCCTGTGGCGTGCCGCTGCTGGCGATCCCGATCACCAATGAACAGCCGGGCATCGCCGCCCGCATCGCCCACTGCGGCGCCGGCCGTGCCCTGCCCGTGCGTCAGCTCACATCCCAGCGGCTCAGGGCGATGGTGGCGGAGATGCTGGGCGATGACCGCTATCGCCAGGCCGCCCGGCGGCTGCAGGCCGAGATCGCCGCAGCCGGCGGCGTGGCCAGGGCCGCCGAGCTGATCGAGGCCTGCCTGGCCAACGCCTGAGGCGGGCCGGCCGATAGCGTGCCGCCAGCCAAGCCGCCTGTCCGCCGTGGATGCCGCCAGCCTCAAGGACCTGTTCACCAAGCCCTACGGCGCCCCGGCACCGACCGAGGCCCAGTGGCGGCAGGCCTATGCCGAGGATGTGCACTTCCAGGACCCCACCCAGGAGAAGCGCGGCCTGACGGCCTACATCGAGGCCCAGGAGGGCCTGCTCCAGCGCTGTGAAGGGGTCTACCTGACGCCGGGGGCGATCGCGGTCGAGGGCCGGACGGCGTTTGTGGAGTGGGAGATGGGCATGAAGATCCAGGGCCTGCTGTTCATCTATCCCGGCACGACCCGGCTGCAGTTCAACGAGGACGGCAAGATCAGCGACCATCGCGACTATTTCGACTTCGTTGGCCCCACCTTTGCGCCGGTGCCGGTGGTGGGAGGGTTCGTGCGCTGGCTGTATGGCCGTTTCGTGTCCTGAGCGGCAGGTCGCAGCGCCGCGTTTGCCGTGCAGGGATGGCAACGCAGCGCTTGCCGTTCAGGTGCAGCTCAGCTCAGGTGCAGTTCAGCTGGCCTGTGGGCTTGTCGCGGTCAGCATTCCTTCGCACCCACCGATGGCTTGGTGGGCGCTTCAGGGCGATGCCAGTCAGGCAAGGGATGGGGGCTGGTGGCTGAGGGCGGATCCGACGGACCGCCGCGCCGAATGCAGGGTGATCGATGTCACAGCGAGGATCTGCTCCATCACGTGCGTGAGCGTTGGTCCATCGAGAACTCCTGGCACTGGCCCCGCGACACCCCGTTCAAGATGGACGCCCATCGCTACCGCGAGGCCATCGCTACCGCGAGGCCATCGCTACCGCGAGGCCAACGATGTGCAGATCATGGCGACGCTCCGCAGCCTGGCCATGAATGCGCTGCGGCTCGATGGCTTCTGGTCCATCACCGAGGGCCTCGCCGCCGTGTCCCACGACATCAGGGGATTATTGGAGCTTCTGGGCTGGCGAGTAGTTGTTCTGCCACAGGCTTCTGGGTCACTTCTAAGGAGCCCCGGGTCGCTGCCGGCAGCTGATCCGCCGCTTCCGCCTCCACCAGGGACACCACATCGCTGCGGCCCCGGCCGCGCACCACGAT